>NZ_CP009286.1:1028500-1340500 GCF_000758685.1 Paenibacillus stellifer
GCTCATCGGTTTGGTCGTTGGGGAATCAGGCCAACCGCTGATCGAGTCCCTTTTTGTTGATTTATACCCCGGTATTTTAATGCTTTTTTTGTTGAACATGGGCATAATTGCCGGACGCCGTCTTCCGGAAATAGGAAAACAGGGAGTCAGGCTGTTTCTATTCGCTGTCATGATGCCCATTATGTGGGGAAGCTTAGGAGTTTTGGCAGGTTCGCATATCGGGTTGTCCGTCGGAAGCGCCACACTCATGGGAGTTTTGGCCGGGAGTTCATCGTATATAGCCGCGCCTGCGGCGATGAGAGGCTCCGTACCGGAAGCCAATCCGTCCATTTATTTGGGACTATCCCTTGGAGTTACGTTTCCTTTCAATTTAATTGCCGGGATACCCTTATATTTTTATCTTGCTCAATGGATGAACTAAGCGGGATCAAATCCATTTTTGTCAACGTCATATGGTGCAGGCATACTGAATAAGGTAGGTGTCATTGGCAAACGTTAAGTAGCAGCGAGCAACGGAGGAAAGCACGCGATTCTCAAGGTCGCAAATTTTAAATGAAGGTCATTTGTTGGTTGGCAAGTATATCTTAAAAGGAGTTGGCGGAAAATGGATTTCTTTACTCCGGAATTTTGGACGGCATTATTGGCCATTGTCATTATCGATCTGGTTTTAGCTGGCGATAATGCGATTGTTATAGGCTTATCTGCAAGGAATCTGCCTAGAGACTTACAAAAAAAAGTTGTTTTTTGGGGAACTTTCGGGGCAATAGCGATTCGTTCGCTGCTAACTTTGATTGCCGTCTGGTTGCTAAAAATTCCTGGCCTCCTCCTGATTGGCGGAGTGCTTCTGATTTGGATAGCCTATAAACTTCTTGTGGAAGAGAAGAAACATGATGTAAAATCCGCTGGCAATTTGTTGTCGGCAATAAAGACAATTGTCATTGCAGATACGGTAATGGGAATGGATAATGTACTTGCCGTAGCGGGGGCAGCGCACGGTAACTTTATTTTGGTTGTAGCAGGATTACTGATTAGTGTTCCAATAATTGTTTGGGGAAGCACCCTCATAATAAAGTGGGTTGAACGTTTCCCGATTATTATTTACATCGGTTCGGGTGTATTGGCTTGGACTGCATCGAAGATGATTGTCGATGAGCCGATTATAAAGGAATTTTTTGCAGTAAATCCATGGATGCAGTGGGGACTGAGTTTCGTTATTGTAATTGGTGTTTTATTATTAGGGAGAATAAAATTAAAAAACAAAAAAATGCAATCTGAAAAAGTATAGGCTCATTGTTGTTTCAAGGACATCTGTAGTAAGTTTCCGGCACAAAAAAGCACTGCCGAACCAAGCTTGGAAAAAGCATCATCGCACCATAGCCGAGAACAGGTGGGTCCGTACCAAATCGCCAAGGAGAGGTGGGCATGGATCCGAAGACGGTGGGCAAGTACATGGAGCAGGAGGACTTTCCCCCAAAGGCGCCGTCCATAGAGCAGCGAGCCTTCAAGCTCGTCCGTACATAGCGACCATTGAGGCAAGCCGACTTCGGCGAATGCGACGGCATTCTGAACGGCGTTCGTGCCTCTGTCAGGGGCTCATGCTCATCTTCCATCGCGCCGGCGGCGTACCCAAGCGCCCAAGGGCAAGAGGGAAATGGGCAGAAAATGGTGACTGTACCAACTTATCGTATTCAGGACGGGTTGCCCACGTTCCCTCTCCAAATGACGATAGCGAACAGGAAATGTTATATAGCCTTGATCTGGATTTCTCCAAAAAGGTGGCTTTGAATTGCTGCGATCAATTGCTGTTACAAAAGACTTGAAAGTGATAAAAAATATAATATAAGTATTCCAAGCCTCAATGATCCAAACATTATGTGGTACCTGGATTATTAAGGGCCTTGAGGGGTAGAATGGAAATGGAGGTGCGAGGCCATGTTGCATACGATGTCACAAGAACAAATTCTGCTTTCCGCCATCAAATGCGTAAAAGAACAAAAACGGGAGGAGCTTCAAAAGATTGTCGCAGAATTGCAGCCTTACGATATAGCGACATTGTATATCACCCTGCCCGACAAACATCGCCTTAAATTTCTCGGGATGCTGCAGCCCAAACAAGTTGCCATTCTCCTTCAAGAACTTGATCCTCCGATGCAAATTGATATTTTGCACAAGCTTGGCGTCCAGCAATCATCCAATATCATGGATTTAATGGAGAATGACGATTTGGCGGATTTGCTGAACCAATTATCCGCCGGCAAGATTGAAGAGTTCTTGGCGGCCATGCGAACCGAAGAGTCGAACAGCGTGAAGGATCTCATGCGGTATCCCCCTGACACCGCGGGGGGGATCATGACGAACCGGTATGTTTGGATCCGGCAAACCTATGCGGTCAGGGTAGCAGTGGACAAGCTCAAATTGTTTGCGGAAATCGCCGAAAATATTTACTACCTTTATGTGCTCGATGAAGATAAAAAGCTGGTGGGGGTTGTCTCTTATCGCGATTTGATAATGGCGGACGCAACCGATAAGATCGAAGACATAATGTTTACCCGCGTCATCTCCGTTCCGGTCGACATGGACCAGGAGAAAGTGGCCCAGGTTATCCAACAGTATGATTTTATTGCCGTCCCGGTTGTGGACGGACAGCATCGCCTGGTCGGGATCGTTACGGTTGACGATGTGTTGGATGTCATCATCGAAGAAGCCAATGAAGACATCGCCAAATTATCGGCCTCGGGAAAAACCATCGATTGGAATACAAGGCCGTTCACGGCTGCCCTCCGCCGGTTGCCCTGGCTTATTTTATTGTTAGGGCTTGGAGTCTTGACGGGCAGTATCCTCAGCGGCTTTGAGGACACGCTAACCCAAGTGGTGGCGCTGACTTATTTTATGCCGATGATCGCAGGAATGACGGGAAATACGGGGACCCAGTCGCTTGTGGTCGTGGTTCGCGGGATGGCGTCCAGCGGGAAAAACCTCAAAAGCGCCATTCGCCTAATCTTCCGTGAACTGGGAGTAGGCCTAATTATCGGTATCGTTTGCGGTGCATTAATCACCATTGTGGCTTCGATCTGGCAAGCAGATCCCATGCTTGGATTGGTGGTCGGCAGCACTTTGTTTGCGACGCTGGTCATCGGCACCGTGGCCGGGACGGTCATTCCCTTGCTGCTCTATTATTTTAAGGTCGATCCGGCTGTCGCTTCCGGCCCGTTGATTACGACATTAAATGATATCTTTTCGCTAACGGTATATTTCAGCATTGCCTCCCTGTTTATTTCCCATTTGATGTAGGTGAATGCATTAATGAACGAGAATCGGGTGAAAAAAATGAACCATCCCGGTACTGGGTTGACTTCAATTCTCCGACAGATGAGGAATCCAAGTTATTAGAGACACATTTCAACTTCCATCTCTTGGCAATTGAAGATTGTTTCCATTTGCTGCAACGTCCAATATCATAGAGCGAAGTAATGAAATAGAAAAATACCGCCTGAAATTATGGGATCGCTACGTAACCCTATACAACAACTTCTGCAGTATAATATTCATTGGGGATACAGTCTCCTCTCCTTGCTGAAATAAGAAGTAGACCACAGGAACTGTTATAATCCTGTGGTCTACTTTTATAACCGGGAGAATCGTCGAATACCGCCTTGAAGGATTCGGCGCGAGGCAGTTTGGCTTGGAATTTCCGCAATCCGGAGGTTCAGCAGACTGCCGCGGCACCACAAACAGGAGAATCTTCCTGATCCAATCCTCAAAAACCGCATACGATGCAAACAAATTCGCAAACCGTTCCGGACAAATAGAAAAAATGGGGGGCCGGGTACTTCTCCGTTAAAAAGCGCAGGGCTGCAAAGATTGGAGTATACTTTTTCCGCTTGCCCCATACGTCGACCACAACCGCCAACTCGTCCCGTCATACTGGGTGTCCATTATTTGTCATTTCGATGAGCGATGTGATACAATACTCCTATACACAAACGGCAAACAAATAGGAAAAATGGCAAACCTGATCGAAAGACAGGGACGCAAAGCTACGGGTCTAAAGCATTATTAATGCGATGATCGCCGGGTTACCCTAATGTTTTCGCAGCGAGACACTACCTCTTGGGGGATGTGTCTTTTTGTTTTGCTAGATGTCGAAGAATAGGAGGTCAGTCCTGCATTTCAATTACAAAAATCTGCATCTACCAACCATTCGCATGTATTGCAAACGCTGCGACGCTGGATTCGTATGGGCTTATGATTTTGCTGGGACCAAGCAGCAGTACAGCGCGTTCTTCCGTGCAGCTACGGTTGAACACGCGCTTGGTTCTACGGCAGCGCACAGTGCGCGTATCCAGCAAGCACCCGCGAGTACGGTGCAGTATATCCATAACGAAGCGGTTCCTAAAGTGTCGGAGAGGATTTACGAACAAGTGTGGAACGAGGCGGGAGAAATGTCAGAATTGGTTCTGGGTGTCGATGACTTCGCCATCAAGAAAGGGCATACCTACAATACCGGCATTCACAACCTCAAGGGCGAGACGATGCTGGACCTGCTGCCCGGCCGCAAGCTGGATGACCTGCGGACATATGCCAGGGGGCATCCGGACTTCCTGATGCTTCAGCCCAAAGCGGTGGTCATGGATTTGGCTCAGGCTTACCATACTTGGATCAGCGAATGTTTTCCAAATGCGATTCGCATCGCAGATCCGATTTCATGTTCACGGTTATGTGATCGAAAGCGTACAGGAAGTACGGAAATCCGTGCAGCGGACATTATCCCCGCGGGCGAAAGCCCACTTGAAAGCTAACCATCGCTTGCTTAATCCGCCTATGGAATCGCTCGGTGCGGAAAGTAGAAAGCGGCTGGAAGTGTTGCTGAACTACGCTCCGTTACTTCGCAGCGTATGGGAATGGAAAGAAGCGTTTACGACCTGGTACGACTGTTCGCCGAGCTTTAACATTGCCAAACTGGGATTTGAACGTTGGTGCGCGCAGGGCGATCTAATTGATCATCCCGCTGTTCGAAACACCCTTACAACCATGCGTAACTGGAAAGAGGAAATCACGAATTATCATCAATGCCGGTGGACGAATGCGACTGTAGAAGGTCGTCATAATCGCATTAAAGCTTTTCGGCGCCGCCACTATTTCACTCGAAACCGCAATCGCTATAAAGCTGGTATTCTTATTGAATGTAACCGTCATAGGATGCTGGGCTAACTTTCAAACACTGATTTTTAGGTTGAGCCAGAATTCTAAAATAAATATGGAAAAAGGCAAACCTGCTCGAAAGACAGGGACGCAAAGCCACGGATCTAATGTATGATAACATGCGATGATCGCCGGGTTACCCTATCGACAGAAATTGGACACTGCCGTTATAGGGTGGTGTCCTTTTTGTCATTCAATTAGGATGGGAGATTCACGTTGACGTTGGAAATGACAGAAAGTATCGCCATTCAGGATTTTCAGAAGGTGCAGGACAATTTGATCATCATGAAAAACATGGGCTTCTGAATTTCACTGGACGATTTCGGAACAAGCTATTCCTCTCTCAGTTTGCTACATACGCTTTGGCTTGTCCGTTGTGGCGGAAGGCGTAGAAACGAAGAAACAGCTTGAATAGCTTAACCGTTGGAACTGCGATGTCGTGCAAGGCTATCTATTCTACGAGCCGCTGACACCAGAGCAATTTTCTCATTTGTTAGATGAACGTGATGATGACCTGCAAAACCCTGAAATTAAAGGAGCGTTTTATTTGAGCTAACAACGAACTGACGAGTGACAACACCAAAACAACCAGATGATGTTCCTCACGAAAGGTGTTGCCCTGTGAGGAGGGCATCGGTATGCAGCATCCTTTGTCGTATGATATATACGATTACGAACGATTGATCGGTCGTTTATTGGTGTGGCTACGAACAATTCAACAACGCAATTTACTTTGGGACTTTGCCGCGATTGAGCACTGCTATGCTCTGCGGCAAAGTCTTTTTTGGTTCTCTTGAAGCTGTACGCCAGCGTTTATTAGGAAGCGTCGGCTGCCGCTCTCCTCCCTCTGTTTTGGTTTGCCAACAAACCAGAACGGAGGGACGAGAATGAAACGGATGAATTTACGGGATATGTATCCCTTTTTGAACACGGACGTGTGGGTCGATCTCGATGAAGAAGTGGCGCAGGAAATCCGCCGGTTTGATCTGAATGAAAATGCATATAGACTACGCACGTATCGCCATCGGGCGTACTACTCGCTGGATTGTAACGACGGGATCGAGCATGATGCCCTTTTCTTCTCAATTTCCCCAGAGGAATATTACGAGCGCAAGCTGACGAATCAGCAGCTTTATGCGGCTATGTGTGAGTTGCCGGAAAAATCGTTCAGGCGCATCTACGCTCACTTCTTCTTGGGTATGAGCAAGGTGGCGATTGCCGAGGCGGAGCAGGTGAATGAGCGGGCGGTTCGCAAGTCGATTGAGCGTAGCTTGAAGCAAATGGAGCGAACTCTCAAAAACATGTGATCGCGGTTCGTTCGAGGGTACGATTTTGAATGAGAAATGAACAGATAGGTAGAGGGACTTGTTCCGACGGCGGCTGGTCTGGTTGTTGCCAGCCGCTCATTTTCCATGAGAGGGGCATGTAAGGATGAATCCTGGTCGATTTTACGCTGCAGAGCACGAATGCTTCTACTATCAGATGTTAAATGAAAGGGAATGCAGCGACAGCTACCACCGTGCACTTTTCTATACGCTTGGCATTTCCCAAGAAACCCGCAAGCATATCCGCGATTTGTTCGATTTTTCTCAGGGGGGCATTAAGCCCGAAGGTCTCGCGGCCTCTTGGCAGACGAGCAGTTCCATTCGCGTGAGCCGACTTGCCTTTAATCTTTGGAACGGCTGGACGGAAGAAGGCGCGGAACGCTATTCCGCTCCTAACGAGTTGTTTGCATGCGGTTACACCCCTTATTTTTTTGAAGCGATCCACCTTCGTTATCCGGAATGCCGCAGTCATGATCAGATTTTGAAACGGCGGACGGAGCAAATTCGCTAATTGACTGCTTTTGACGGGAGTGAAGTCGGATAATGAAGAAAATCAAAATGAGTACTGTGGCAAGGGACATCAAACAGTTGGACAAGCTCCCCAAAGTGATGGAGCGCGTGAAGCGTTCAAGCGTTCGCGCTAAGCGGCAGGCAGATCATGACAAAGCACATGCTCAAACTCCCGTAGCATATGCACAGCACCGCTCCGAATCGACCATGAAGAAAATGGTGCGAACTCAAATGGGAATGAGCATGAGTGTCAGCAGTAGATTGATTCGACACATTCAAAAAAAGCAGACATTACCGATTGGAGATACTGTCTCAGGAAACACCCCCGTTGACACGAATCCTGAGCCTTCGGTTACGCCCACATCGCGGCAAGCACGCAGGCTTCGTCTTTATAAGCCGATTGATGGCAAATATCTCTTGCGTTCAGATCAACGATCAGGAAAACAACGCTTTATTCGGAGCCGGGCCAATGCCCGGCTTTCGCATCGTTCTCGCAAGGACAGGATTCTCGACCTGGTTTCGAAACGGGACGTTAAACCAGCCAGGAAAAAGACACGCGCCGCCGCGCCGTCGCATACAGCAAATGTACGTGCGCCTCGTCGTAATGCGCTCGTATCTGAAATAGCAGGTCAAACGATCAAGCGAAAAGAACGAACGTTCAAAACATTGTCGCCGTTTATCAAAACGGGGCAGCGGCTGGGACAGGCTCAAAAAGCGGATCGCGCGGAACCGAAAATGAACGCCGTAGAGACAGCAAAGCGGGCTGCGCAAATGGCGATGACAACTCGCCGCACCCTTCAAAGGGCGCAAGCTGCCGCGAGACTGAATCTTCGTATCATTAAAATGGTTGTAAAAGCCGCCGCGATGCTTGTCAAAGGATTGACGGCGCTTTTGGGGATCAGCAGTACAGTGATTGTATTGCTGTGCATAGTGATGGCGATAGCCGCCGTCATTTCCTCTCCATTTGGTATTTTCGTATCCGGCGAAAATACGGATGCTGATGTAAAGCCGCTTTCTCGAATCGTTCAGGAGATGGACGCTGAATTTGAGTCAAAGCTGGAAGAAATCCAGCAGTCAGCTGGAAACGTAGACCGGGTGGAGATCCATTATACTGATAGTGCAGACAACACGCGAATCGATAATTGGGCGGACATTATAGCCGTCTTTGCGGTGAAGACGGTAATGGATACAGAAAACGGAATGGATGTAGTTACGCTTGATGCAACAAGAATTGGTATCATCCATGAGGTATTCTGGGAGATAAATCAGGTGGAATCCCATGTTGAAACGATTGAACATACGGAAATGGTTACGGTTCAGCATGAGGACGGAAGCTCCAGCAAAGAGACGACGACAACCTATGAGCGCATTTTGCATATTACCGTCAATAGTAGAACTGCGGAGCGACAAGCAGAAGCATACCATTTTACAAACGAGCAGATGGATTTGATGAAGGAAATGCTGTCCGCAGAGTTCCGACCGATGATGTTCGCAATACTCGGCAAAGAAGCGGATAGTGGCTTAACGCCGGAGCAGCTTGAATTGGTTCAACAGCATTTGCTCGAAGGCGAACTGGGCAGTGAAGCCGTCAAATTGGCGCTGACTCGTCTAGGCGATCCGTACAGCCAACCGAAAGCCGGTCAGGACAACTTTACGGATTGCAGCTATCTCGTTCAATGGGTTTATCGGCAGCTTGGCATCGAGCAGCCACGAACCGCAGCGGAACAGGCCAGATTCTGCGTTGAGAATGACCTGGCCGTAAGCGCGGCGGATTTGATTCCGGGTGACCTTGTATTTTGGAGCTATGAGCGCAACGGTAGATTTATGGATATAACGCACGTCGGGATTTACGCAGGCGACGGAAAAGTGGTGGACGCTTCCTCCAGTCGGGGGCAAGTGGTGTACCGCACTTTGTTCGATGCGGACAAGCAAGTGCTGTTTGGCAGACCGCAACTAGCGAGTGAGAAGTGAACGCTGCCCATTTGCATACTACACAGGTTCTATGCACGCCTTCGTAACATTCCCCCAATACCCTACCGCTGTGAAACGGATACACTCGCATCTGTTCCGCAGGGTAGGGTTTCACCGTCAATTTAATTAATTCAAAATTGCATTGGGAGTTGACAAAAAGCGGTGATCAGGGAATTTTCCTGCACCGTCTTTTTGTTTTATCGCCCCCCTACCAATCCCTCGCTTTCCGTCCCGGAAAATATTTTTCTCGAAATCTTGCAAACCAGAGTCCGATTTTACCCCGAAAATGTAGCGGATAGTAGAGGGACAAATTGATCGCCCTCATCGCTCTTTGACAACCAAATACAATCTTATCCGGTACGTTCCCCGCATGGCCATGAAGGATAGCCGCGTTGCAGGAGCGCCATGACCATTTTGCCGGTTCTTGTTTTTGCATGCCTTGTTAGCAGAACCGGCGGAATGCGAGCGATTTTGCCCATGCAATAAATAAATGGCGGTGCCATTTAGGGCGAAGACCCATGCGGAGGGATAATGATACTTCCGTCCAGCCACAGTTCATCGCAATGGGGGCGACTTGCAGCGATCCTGGAAGAGGCTTGAAGCCTATGAGGACGGACAACCACCGTCCGCCGGATAAGATTTTCAGATACGCAACCAAAACAGAGGCGGAAACGGAGATGCGCTGCGGTGCGCATCTCTGCTTTTCGGCATGTCAGAATGATCGGGAGGCTAGTTATGAACCAAAAGCTGATCCGGTACAGCATGCAAATTGCGATGATGAAACAGTTGTTGGCGCTCTCATTGATTACCGAAAGCGAATTCAATCAGATCAAGAGCAAAACCATGCGAGAATACGGCATCATTTCGGACCTGACTTCTTAATTTGCAGATTTGTCGGTCCGCCCAGCTCTTATTATACTGATGGCGGGTTAATAAGAATGGAGGACGAATCTATGGCTCTTGAAGTGGAAGTGATTAAAGCAAGCCGGAAAATAACTGATCGGAAGGGCGGAAAATCATCGGACATTCTTCGCGTTGCTCCGTATGCCCGCGTAAGTACCGACTCAGAGGAGCAGTTGAACAGCTACAAGTCGCAGGTTGTCTATTATACAGAACTCGTAAACAAGCGTAGCGACTGGGTGCTGGTTGACATGTATGCGGACGAAGCGATTACCGGCACACAGGTGACGAAGCGCGAGGATTTTCAGCGTATGATTAATGATTGCATGGACGGAAAGATCGACATGGTCATTACGAAGTCCATCTCCCGATTTGCCAGAAACACGCTCGACACCTTGAAGTACGTCCGCATGTTGAAGGAAAAGAGCGTCGCTGTATTTTTTGAAGACGAGAATATCAATACGCTGACGATGGATGGTGAGCTGTTGCTTGTCATCTTGAGTTCCGTAGCGCAACAAGAAGTCGAGAATATCTCCGCCAACGTCAAGAAAGGCTTGAAGATGAAAATGAAGCGCGGCGAGTTGGTCGGCTTCCAAAGCTGTTTGGGGTACGATTACGATCCGAGCACGAAGAAGATTTCCATCAACCAAGAAGAAGCGGAGCTTGTCCGCTATATTTTTCAGCGTTACGTTGATGGAATGGGTGCTTACGTTATTGCTAAGGAGTTAACCGAGGCAGGCCGTAAAACCAAAAACGGAAGAATCGAATGGCAAGATACGAGCATTCTTGGTATCATCAAAAATGAGAAATACAAAGGCGACTTGTTGCAGGGAAAGACCTTTACCGTCGATCCGATTTCCAAGAGAAGACTTGAGAATTATGGCGAGGAAGATCAGTTTTATGTCAAAAATCATCACGAGCCGATTGTCAGCGAAGAAGTCTTTGAGAGGGCGCAGACTATCCTGCATAGAAGGGGCGAGAATCGCCGTCGCGGTATGAAAGGCAAACGTGACAAATACAGCAGGAAATTTGCATTCAGCAGCATGCTGGAATGTGCGTTTTGTAAAAGTAATTTCTCGCGGCGGAGTTGGCATAGCGGAACTCCACACGAAAAGACGGTTTGGCAGTGCGTTACCTCTACAAAAAAGGGAAAGAAGCTCTGTCCTCACAGCAAGGGATTGGATGAGAAAATGATCGAGGACGCTTTTGTGGAATCGTACAAATTGGCATGCCGCAATCATACGGACATTATTGATGAGCTGATTAAAAGGATGGAGTCCGTGTTCAGCGAACAGAACAGTCAAAGACGGCTGAACAAATTGATCGGCGACATTCAGGCATTGGAACAAAAACGGTGCAAGCTGATCGATTTGTGTCTGGATGAAAAAATCGACCAGGCAACTTACGAGCAGAAGTATGCGGAACTGGATACGTCGCTTACTGCATTGCTCGAAGAAAAAGCGCAGTTGGAGCAATCCGAACAAGAAGAAATTGACTTGGGCAAGCGACTGGAGCATTTTCGCAAAGTGCTTCGCACGAACGAGCTCCTGCCATCCTTTGATCGCAACGTATTTGAAAGCATTGTTGATAAAATTATCATCGGTACGGACACCGATCCAGAGAAGCCTAATCCGTACAAGCTGACCTTCGTATACAAAACCGGTTTTCATAACAGCGTTCAAGGAAAAACGCGCAATCAATCTCAAAAGAAGTTGCAGAAAAATGAAGGGAGTGGATTGTGTTCCTATTCCGAGAACGATACATGTGGAGTGCTGTTCACTGTTGGTAAGAAAAGACTAATAGATGAGATGTATTGGCGTATGATATATGTAAAGAAGCGGGTAATTCCGCTTCTTTTTAGTTTTATTTTAATAAAGACAGCTTACAGTTTAGGAATTTCTCGCGTGTATTCGAAGAACTAGTAGGAGAATGCTAGGAACTTGTCGAAAAAGTTAAGTATTCGTATTTGTAAGTTCAAATAAATAAGAGAAAGAGGCTATTTTCATGGATAAAAGGGGTTCAGTTATCTCGTTTCTAAATATGAAGGGGGGAGTTGGTAAAACAACTCTTTGTAAAGAGATGGCGCTTTTTCTATCTGAGTTTAATAAAGACAATAATAAAATATTGGTGATAGATATTGACCCTCAATCTAACTGTACACAATCTTTTTTTGAGAAGTATAACATTATGCAAATAGATGATTCTCTTTTTGAGAAAGATAAGCTACCTTCAATTAGCAAGGTTTTTTCAAGTTCAGTTACTAGGCAATCTACTCTCGACGAAGTGATTATTAAACTAACTGACACATTGCATCTACTCCCTGGAGACCTAGACACTGTTTTTATGGAGAGAGAAACCTCAACAGGCGCTGCGGAACAAAAACTGTTAAATTTTATTATGGAAAACAAACTTAAAGAAAAGTACGATTACATATTTATTGATTGCCCTCCGACCTATTCGTTTTATACAGTCTCAGCTTTATTAAGTTCGGATTATTATTTTGTTCCTGTTAAGCCAGACGCATATTCCGTATTGGGATTAGATTTATTAGAACGAGTTGTGCGGGAGTTGAAAAAAGGCTATAGAATATTCTTCGAACATAAGCCAATTACAAATTTAGGTGTAATTTTTACTATGGTTGGGGGAACATCAATTCAAGGATTTAGGCGTAATATTGAGTCTATTAAAAGCAGTTTTGCAAGTAAAGATATTTATTTCTTTACAAATGAATTTCGAAAAATAGATAGGTTAGCTACTGGTAAACTCTCAACCTTTATAGTTGACAGAGATGATAGCCTCCTACTAGATGATGTTAGAAGTATATGTATGGAATTTGAGGAAAGAGTGGTGAGGTTGAGTGAAAGGTAATGAAGAAATAATTTATAAGAAGATAGAAGGCTTGAGAAAGATAAAGAATCCCGAGCTAATAAGATTTGAACTTTTTTCTATTTTAACATCGCTACTTTTATCCAAAAACGTGTTTAAAAACAACTCAGAAATTGTTTCATTTTTATCTAGTTTAAATATAGAGTTCAAAGAATATGTATTTAAAAGTCGTACATTAATCTTAGCAAGGGTACTTAGAACTGTTGAAAACTTAGATGAAAGTATGCTGGAGATGTATATGAATATCTTAGAAAATATGCTAATTAGGAAAACAGAAGACACTGAAGAAGTTCAGAACAAGGAGACAAAACAACGGAATGAAAAAAACAGTACCAACAATTACATTGAGGAGATCTTGAAAAAATACTCAAGAAATAGAGACTGAACTTATGAGAGTAAATCAAGAAAAGCAACGTTATATCGACTTTACAAAAAAATATTTCCCTAACACTTTATTACTGGGAAATGAAGATGTTTTAGGTGTGCTTTTTTCTAGAGTACATGAAAATTCTGTTGTTACATCTATACTTGAGAAGCATATAACTAGTCAAGGTGGATCAATTGAATTTCTAGTGTACTATAGAAAGAACTTTAATAAACTCCTTGTAACATACCCGTTGAATGAAGCTCAAGCAATTTATTCTAATATTCGATTGATAACAGAGAGTCTTCTCAAATTCTTATATTCAATAAATAATTCTCTAGACGTTGAAACTATAAAAAAAACTAAGTTTAGAATTATGAAAGAAGAATTAATGAAAACAAGCATGAATCAGAATGCTCTCAATATTTTGTTCTCTTTATATAGTCGGTATTCTAATTATATTCATGATAAGGAAGACGTTGACTCAAAAGAACTAGACTTTATTGAGAATATTATCACCACTAAAAATAATTATCTCACAGGCATTGTTGACGAATTAATTACACTATTGAATAATTATTATGTTTTAATATGTAGTGCTTTTAGAATAACACAAAGCCAATTCTCATCTTCTGAAAATCTAAGATTGATTCATAACTTATCCTCAAAAAGATACAAAAAATTTAGTGATTCTTTATATTCCTCAGGTATCTAATTTTAAAGTAATAAGTTAAAAATGATAGTTCTCACATTGGTCTGGAAATGCTAATAGATAAGATATAGTAGCGGACAGTAATAGGGCGGGTGAAGTTCCGCTTATTTTTTATAACTGTACGATAGGAGGTAGTTGAGCTTGAGCTTCTTTTGATTATACTTCTTATCTAGGCTCATTTGTTTAGTATACTTACTTAGTAAAACAAAAAGCACCCATCCTCAGAAGAAGGGTGCTTGTTAGCTATATTCAGATATCTACCTCAAACAATCGGAAGTTAGTGCATAAGTAATTGATAAGCTTCACTATAACCAAAGCAGTAAAACCTGTTACAGTTGCTACGTCTCCTACCATAGACACCACCTCCCGAATGCCAGCTATTACGTCCTGTCCGCTATTGACATTAGCTTAACAATCTTCCGATTGCTGAGGCCGGACAATAAAAATATATCATACGCATAGTTCTCGTTTCAAATAATTTATAAGAGAACTGACAGTATAAATATCCTTGGTGTTTTTCACCTTAAGAATCTCCAAACCTTTTATTAGGTTCTCTTCCGAAAATGTTTCTAACAATATTTTCAAGTTTAGATGATTGATTTTTTTAGTGCTTGTATGCAAAACTTTATAGGTTGATATAAAGCGATTACCAATTAGGTCATCAAGAATTGTTTGCAAGTCAACACTTGCCACAATTTTAGGATATTCTTTTAATATTTTAATTTGAGGGTTACTTAAATTCAAGAATTTTACATTTTCAAAGTTCATATTAACAAAAATAACATTTTCAAAAGTAGCATTCTTGAATTTACAACCTTCTAATAAAGCCCCAACAAAAATGGTGTTCTTGAAATGTGCTCCCTCAAAATTACACCTCTTTAGGTTCGTACCAAGAAACTCTACTCCGTTAAATTTACATTTTTTAAAACTGCTTGAAGTAATTATTGCACCTCTAAAATTAACATGATTAAATTCACTTTCTCTGAATACTGCCCGAAAAGACCTGCTCTTACATAAATACTTGTGGTTAAACTTCCGGTTCATTTTTTGACCATAAAATGTATTCAACTTCGATTTAGTTGATGTTTCTGCCACTTACTCCCCTCCATTCACATAGGGAATATCCTCTGATGTTCATTATACCCCTACCCAGTGCCTAGCGAAAAGGCTATTATACTTTCCCTAAAGTTAAGTCTTGTTCCACCCGTCCGAACATTTTAAATAATCTTTTGTACGCACAAAGAAGTCGCACCACATCTGCGGGGTGAGATAGGAATCGTGATGGTTCTAGTATTAACATGAAGATTGCTAGTACACCTAACTATATCAAATGAAATGCTGTAAAAAGTACCCTACTCTTCACAAGTGTTATCTGGCCCAATTGACTTGTTATTCCTAGATACCATCGTAACAAGTCCGTTTTTCCTTAGCTTTCCTTTGCCACCGTCTTTCAAAGTGCAAAAGATTAGTCTCATACTTCGTCGGACTTATTATGTACGGTTGTAGTTCTTTACGCCCTTCTTGTTCAGCCGATGACAGAAATCCTTATATTGTATGTAGACACAAATTGAAAGGAGTTGGATGAGGTGGAACAACTGTTAACAATGCAAGAAGCTAAAGACCTGTTGCGGATTTCCTATCGAACTCTGCACCGTCTGATTTCGAATGGCTCTATCCCGTCCGTAAAAGTCGGGCGAGTTATCAGAATCCCGCAAGTGGCACTTAGGAAGTTTATTTTTGAAGATGCGTCGGGAGGTAGAGTCAATGATTATCAACAGTAAGGCTATCTCACTCACTGAAGCCGCTATAAAGCTAGGCAAGTCCGAACAGGAGGTTTTACGACTCAGCCAATACGGATACTTGGAGCAAGGCAAATCTGAGAACGGCAAGACCCGAATAATCATGAGCAGTCTTAATAAGTACGCTGCTAGAAGCGGGATAGCCCATCAAGAAGCGCTAAAGCCCTTTCTAAAGCGTTTTAAAAGCCTTTCTGTTCAAGAGACAATGACTAAGTTAGGACTGCGTACTGAAGCGGCGGTACACAGTTTGATACAGGCGGGAAAGCTGAAAGCACAAATGGAAAGCAGTATTTACAAAGTCGATGCAGAAAGCGTTAGAAACTATATACTAGGAGCGTGACACAATGATAGATAGCAGACACTATACAGTAAATGAGATTACAGAGATGTTTAATGTTGAAGATAAGACCGTGCGTAAGTGGATTAATGAAGGGAAATTATTTGCCGTACAATTGGCAGGAACAACAATTCGTATCCCTGAGTCAGAACTTCAATTCTTCTACAGACGTTCGCAAGAGTGGGGGTGGAAATAATGAAAATATGGACTTGTGAACGTGTAGCCCGCTCCATTGAATGTAGCCCGCAGCAAGTTAAACGATATTGTGACTTCGAAAAAATACCTTGCTACAAGACTTCTAGTGATGGTTTGCACTCGCTCTACGCTTACCGAATTCATGAAGATGATTTATTGAAATTTTTTGATTGCGAGACGTTGGAAGACTTTAGTAGGGTGAAATATCGGTAGAGTTGACCCGTCGAGTTGTTTGGCGGGGTACATAGTAGTAGGTATATAAATCAAGATAATGTTTATAATGAGATTGAAACTTCATATCGGGTTGACCGTGGTTACAGGAGAACACGTAAAAATACTGGCTCGGCTTTCACCAGCCGATGTAGCCCCGTTAGATGGTTAGTTATTTATATGAGTTAGTAACTCACCCTCAGATTCTACTTTTTAGTAGCCCCGTCACGGTCGCCGTAAGGCGAGGGAGTCATGACAGACTTATATTTAATATAAACGTGGTAAAGCCGTACCTGAGCACGTCAGATGTCATGTAGGAAGCCTTGAGCTATGCTTCCTTTTACTCTTTTCCTCTGTGGGGGGGGAGTTTTAAAGTCTTGCACTCTAACTATAAGTTATAGTGCTAAAGAAGAGGGCGAGCAAAGCGAAGCCCGTGGGAGTAGAACGAAGCGAAGCGGAGGCTACCCCACCAAAATAAAATTAAATAGAGTATACATTGATGTGAAAGTCCTCGCTTTGCTCGGCCTTCCCCATAGGCTTCGCTTCGCTCGCCTTATTAGTTCTTCTTGTTACCTTGTGTAAAGTTAGTGGGTCAATGATGATGTAATTGGACTGACTGATGGTTTAGTAGTAAGTTGCACTTCTTTTGAATCCTTCCTAATATACAGAACTGTTCGGTAAAATTATTCACCCTCCCCTACAACCTTCCTTTTTAGTCCGCACCTTTTCCGCTACATGGAGCGACTATTTAGAGTAAGGGAGATGATAATAATGAAAGTAGAAAGAAGCTTTAATGGAGAAGAGCAATTTATAAGTCTACTAATGCCGTTGATTGACGCTGAGATTGACAGAATTATGGAACAACAGGACGACTTAAAGTATAATGATTGTAACGCCAATACATCTCATAGTGAAGGGGTTGCGTAACTATGAGATGCGCAGTATATATACGAGTTTCGACAGACAAAGACGAACAAAAATTGTCATTAGAAAATCAGAGAAGTTTATTCTACCAGTATCTAGAAGATAGAGGGTGGGATGTTTTTGATTTCTATGTCGATGTTGAGAGTGGGACAACTGGTAAGAGAGAACACCTGCAACGATTGATACAGGATGCTAAGGCTCGAAAGTTTGATGTTATTGTTGCTAAAGAACTTTCACGGCTTGCTCGTAATGGGGCACTGTCTTACCAAATTCGGGATATGGCTACAGATAACAGCGTTCATATCGTCACGCTGGACAATGCCATTAACACACTTGAGCGAAGAAATGAAATGTTTGGATTGTACGCTTGGATATATGAACAGGAATCACAGCGCACATCCACAAGAATTAAAGCGGCACTTAGCAGCAAGGCAAAAAAAGGCGAGTTTAAAGGCTCAGTACCGCCATATGGTTACAGACTGAATAGCGGTAAACTTGTTATTGCTGAGGACGAGACACCGAATAATGTAAAACGGATATTTCGAATGTACCTAGAAGGCAAGGGTTTTGATGCAATAGCACGTACTTTAACCCGTGAAGGTTGCCCAACGCCTGCCCAAGTTATCGGTAAGAAAAATGCAGGGCTGTACTGGCATGGAACGTCAATTAAAAAAATTCTAACTAACCCGCATTATGTTGGCGACTTAGTTCAAGGGCGGCAGACAACAGTAAGCGTTACATCAAAAGTACGTGAAGAAATACCAAAAGATAAGCAAATTATTACTGAAGACGCTCACAGTGCTATTATCACTAGAGAAGACTTCGAAGCCGTACAGCAGTACATGGAAGCACGAAAGCAGCAAAAAGAAAAACCCAAGGCTAAGAAGCACCTTTTTACAAACTACTTATACTGTGCCGATTGTGGAAAGGCTTTATGGTATGTCCATTATCGTAAGGGCTATGTATGTGGAAACTATTACAAGCATGGAAAGCATGTTTGCAGTCAGCATAGCGTTAAGGAAAAAGAACTCAAAGGCGTAATCCTAACAGATATTCGTAACATGGCTGAAACTCTCAATGAAAATGAAGTAATGGGGCGGCTAGAGGCGAAGACTCTACAAGCAAGAAAGAAAGCAGAGAAGCAACTACTTGCTTTACAAAGGCGCATTGAAAAACTGAAGGAACAAAAGACAGGGTTAATCAGACTGTTGGCAAGCGGTACGATTAATGAGACCGATTATAAGGCAGCAACGGAGAGTGGCAATGCAGAACTTTTTAATCTTCAAGGCCAGTTAAAAGCCTTTCAATCTCTACAGGTAGGTAATAGCGCAGGAGAAAGTATCGTTAGATTAAAGAAGGAACTTAAACAGTTCATGAAGTTAGAAGAACTGACTTTTGAAATGGTACATCGTTTGGTTGATAAGATTGAAGTTCAAGCGGATGGCTCGGTGAACATTCATTACAAGTTCACTCCCACCGCTTTTCTTACGGCTTAATATACAGTGACCGACACTCCAGCCATGTGGAAAGCGTAGCGGTGTTGGTGAGGAGTTGTAGCCAACAAATAAAGCCGAGTTAAAAATCGATTAAATCCGTGATAAAACCATCAAATCGTTAAATGGAGCACGGTGTACCATGTGTTGCGCAGAGCCGATTTTCGGGATTTCCTCCAGCTTTTAAGCGTATCTCATGTGTTCTCAGGGGGACCAACAATCGGAAAAAAGCAATTTTTGATGGAGTGAACCTGTCGTTGGTTCTAATATTTTATAAAAACTATAACTGACCGCCAATACACAGTGACATCACTGGATTGGCGGTTTGTCTTATTTATGGGCTGAACCAGACTGCGGACTTGGCGCAATACCTTTAATCAGCAATTCTGTCCATTGGGCGGTATAAGGGATAATCTTTGAGTAGATGTGTGGGCTGGAAATCCCTTCAACTAAGGCTTGGAAATAAATCAAAAGAAATTCATCTGAATATTTCAGATCAACCTTGCCTTCTTTACGTCCGCGATGGAATAAATCCAGCATAATATTAAAGCTTTCCTTAGCGTATTGCTGCATCATCAAAGATAAGCCATCATCACCCTTCTTGGTGAAAAAATCCATCAGGTCTAAATAAAACTCTTTTTTGATTTTATCCAGATATTGAATCTTGTTCTGACTCATTGCGATAAGGGTTTCTTCAAAGGGTTTATTTTCGGCCATGATATCTCGGGCAGTATCCCCCATTTTATTCAGAAAATACTTAAAAACCTCGTGGATAAGATTTTCTTTACTCCCGAAATATTTGAAAATCGTTGTTTTTCCTACATTGGAGTGTTCAGCAATCTCATCCATTGTTAATTTCTCAATACCGGCCTCTGTATTCATCAAGTTAAAAGTTGCTTCTAATACTTGATTTTTCTTCTCCTGAGTCCGCTTTTCAAAACCATTCATTTATCGTTCCTGCCTTCTATATTAAGTGAATAAAAAATATTATTGGGTTGTTTAGTTCATATTTTTCTTTCATATTAATTATATAGCACTAGTTATGGGTTATCAAGCGTATGATAGTTCAAAACTAACGATTTTTAAATTGACTAAGCTAATGAAAAGGTATATAACTGAAACTGTAAATGAACTTTGGTTTAAAACAAAGCTTATATTCGAAAAATGTGAACTTCAATATAGTTAACGGTTCGTATTTTATCCGGGATTAACTTTGCTTTAAACTGGAAAGCACGTTACTAAAACTGTTTAAAGGGAGTTTTAGTGCTATGGATAAAATTGTAAATGTGCAAGGCTTGCAAAAAAAGTTCGGGAAATTTAAAGCACTGCATGATGTGACATTCACAGTAAATGCTGGGGAGGTTGTGGGCTTTATTGGGCCAAATGGCGCTGGTAAGTCAACAACGATTCGTACTTTGCTGGGAATTATCAATCGTGATGCCGGGGACGTGAAAATCTTTGGCAAGGATGTATGGAAGGACAGCCTTGAGATTCATAAGCGAATTTCTTATGTTCCAGGGGATGTGGCTCTTTGGGGCAGCTTAACAGGTGGCGAAATTATTGATCTGTTTATTAAATTACATGGCGGCGGAGACAAGAATAAACGTGACTATTTGATTAAACGTTTTGAATTGGATCCTAAGAAGAAGGCCAAAGGCTATTCAAAAGGAAATCGGCAAAAGGTCGGCTTGATTGCGGCTTTGTCCGTTGACTCCGATTTGTATATTTTCGATGAACCGACTTCTGGCCTTGACCCATTAATGGAAGCTGTCTTTCAAGATGAAGTTGAAAAAATTAAGCATGCAGGGAAAGCGATCTTACTATCTTCTCATATTTTGAGTGAAGTGGAACGTTTAGCAGATAAGGTGGTTATCATTCGTCAAGGAAAAGTCGTTGAAACCGGGACATTGGATGAATTACGTCACTTAACACGTTCTACTGTTACTTTGGTAACTGAAGGCGATGTGGTTAGGATGGCATCTGTTAACGGTGTCCATGATTTCAAACAAAAGGACAATCAAGCGACATTCTCTGCGGATAATGAATATATCAATGATATTTTGACCGAAGCGGCAAAATTGGGTGTTAAGAAGTTTGAATCTGTACCGCCAACGCTTGAAGACTTATTCATGCGGCATTATGAAGTCTAAGAGTTGGAACGGAGGAAAATGCGATGAAAGAAAAATTTGCACGTTGGAATGTACTATTTGTGCAGTATCTGAAACGTGATTGGAAAAAAATAATGATCTGGATTTTAGGTCTGGGTTTATTTTCAGCTGCTTATGTTCCAGCTTTTGAAGAAATCGGCAAGGGGCAAGGTTTGCTGGGGATGTATGAGACCTTGCAAAATCCCGCAATGATCTCAATGGTAGGGCCGACACCGGTTGACACCGCAGCTGATTATACTTTGGGTGCAATGTATGCGCACGAAATGTTGTTATTCTGTGGTTTGTTTGCGATGATTATAGCTGCTTTGCATGTTGTGAGCCATACTCGTAAAGAAGAAGATCAAGGGCTTACTGAACTGGTGCGCTCCTTTCAAGTAGGTCGTCAAGCCAATTCGTTTGCTGTGATTGCCGAAGTAGTGCTTATCAATATTTTAATGGCGCTTTTTATTGGCGGGGTTATGACTAGCTTTGGTGTAGATACGATTTCGGCCGAAGGATCATTCCTGTTTGGCGCATCAATCGGGTTAGCTGGTATTTTGGGAGCTGTGATTGCATTAGTCATGGCGCAAATTATGCCAACTTCATCCGGTGCAACGGGTTCATCGCTGGGAATTGTAGGTTTACTATACATTGTCCGTGCTGGTACGGATGTATCGAATGTTGATTTCTCAATGATCAATCCTATGAGTTGGACCTATCTGACTTATCCATTTACTGAAAATAATTGGGTTCCCCTGATTTTGGCCGTAGCCTTCAGTGTTATTGTGGTGATCATTGCTTTTGCCCTTGAGGGCGGTCGGGATATGGGGGCTGGTTATTTACCAGAAAGAGAAGGGCGTGAGGCAGCGAAAAAATCATTGTTGTCCGTACCTGGCTTGTTTATCAAGCTTAACAAAGGCATAATGATTAGCTGGTTGATTGCTTTCGTAATCATGGGAGCAGCCTATGGTTCGATTTATGGAGATATGCAGACCTTCCTTGGAAGCAATGAAATGATGAGTCAAATGTTTACGATAGCAGGGGTTTCAATCGAAGAATCGTTCACGGGGACCATCATGATGGTCATGATCGGCTTGGTTTCCATTTTGCCCATTGCTATCGTTAATAAACTTTTCTCGGAAGAATTGCGCCTGCATTTGAGCCAGCTTTATTCTACAAAAGTGACTCGGACCCAGCTCTATTGGACGAGTGTCATTTTGGCAATTGCTGCTGGAGTCGTTGGAGTATTGCTGGCTTCAGGCGGACTTGGCGGTACAGCAATCTCCGCAATGGGTGACAGCTCATCTATGAATATGGGAGACTTCTTCGCCGCGGGCTATAACTTCCTGCCTTCTGTGTTGTTCTTTACCGGACTTGCAGCTTTGGCTTTAGGTTGGGCACCAAAACTGGGTAAAGCTATTTATGCTTATCTTGGCTATTCTTTTGCTTTAAACTACTTTGGCGGAATTTTAGATTTGCCGGAATGGTTTTCAAAAACAGCCGTTCAAAGTTGGATTCCACGGATGCCAATAGATAAGTTTGATGGAGCAACCTTTATTACTATGACAGTGCTTAGCATTGCCTTGATGGTATTTGGCTCTATTGGATATCGCAAAAGGGATATGGTTGAAGGAGCTTAAAGTAGAAATTGTTTTGTAGTTTTTATGTGTTGACGCTGCCGACTCCACACATGTGGAGTGCTGTGTGTTGTTGGTGGGGGATTGATACAGTCTGAGATTTCCTTATATATCAAGGGGTTTGGTGATAATACAGCTTGCCGAAATTGATAGTAACAGCGGTGGATTTCGGACATTGCTGTGAATCTGGTGTAAAAAAGCTAAATAAGCGCCAATAAATGGTGATAATTCGACATTAAGAAAAGACGCTCCAGCGATTCAACCGAGTGTCTTTTTGTCGTGCTTCTCTTTGCGCGGAGCAAACAGTTGTTCCAGAATGTCGGCTGCTGCCTGGTCAGCGGAACGGGGGGCATGGCCGTGAATGTTCATCGTCGTTGTTATGTCGCCGTGACCGAGCCGCTCCGAGATAATCTTCGCATGAACGCCTTGGTTAATTAGCAGCGTTGCTGAAGTATGTCGTAGATCATGGAACCGGAAATTCTGGTAGAAGCTGCTGTCTCAAGGAGCGGTATAGAATCAATATTACCAAAGAGCAAGCTATAGACACCTGTGGGTAATACTGTGCCATTAATCTCGGTTTTGAGCCAGACAGGCCATGTTTTGAAGAACTATCGATCCCCGTTTTCATCCAACCAGCCCCGGATTGTTGTGTTAAGAGAGAGGCGGGACATTGGCTGAAGCCCTGCCGATGTGCCCGAGCGGGTCAATGATCTTAACAGCGACGCTGAAAGCCTGATCGTCTGCCGCCCTAGTAATGTTCTTACTTGGCAGTATTGACTATTTCTCTACTAAGCAGTCATCAGGCACCCACTATAGCGACGAAGCTAATGTTTATCGCTGAGGCACCAGGGCGGTAATGTTAAGTGACGATAAACACTTCATAATCAATGGCGCTTAAGCCATCTTATATGTAAAGCTAACCCGAATATACACCCTAATACACTAATTGTTATCAATATGTAATTCAATGTAGTCTGATCCATCACAAAAACAATAAGAACATTAAGCAAATTCACATCTCCTTCTTGGGTTTTATATAAAGGTAAAAAAACGAACGGTCAATAACTAGTCAGCGAACATTTGTTTTCACGGAATTTTGAACCATGATAGCCCAAACACATGTTCACTGACACTCTGCATTCCTTTGCCTTTGGTACAGTATTCCTATCAAGCAGCCAAAGGAGAAATGAAGTATGAATTAGCATCCGGTGATGTTCTCACATGCCTGGAACCGTCCCTATCTGCCGACTGGAGGCGCGGGAAAAGTGTACCTGTATGTCCCTCTCGGAAAACAGATGCTGAAACAGCAGGCCGACCGCCTGTTGACCGCCGCGATCCATACGGATGACGAGGTTCTCCGCCAGGAGTCTGAGCGGCTGTATAGCCAGCTGAAGAACTTTGAATATAACAGCATCACACGAAAGCAGCTGCATGAGCAGAAGTACAGACAGATGAAGCGGAAGCGTTAGGAGGGATGATCTTGGACAGACGGAAAGCTTCGATAAACTGGAAGTCCATCATGACTCCAGCGTTCATGAAGAAACATACGGCTTACGATAACCTGATTGATTTCATGGCTTCCGGTGGGTTTGTGATCAAGAAGCTGGATGACGTGGCGGATTACGAAGGAGAGGCACTGGACCGCTTTATCTCCGGAAGCACCGGATTTAGCGGCTGGGGTGAAATGCTGAGCACGGCGGTAGGGGATTACTTGGAACAAACCTTTCGTTTTTACGACTTCTAATTTTCATCATCATAAAGGATGGAAGGATTTACCCCCTGGCAGTCGAATTAGGTAAAATATAACTGCCAAGACAAGGGGATTAAGGACATGATTGACAAGGTCATACGCATTTTCAAAATTGTCAATGCGATTCAGGCACATCCGGGCATCTCGGCTTCGGACCTCGCCCTGAAATGCGAAGTAGCCGTAAGAACCATATACCGGGACCTGGACGCGATCAGCCTGTTTGCCCCGATCACCAATGAGGGCCGGGGGACAGGCTACCGGTTTATGGGGAAGTTTTTTCTGTACCCGCTGAATTTCTCCGAACAGGAAGAAACTGTCTTCTCTCTGCTCCCCTCCGTGATCGACAAGGACAAGCTGCCGAAGGAATTTGAAACCGCCTATGATAAGGTGATGGCGACCCATTACCGCGAGAAATCTAGGCAGAACAGCATTGTGGAGAACATCGCGGATATTATTCAGATGGGTACGCCGGCCTACCGGCCGGAGAGTCCGAATTATTTGCAGCCGGTGATTCAGGCGATTCTCGATCATAAGACCATACAAGCGATTTACCATACCCAGTATCGGAACGAAACGACGGAGCGCAGGATCGACCCATACTATCTGGTCCCGCGTGACCAGCGCTTCTATTTAATCGGCTACTGCCACCTTAAGCAAGCAATCCGTACGTTCCGCATTAGCCGGTTCCAGCAGGTGAGCATAACGGGCGAGACCTTTGACAAGGGCGACTTCAACATCAAGCAGTATCTCAAGAATACCTGGTCCATCGACCGGGGAGAGAAGAATACCCGCTTTGTCGTCCGTTTCGGCCCGGAAGTGGCAAGGTACATCAGAGAGGAAGAATTGTTCGTGCATCCCCGGATGGTGGACGAGAAGGACGGAAGCCTTATCTTTGAAGTAACGATTAATAACGAGAAGGAGTTCCTGAAGTGGGTGCAGCAGTACGGACCGGACGCCGAAATTCTGGAGCCCCAAGCGGTAAGGGAACAGATGAAGCAGAAGCTGAGTCAGTGGGCAGGCATGTATAGCTGGTCATGAGTCAAAGCATACCTATTCAGGGATGAAGGGTGACCCGATTACCGGGATCAAATACAGCGGCGAATAATGGGTCCAAATCTACCAGGGAGCTATCAGCTTCCTGGTTCTTTTTTTGCCCTGGCTAGGATAGAAAAAAGAACTGCGGCCTCAGCAGATACGCCAGCGGATAGATACCGTCTCTTCGCGTAATCAGCGCCCTAAAGAAGGCAGTGGAGAGATCCGTGCTGTTATATACGTATTGGGGCTTCTCCAGATCTACAATGACAAAAGCATCCTCGCGGTCATTCAACCGGTAAATGCGATTGGAAGGATCCATCACTCTGTCCAGGTAATCGAATGTAACTATTTAAAACGCATGCATTGAAGAATCAAAAAGTTATCCGTAGTCTTAGCTGTAAAAATCTTCGAAATTATGATGACGAGGTCGATCGTTGGGAGTTTCCAGAAATACAATTTTTCATTTTTACGATAGTCGGGGATTAGATATTGTATCCAATTCCAAGGAAGCGCTAAAAGAACTTTATTTGAAACGAAATGAGTGGATACTGAATTACGACCGAGAGAGAATCGACTCAATATTTAATTAAATTGATTTAGGTGAACACTGCTGGCCATCTCAATTATTGTGTGGAACAACGGTAACTGCTCGAATCGTAACATCGGGGAACATTCAGACCCACTTCACCCCCAATCCAACTTCAGTAGTCAACACGATATTTCTTCTCTAAGTACGAAAATTCATTATCCCTTTTCTCCAGTATCCTTGGTCGAATTGATATAATATCTGTTCCTGCATCATAGGGTGGAGCGGTATTCCTTAACTCTTTGATTCGTTCGACAACTTGTTCGTCAATCTCAACCCTGTCCATTTCATCTTCTTCGACTATTTGAATCGAAATTTCTTGGCTTACCGTGGTCTCGGCTGTCAGTAAGCTTACTACGATTGTCATTTCGCCGCATTGAATGGCATCTTGGGTGAAGATTTCTACGATTACATCTTGGTCGGGGGCATCAACTACAATATGTTCTCGTTCATTCTCTACAAAACCATTGAGGTTATTCGAGCGGTAGATTCCTTTTGGTAGTCGTATTTGGATTTCCGACTTTTGGGGTTGAGTTTTCTCATCTTGAAGCAGCTGAATCCATAAATGATTCATTCCTTCTTCGTTCTCCATCTTTGACTTGGCTAACTTAATGTCAAGCATTACTCATTTTCACCCCTTAGTACTTCAGCTACGGAATCAATAACTCTTTGTTTTAACTCTGCAGAAATTCGAGGGCTAATCGTAATAATGACATCATCCGTTATCTTTAGAGTTTCGTTTTCTATAATTCGGCTAGGTTCATACAATGTTAATTGCTGACTTACTTTTTCGATGTCCTCCAGGGAAAGTTTTTTCAATGTTTCCTGAATGGAAGCCAATGTTTCTCCGGTTCTTGATAAGGTAATAATTGCACGAAAGTAATGGATGTGGTTATCTGTGTAAACCCTTTTGTTACCCACTAATTCAAGAGGCGGTACCATACCAATTTGAGTGTAGTACCTTACCGTTCGCAGATTCATGCGCGGGTCATCTTGCTGCAGAATTTCAGCTATTTGTTTGGCAGTATAGCTATTCATGGCACACCTCCAATTACACTCGACTGTATGTGTTACACTTTGCTGTATTGTTTACAGTTTACTGTAATGATATTCGTTTGGCAAGGGGTTGTTGCTCAGACTGAATACTGTGGTATGTTTTGCTTCCAAAGTAGAAGTGGTCATAATCATACTATATAATAAGAACTAATGTTCTAGTCGAAAGCAATTTTAACTCTAGGGAAAAGGAGAAGGGTATTACGCATATGAGTAAAAAAATGTTGAAAATAGAATCGCCTAAAATATTTCCAGAGGAACTACCTGTGCACATGCAACTCGATATGCTGCAGTCCAATGATTTTTTAGAAATGAAAATGTTTAAAAACTGTGTGATTGACAATCAAGTGGCTAATAAAGTTGCATTTGATAAAATCATTTTTAAAAATGTAACTTTTACAGAAACATCATTAACAAAGGTTGAACTTACAGATGTGATATTTGAAAAATGCGATTTATCTAATGTCGATTTTGGTGAAGCCATTATCCACAGAACAAAGTTTGAAGGATGCAAAATGGTTGGCATTAATTTAGCAGGTGTGACTCTGAGAAATGTTCTATTTGATAGTTGTATAGCCGATTATGCAACATTCAGATCTTCAAGTATAAAACAAGTTATCATTCAAGATAGTTCTTTGTGCAAGTCAGATTTTAGTTTTTCTAAATTACAAAAGTTTGAACTATACCGTTCTAAAATTGATTTGGCTCAACTGTCGGGTACAAAATTAGAAGGAATTGATTTAAGTGATTGTGATTTCAATGGATTAGGCGTAGGAGTGGAGGATTTGAAAGGTTGCATTATTTCTCGTGAGCAAGCCTACATATTTGTAAGTATGTTTGGTCTTATTCTGAACGAATAAACCTGCTTCCTGGAGAAGTCGCTTACTCACATAAATGTTAATATTTCTCTAACAAAGATTGACAACAAGGAAAATACTGTTATTATATTGATATATTACCCAATCTGATTTGAGATTGGAGCTGACCATGAATGTGGAGGCGGACTGCATGTAACAGTGCAGACCGCCTCTTTTTCGTCTCGCCGAAAGCTCTATAAGAATAGAATCGATGCGTACTGGATCAAGCAGTTAAACCTGTTCCTGAGTTACAGAAGAATTTTGCTGTTCACGGCAATAAGTTAGGAGGACGGATAATTGGCATCCTTAATAGTCGCGGACAACCTGACCAAAGAGTTTCGTCATGCGGTTAAAAAACCGGGTTTGACCGGCTCGATTCGCCATTTGCTGAATCCCGAGTATGAGAAGAAGACGGCAGTGGATCGCATTAGCTTCTCCATTGAACGAGGAGAGTCAGTCGCCTATGTGGGACCGAATGGGGCTGGTAAATCGACAACCATCAAAATGCTGACAGGCATTCTCGTACCGACCGGCGGACAGGTCCTTGTGGATGGAGTCATTCCCTATAAGAACCGGATCGAGAACGCCAGGAATATCGGTGCGGTCTTCGGGCAAAGAACACAGCTGTGGTGGGACTTGCCGGTGCTGGAATCCCTAACCCTGCTTAAGGAAATATATGAAATCCCCGACCGGGAATACAAGAAACGTATGGAGCTCTTTGAAGATATTCTTCATTTGGGAGAGTTCCTGCATCTTCCGGCGAGAAAAATATCCCTTGGGCAGAGGATGCGAGCCGATTTGGCCGCTTCGTTATTGCATAACCCCAAGGTGCTGTACCTGGATGAACCGACCATTGGTTTGGACGTTTCGGTTAAGGCGCGAATTCGCCAGTTTATCAGAGAAGTTAATAGAGAGAGCGGCACAACCATTTTATTGACCACGCATGATATGGAGGATATTGAGGATATTTGCAAAAGACTTCTGATTATTGACCGGGGCCGGGTTATCTTTGACGGCGAATTGCAGGCGGTAAAGGATGCTTTTGCCCAGGAAAGGACGATTCATTTTGAAGTCCGGGCTCCTCTGCATGTAGGAGAAGAAGAGCTAGCCGCTCAATTTCCGGGGGCAGTCCTGCATATTCCAAGTGAAGGAAGCGGCTTCTCCGTTCGGTTTAATCGTTTTTATTATTCAGCGGGCGATATTATCGACTTCGTGACGAAGCGAAATGAGATTGTCGATATCCATATTGATGAGCCAAGCATTGAGCTTGTAATCAGACAGATTTATGAAGTAATTCTAACCTTCAGAGGATAATCGTATGAAATCGAACAGAAAGTATCTGATTATTGGCAAGGTATCCCTTAAGAACGCTATGGCCTACCGGGGAACGTTCATTATCAGCATGATGGGCGGTTTCGTGCTCGTCATCTCCCAGTTCTATATCTGGAACGCCATTTACTCCAAGCATAGTGAAATAGGAGGGTATTCTTGGGACGAAATGAAGTCCTATCTGCTCATTATGTTCATTACCAACTCTTTGTTGTCCTGGTATTCGGAGATGGCGATCTCCCAGAAAATACTGGACGGCAGCGTGGCTATGGATTTGCTAAAACCGTTGGACTTCCAGAAAGCCCGCCTGGCCGAAACCGTTGGAGCAAGTATTTTTGAAAGTATATTGGGCACTTTAGTGGCTTCCGTCATCATTATTATTTTTGAAGGCATCACTTCCCCCACGAATCTTGCCACCTGGCTATTATTTGTATCAAGCCTGCTGATCTCCGCCTGGACTAAATTCGGCATCATATATATTGCGGGCTTATTCTGCTTCTGGACATCCAATCCATATGGAGTTGCCTGGGTACGGGCCGCCATAACCAATCTGCTGTCGGGGGCGCTCGTTCCGCTGTCCTTATTTCCGAAGTGGCTGGAGACCCTAACTGCGTATCTGCCATTCAGAGGGATTGTGTTCGTTCCCGCTACCATATTTCTGAATCGGATTAACGGGCAAGCAGCCGTCCAGGAAATCGCTGTGCAGTTCATTTGGGCGGTGTTGCTATGGCTTGCGGGCAGGGCGATCTGGAGCAGAGCGGTTCGGCAAATCACGATCTATGGAGGGTAAGGCGGGTATGAAGATAATTACCAAGTCGGTCAAATATATATCGCTGTATTTCAGATTTATGAAAGCGAATTTGATAGCGTTAATGGAATATCGGCTGGATATGTTGATTATGATCTTCTCATCCGCAATGACACACTTGCTGGGTCTTGTATTTCTCTGGGTTCTCTATCAAAGAGTTCCGGATATTAACGGCTGGGGATTTTGGGAAGTAATTGCGGTGTATGCTATGGTCTATTTTTCGGAAGGCATATCCTCTTTCCTGTTTGAAGGAAGCTGGCTGATGAATTCCCTGGTGAATAAAGGGCTGTTGGATAATTATCTGGTCCGGCCCTTGTCTCCAATTCTGCAAATACTCTCTTCACGAATCGGCGTAAACGGAATCGGCAACATTCTGATAGGATCGGTTATTCTTATACAGGCCGTCGGCCATATCTCCATGCACTGGTCGGTGTCAAAAGTCATAATGGCGATCGTCATGCTGGTTTCGGCCATTGTCATCAGATCATCCATTAAGCTGGCTTCCAATTCGTCTGTATTCTGGACCCAAAATCCCGGAAGCTCGTTTCCTTTTATGATCCATAGCATTGGCGAGTTCGCGAAGTATCCCATTTCCATTTACAGTGCGGTGATTCAAGGGGTTGTCACGTTTGTAGTCCCGTTTGCGTTCGTAAGCTTCTATCCCGCAGCCTATCTTTTTGATAAGGAGGCTTTTAAATACTGGGGGCTGATGACACCTCTGGTTACTGTATATTGCGCAGTCGGAGCTGCAACGATTTTTAATTATGGTCTCAAAAGATACGAAAGCGCAGGTAATTAAGGTCCGGAAGGCGGCAAAGGGGGGATAACAGGGACGGTTCAACGACTTATAGAAAGGGCTGAGAAGATCGTTTTTTTGTCATAAACTGTCAGGATCGAGCAATACTTTCCCGGAAAAATGCAGTACGATGACCCTATATTCCGGGAAGGGAAGAGTGCTTATGCATAAGGATCTGGTATCTGCGTTCGGTAAAGTTGTAGACATACTGAAGCGCGATGAGCGCTGCAAGGGCGGCTGGCATTACGGTTCGGCCACCAGGGGAGGGGAGGACGGATACTCGGATTTTGATCCCGTGTTTCTGGTGGAGGACCGGGATTTCGAAGCATTTGCGGCAGATGTGCCCAAGGTGCTGGCGGCTGCTGCCGACGAGCTGCTGGTATTCTGGGGAGAGAGCTTTAACGACGCCCATTTCAAAAATTACTGCAGCATTATGCGACTGGGAGAAAATCTGCACCAATTTGATTTTTTCATCATTAATGCCGGTTATCCGGAGGCCTGGATGTGCAGGCAGCACTGCAAAGGCTGTACCAGGGATCATATTATTTTCGACAGAACGGGAGAGGTGGGGGAGTTTCTCAGCCGGGGCTACCGCCCGGACAACAATATTCCCGATGCTGTAAGGGCTATGGATACATACTGGTTTCATACGGAAATGCTGATCAAGTACTTCAATCGGCGTGACTTGTTCAAGCTGATCAAAAATGTGGATGTGCTGTTCCATGCCCATGTGGATTTGCTCTTGAGCCGGTATGACAATCTGGATTGGGGCGCGTGGGAGAGCAGAGTGAAGCATTGTGTGCCGGAGGAGAAGCAGGAGCATCTGAAGGCGTATTTCGTCCCTGCGGAGTACGGGGAGCTGGAAGCTGCTATCCGCAAGGCGATGGTGCTGTTCCATGAGGATCCGGTGGATATTTGCCGGGAGCTGGGCATTGCCTATCCGGAATCCGTTCCCCGGCAGGTGATGGCTTATTTCGGACGGCGGCTGTCCGAGGACGATACGAGTCCGGATTCCGGCTGGAATGTGAGCGCTTAACGTATAACATTTCTGAGGGGCTAATGACGACCTGGCCTGCTGTAATGTGGTAAAATGAGCGCAGAAACAGTGTACAATGCTCGGAGAGCCGTGCGCTAACACGCGGCTCTCCGAGCAATAGCCGCTTTTTAAGAGCGGCGGCTTATATGGCAGCCCTTGAGAAATAGACCGTTATTTATGCTTGTCCAGGGCGGTCTATTTCCTTCAGAGGTAACTCAGCAGGACCAGAATGAACATTCCAAAGGGAGTGGGAATATCGGACAGCGAGCGAATTTAATTATCGTTAGAAATAAATCGTACGAGTTGTATTACAGCCATTGGTGTGCGAATACGCTGCCTACCGATTTATTCTGGGGAGAACAGTATGCCCTTAAATTTATCGAGATGCAGACTAAAGTTGATGAATCAGGATGGCTGGATGATGTCTGGGCAGAGGGCGGAGCAGTACTTGATTTGGTATGGATGGGACATCCAATGGGCTTATGAAGGGATAGCTGATTTGGCGGCATATGTCGGTTACCCTAAAGAGAAAGTACTAACAGGCTTCGATGATGATCTAAAAGATGCAAGTTTAGCACCTCCGGAAGAGAGAGACTTGGTTAACACGGTGGCAAGCGTGAAGTTCTCTCAAAATGATTTGCTGCTGTTTCCGTTATATGGAGGAATTGACGTTTACCTAATGTATGGATCTGATTTGATTGACAAGATTGATAAATCCTATGGGTACAGAAATATTTCCCTGGATGAATGGTCTGCGGATTTCCCTGTGGGAGGCTTCCATATTGATATCCCCGCGAGAAGATTAGAGTTTTGGCATGCCAATGATATTCCGAACATCTCTTATGAGCTTCAATCCAAATGGTCCGGCTGGGAAGTCATCGGTCATTACAGTAATTATGAGGCACAATGTAGAAGCACTACTGGACTGCTGCAGTTCCAGAACGTCAATCAGGATCAATTATTGGAAGCATTGAAGGCTTCGCTGTTAAAGGAGTCGTCGAATCCATTGGATGCGGTGGCATACTTTGTGAAAAAAGAGGCAGATGCGGGCAGAAAGGTTGAGATCAACCCGCACGCCTTGAGGTATGATCGATATGAATTACCCAAGAATGTCAGGGAAGAGATTCTGGAATATGCTATAGGGAATTAATAGTTAACCTGCTCCTCCCCATGATCGTGCGGAAGGATTGAGAAGGGGGACATATGCCCAAAAACGATAATATGCTGGCTATCCTGTGGATGCTGAATTCAGGCGCAAAGGTGACCGCCAAAGAGATCGCTGAAAAGCTGGAAATCAATATAAGGACGGTATATCGGTATATCGACGCACTTTGTTCCAGCGGGGTGCCGATCATATCCGATGCAGGCCATAATGGCGGGTACAGCTTATTGCATCATTTTATCAGTGCGCCTTTGTTTTTTGATGTTGAGGAGCAAAAAGCGCTTCTTCATGCTGCTGTATTTGCAGAAGAAGCAGGCTATCCTTTTAGCGAGGCATTAAACAGAGCAACTGAAAAATTAAAAATGTATTCCAACCGGGAGCAGGAAGACACGCTCAATCGCCATTTAGCCGGTTTCGAAGTGATCAACCGTGATATTGCCCCTTCTGTTAAGACTACATTGGAAGAACTGGAGTGGGCTGTGGCTAACGAATGCTCTGTCGAGATTGAATACCACGCAAGCCATGCAGAGCGATCCGGGCCAAGAGTAGTTGATGCGTATGGCATGCTGTATTGGAACAATAAATGGTATACGGTTGGATTTTGCCATCTGCGGAATGAAATCAGAAGCTTTCGGGCTGAACGAATATTACAGATAAGGCGGTTGGAAATGAGGTTTAAACGGCCGGAAGCCTTTTCCGCCAGGGCGTTTTTTTTGCAGAGTCTTTTGCCTGAACCGGCAAGCAAGGATGAGCTGACTTCATTAATTATCAATGGCCGATCAGAGGCTTTGGACGATTTGTGCATTCATTGGTATTTAGGCCATCATCTGAAAGAGAGGACGACCAATCAGGCCGTATTTTTACTCGACGTAAGAGCCGTTCATGCTTATGTGCCTTATTTCCTCTTATCCTACGGAAAGGCCATTCAAGTCATTGAACCGCAGAGCATGAAGAAGAAGCTTGTTTCTTTGGCGGCGGAATTAATGGAATATTATCAAGTTTGATCGCTTCACTGACCGTAGTTGTCAGTGAAGCTTTTTTATAATAGGAACAAGTATCAATCCCAATGTTGGAGGCTAAGCGAATGAATCATACTGGATATCTCTATGTGTTCGATACGATGGCAGACTGGGAAGTGGGTTATTTAACCGCTGAACTGAACTCCGGAAGATGGTACAAGAAAGGATTGCCACCATCCCAAATAGTTACCGTGGGAATTGAAAAGATCCCTATTACTACAATGGGAGGTTTGACTCTATTACCGGATATTGAACTGCGTGAGTGCAGCTTTGAGAACGGAGATGCCTTGATCCTGCCGGGTGGAAATACGTGGGGGGAGGCGATGCATGAGCCTGTATTGAGAACGGTAGAGCAGTGTTTAAAGGATAATATTCTGGTGGCGGCCATTTGCGGAGCAACAATAGCGCTTGCCCAGAACGGATTGCTGGATTCAAGATGGCATACAAGCAATGACCTGGATTATCTTAAAAAGATATGTCCTGCTTATAACGGAGAAAGGTACTACAAGAAGGAATCTGCTGTAACGGATGGAAAGCTGGTAACGGCTTCCGGAGTTGCTCCTTTGGAATTTGCTCGGCATGTCTTGGAGGCTTTGGACGTATTTACGCCACAAACATTAAGCGCCTGGTTTAATCTGAATAAAACTCAAGAGCCTCAATATTTCAATGAGCTGATAAATTCAATCCAATGAAGACAAGGAGAGATCAAGATGACCGAAAGCAATAAATATACAGCAGTGACGGGTAAGTATACAAGGAATGGAATGCCTAACGGATTTACAACGATAACTCCATTCATCGTATTGAAGAATCCTGCTGAAGCAATAGAATTCTATAAGGCTGTTTTTAATGCAAGAGTTAGGGATATTACTGAATTTGTTGATGATAGCGGCAATCCAATCATTGTTCATGCTGAATTGGATTTCGGAAATGGCATTTTGCAGCTGGGAGCAGCGAATCCGTCGTATAAATTGGTCTTGCCGCCGACTGAGGACAATGCCTGTTATTCTTTGGCTATTTACGTTGAGAATGTTGATCAGGTATTTGAAAATGCAGTGGCAAGAGGGGCAAAAGTGAGAGAGCCGGTTAGCAACTTTGTGTCAGGTGATAGATACGCAAGTATTTTGGACCCTTTTGGAGTGAGATGGTCATTAATGACCCGGGTTGAGGATTTATCGGAAGAAGAAAGCAGTCAGAGAGTAAGAGAGTGGGCCAAGGGTTTAAGCGCGGCGGAACAATCACAGTAAGCTGAATTCCTTCGACTTCTGTATGTCTTGCAAATAATCATGTTAAAATAATAACAGCATGAAGGCAGAAGAAGGAGTGATCAGCTATGAATCTGGAAATGGTCATGCAGGAGCTTGAGGCTCTCAGCAAGGAACGGACCAAGAAAATTTACATCTCCAACGGCGCCCATGAACCACTCTTTGGCGTGGCTACCGGTCAAATGAAGCCCATCGCCAAGAGGATCAAGAAAGATCAGCTGTTGGCTGAGCAGCTATACCGCACGGGAAACTATGACGCTATGTATTTTGCAGGTGTAATTGCAGATCCGGAGGCTATGACCGAAGCGGATTTCGAGCGATGGATAGATGCGGCCTATTTTTATATGCTGTCCGATTTTGTGGTTGCCGTAACTTTGTCAGAGACCGATATTGCCCAAGAAGTTGCCGATAAATGGATCGCAAGCGGCGAAGAGCTGCGGATGTCAGCCGGCTGGAGCTGTTATTGCTGGCTTCTGGGGAATCGCCCGGACAATGAATTCTCCTTAAGCAAAATAGCCGATATGCTTGAACTTGCAGAACGAACGATTCATGAGTCTCCCGAACGGACGAAGTATGCGATGAATAATTTTATATATACAGTTGCGGTATCCTATTTGCCGCTCCATGATAAGGCGGTCGAGACCGCCAAGACAGTAGGCCCGGTAGAAATCCAGGGAGGGAAGAAAAGCAGTTTCCTGAATGCGTCCGATAATATTCGAAAGGCCGTTGATAGAGGGCAGCTTGGGTTCAAACGCAAACATGTAAGGTGTTAAAAGTTTGATTGAAGACGGTGCGCCGAATGTATGCCAGTGCCGCATGACTTGATGCCTGAACATAAGAAGATCGCCATTATCCTTGCCAAGCGGGCAGGATGATAGAGGCGATCTTTTTCGATTACCTGAACATTGATTGTTCCAGTTATTCCAAGTGTTTTATATTGGCCCTTAACGATTCTGCCCTTGTATGTGCTGATAACCGGGACTTCTGTTGTCGTAACGATGGTGACGATAGTTCGTTCGTCCGTGAAGCAGCTTCAGGATAATTTGTTATTGCTCCTGTCCCTTGTCGCGTTCGCGAGCAACTTCATGTGGTGGGGCATCTTCTTGATAACGGGAATCAAAACCGTCTATTATCCGTTCGATCTCATTGTATCGACGGGCTGCCTGGCATCCGTCTGGTTCGGACGTTATTTCCAGAAGCCAGCCCGAAGACATCGAGAACGGATTTCGAGCAGGTGCGAATGATTATGAGATGAAGCCGGTGGACGCGTTGGAATTAAGATCGCGAGTCCGGGCCGCGGGACTACCGTATCGTTTGTCGTATATACCAACAGCTAAAACATAGCTTACATGCCTGAGAGGCGAGGCGAGACTAGGCCGCATTAGAAATCATTTAGCGGACGTAGCTGTGTGCTGCCGATACCACTCATTGGCTTCCTGCAGCACCTCAGTTCCGCCGGTGGCCATAAACTCCTTGACGAAATCGTCGAACTTCTCCAAAGGCTGCTCGCCGGTGATGAAGGCGATATAGGCTTTGTCTCTCAGCTTGACGAGCTCGGGTCCATTCTTGACCAGAGAGGGAGTCGCGACCTCCAGGGCATTGTAGATGCCGTCCCGGTCGAGCCCCAGAGTCGATGCCCACTGCTCTCTGCGTTCTTCAGGCATCAAGGGCACGGTCATGCCGAGATCCGCGCCGATTGTATCCGGATAGCTGAACATTTTGTCATAAGGAGGCAGCAGGATAACATCCTTCTTCGACGGCTCCGCCCATATCCAGTGCTTCCCCTGAACCCCGTACTTCATGGAAGCTTCTTCATCCAGGTTAGGATTGGCGCTAACGTAATCAAGGATCTGCAGGATCGTCTCCAGCTTGCCCGGCTCTTTGGCGGCGTTCGCGCCGATCGCAGTGAAGCTCATCAGCATATCATAGGCTTTGGAGCCTCGCAGTCCCTCTGGTCCGGCGAAAGGCCGTCCGAACTCAACCCGGGCGTCCGGATTCTTGGCGGTTAATTCCTTCACATTAAAGGTGGCCTCTACCGGAGTCTCTTTGCTCTTCCTAGTGCTATCGTAAGTCCATGCAGTGTAATCCCCATCCTGAATCCAGTGATAATAATTGCCCATGGAGGTCATACCGATTCTTCCATTTATAAAGGAATGGGACAAATGCTTGTACCCGCCTTTATTCTCCCCGGTAACGAACTCCGGATCGATGACCCCATCCCGGTACCACTTGCGAAGATATTGCAGAGCTTTCTTCATTTCCGGCTGCAGCGCGCCGATAACCAGATTCTCGTCCTTCATCCCGAAGTAGAGCTGGTCGTCGAAGACGATCTGCCCGAATGCGCCGAAGACAACATTCATTCCTTCAAGAGATAAGCCATACGTATCTTTGATGCCGTTGCCGTCGGGATCATCATTGGCGAAGGCGTAGATGACTTTTTCAAAATCGGCCAGCGTCTGCGGCACTTGAAGACCGAGCTTATCCAGCCAGTCCATCCGATAGACGACCGGAATGCGATAAATATTGGTGGGATTGACAACCGGAATGCCGTAGTACTTCACGTCGATTTTGCCGTAATCCACATAGGCGGGCTCGTTCTCTCTAATGGCTGCCATAATATGGGGGGCGTACTTATTCAGCATGTCCTCGGGAACTTCGGATAGCAGGCCCTGCTGTTGATATTTCAGAAGATCCTGCGGCTGTCTGACCCGGAACAGATCGGGGATGACTCCCTGCGCCAGCTTCAGGTCCAGAAGCGATTCATATTTATTGTTCTCCAGATTCCAGACGTTAAGGTCAACGTTAAACTTATCCTCCAAATACCGCACCATCACCGCATCCTCCGGCACTGGCAGGTTCTGATGATACACGACAATCACCAGCATTCCGGCTGACGCCACCACAGTCAAGTACAACGATGGCAATGGCGAGAACAAAGGCGGCGATTCGAATTCCGAGCTGGGCAAAATGGTGGACCTGATCGGAAAAGTCCGGGGCAACTATGCCTCAACGACTCCGGCCAAAAATTATTACAACTATATGCGTCCGTTCCGCTGGCTGGATACCTCTGTTATTGTGCCTGCTCTGGTTCCTGCAATCAGCACTACTCCTGAGACGGACGGCGGCTTCCCGAGCGGACATACGAATGCTTCGTATCTCGCTGCGCTGTCTCTTGCCTATGCAGTGCCCGAACGCTTCCAGGAGCTGCTGACCCGGGCTTCGGAAATGGGGAACAACCGGATCGTAGCCGGTATGCATTCGCCTCTTGATGTCATGGGCGGACGGGTCATGGCAACCGCTCTGGCCGCAGCAACCCTGGCTGATCCGGATAACGCACAGCTTAAGCAGGACGCATATAACCAGGCCCATGATGTCCTGCTGAAGCAGACCGGTACGGCGGAAGACCGTTTCAGCGATTATCAAAAGAATAAAGCGCAATATGTCCAGCGGCTGACTTACGGATTCCCGCAGATCAATTCTACGGCTAAGCCTATGGCTGTCCCTAAGGGCGCCGAAGTTCTGCTGGAGACCCGGCAGCCGTATTTGAGCGCCGAACAGCGCCGTGCGGTTCTGGCTACGACCGGGCTTCCGTCCGGCTACCCGCTGCTGGATGACCCGGAAGGATGGGGACGGCTGAATCTGTTTGCCGCAGCGGACGGCTATGGCGCATTTGGCAGCGATGTAACGGTGACGATGGATGCCGGCAAAGGCGGCTTTAACGCGTCGGACCGCTGGCGGAACGACATCTCCGGCACCGGCAAGCTGACGAAGGAAGGCACCGGCACCCTGAAGCTCCAGGGCAGCAACACGTATTCCGGCGGCACCGCGGTGGGCGGCGGCACACTTGAAGGCGACTCGGCAACAGCTTTCGGAAGCGGCGATGTGGTGAATACCGGCGGCTCCGTAGTAGAGAATGTGTATGGCAAAATGACCATTGGCGGCAGCTTCACGCAGTCTCCGAGCGGAACGCTGGAGCTTAACCTTACCGGCGCCAATGACGTGCTTGAAATTAAAGGCGCTGTGAATCCGAACGGGAAGCTGCATGTGAATTTTGCCAATAACTATGTGCCCGGCACCGGTCTGCTTCCGCTTGTGACCTATGGCGCCAATCAGCTGAGCGGGGCGTTCGCCTCTGTCCAGGTTGACGGGCTGCCGAGCAAGTACAGCACCCAGGTGATCTATCAGAACAATCAGATCGTACTGTCCATCACCGACACGACAAGCACTGGCGGCAATTCAAACACAGGCGGTTCAAGTAATTCAAGCGGTTCGAGCTCTTCCACAGGCGGAACATCAAGCGGCAGCACGACTCCTACGGCTGCGACTTTAGCGGCTCCAACCGAACAGCAGGGCCAGCAAGAGCCGGCGGCCGGAGTGAATCCGTTCCAATCGAATGTAGTCAGCCGGGAAACGGTTCTGAAGACGGTCAGCGACTCGATTGCCGCAACGAAGAACGTGAACAGAACGTTCAGCGATACCGCCAGTCATTGGGGCGGCAGTATGATTGCGGCAGCCGTGAAGCTGCGGATTGTCGACGGCTATAAGGACGGTACGTTCCGTCCGGATGCGCCTGTTACCAGAGCGGAATTTGCAGCCATGATCGCCCGTGCCTTCGGCCTGACCGAAAGCGCCGGTTCGGCTGCATTCCAGGATACACGCTCGAACTGGGCCGCCGGTTATATAGGCGCACTGGCGGACAAGGGGGTTCTGTCCGGCTATGGCGACGGCAGCTTTAAGCCGAATGCGGCAATCTCCCGTGCCGAGATGGTGGCGATTATCGGACGCGTGTTGAATCTTGGCGTGATTTCGGAGGGCGCACCAGCCGGCTTCACCGATGTGGGCAGCGGGTACTGGTCTGCGGATGCGATCAAGCAGGCATCGTCGGCCAAGCTGATTCAAGGGGTATCTTCCTCTGCATTCGCTCCCCAGAATAAGGCGACCCGCGCTGAAGCCGTGACGCTCATTATCCGTGCTCTGGAGAGCGACAGCCAGGTCAAGGAGTTAATCGCAGGATTGTAAGAGCGAATTGAGCGATTGAACATCAGTGTGGGGCTCATCTTTAGGGCGGAGTCTTTCATATTGAGCATAAGGGCGAAATGGTTCTTCGTTAGCGGAGGGCCATTTCGCCTTTTTTAATTCAGGTGCCCCGGTGCAAAAGCAGCGCGGTGAACCGTATCATAAGTAGGGGCAAGTTTCTGCTATAGGAGCTTTTCAAGGTTTATGATAAATCTCCTTCATACAGGATAGGTGACCCCGGTTAATTCCTCAGACACTTGCCATAAACGCTCCGCGAGCAGGCGATCATGTGCAAGGCCGCTGGATTCCACTTGTACCGGGTCGCCTTTGCGCTGACTTTTGCCGGAGGGTCCGAAGTATTCTCCGCCGTGTACAGTAGGGTCGGTGGCGGCTCTTAGTATCGGTAGGGCGCCCATTTCTGCCGGCTGCGACATGAAATGAGTGATTCGCTTCATCACCCCATTCAGATGATTCTGCAGATTCGTCACCGACCAGCCGGGGTGCGCACATAATGATAGATTATGAACCCCCTCAGCCTTCCATCGTCTATCCAGCTCATAGGCGAATAGAATATTGGCAAGCTTGCTCTGGGAATAAGCCTGTTGTTTATCGTAATGGGTGTTCCATTGCAGATCCTGAAAAAATATATTAGCACCCTTCCATACATTCGCCAGACTGCTTACAGTCACAACCCTGGCGTATTCAGTCTTTTGGATTAACGGCAGGAGCAGCCCCGTTAGGGCAAAATGGCCCAGATGGTTCACGCCGAATTGCGATTCAAACCCATCTTTGGTCAAGCTGTGCGGCGGCATCATCACCCCTGCATTATTGATCAGAATATCGAGCCGACTGTATTTCTCCTGAAACATGCTGCTGAAGGTTCTGACAGATTCCAAGTCTGCGAGGTCCAACTTCATGGTTGCTACAGTTGATTCAGGAGTTGCGTTGCGTATTTCGAGTGCAGCGGCATGACCCCGCTCGGTATCTCTTACCGCTAATATTACGGCTGCACCTTTGCTGGCAAGTACTTTCGCTTGCTCCAACCCAAGCCCCGAGTTACCTCCGGTAATGATCACAACAGCATGATGCAGATCCTTGATCTGTTCTTTGCTCCATTTAGGATGATTCATAGTAATTCTCCTCCCCCTGAAAATAAGTTACCGATGGTACAATAAAAATAACATACCACTGGTAACTTGTAAAACATAAAAATGGATGCACCAAAAATTTTAGGCATCCTTCTGTTTTTTTTGAAGAGAATCATTTATGTGGGCTTCTATTCCTTGGGTCAGAACGTAGTTGAAGCTGTAGTCGATGTTTAAATGCTGGTAGTCGCCTAATATCTTCTGCAACGGTTCCGTCGGATTGGATAAGGTCCATAGTGAAGAAGCAATAAGGAAAACATAGTATTGGATATAAAAGCCGTCCTGTATCGTCAAAATCGGGTAGAGGACCGTGAGTTGTTTTGCAAGCTGTTCCTGTAAGCCGATGTTCGCCGCCTTGAAGCTTCTCAAGGAGGATTCCGAACTATTCTTTTCTAGAGCAATCCCGAGATACGGCATCAGCTTTAGTAGCTTGGGGTGATTGCGGTATATTCTCACCCATATAAGGCTCACTTCTGTCGGCAGCGGATCACTCCTCAATTCCATTAACGCTTCAATTAGTTGCTTGGTGAAGTGTTCGTACTCTTGACCATATATGTCCAGAAAAATTTCTTCACGGCTGCTAAAATACCTGTAGATGCTGGGCTTGCTAATCTGAAGCTCTCTAGAAATACCATTTAATGTAATGTGGTCGTATTCGGTTTCTTCGAACAGCCTATAGGCTACGTCCAGAATCTCTTGCTTTCTGGATTCGATTTGCTCCGTTGACCGTGCTCTTTTCCAGTCCATTGGACCACCTCGCAAGTAATAGTTATATAAAATATAGCATATCTGCCGCTTGGCAGTGATGGAATAGATAATCTGTTTTCTCTAGTGGTCGGTTTGCCTTCATGCGTGATTTTTACGGAGGGAGGGCTCAGGGGATTGTATTTTTAGTATTGATATTTATTTTATGCATGAAAAAAGTGTATCACAAATAAGGCGGAATTTTGGCTGCTGTATCCATTTCTTAAAAAAGAAGCAGGAAAACACTTGGACATAACTCTAAGTGTTTTCCTGCTTCTTTCTTTGTTTGGCAATTATGATTTTTTATTATCCATCATGAATTTTATCGGATCATAACCAGCCTGTGGAGCAGCGAGATAAGAATCATAGAAGGCGATTTTTAAATCAACAATATTCAAATTCTTTTTGTAATCATCAATCTGCTTGAGGATTGCCTTACGATGGTCAACCATCAACTCTCTCCTTGCTTGAGCGGTTTCTTCCCCTTGCATGCATAAATCGATATATTGCTTAATTTCCTTGACTTGCATCCCGGAGTTTTTAAGGCAGCAGATCAGCTTCATCATTTCCAGATCGGCTTCACTAAACTGCCGGTTTCTGGTGCTATTTCGAGTGACAAAGGGCAGAAGTCCTTCTTTATCATAAAAGCGGATAGTATGCGCAGAAACGTTGCATGCTGTTGCAACTTCATTAATGGTATACATGGCCAAAATCTCCTTAAATTAAGATGGGCAAGCACATTTGACTTAGATAGAACTCTAAGTGCTACCATGAGTATAAAGTACAATCCAAGTTTACACAAATCACATGATAAGGAGCATTGATGATGGCAGAAAATATGAAGCGTGATTGGACCGCACTTGATATTCCCTCACAAAAAGGCGTCTCGGTTGTTATTACAGGAACTGGCGGAATTGGATATGAAACAGCATTGGAGATGACTCGCGCAGGAGCCGAGGTTATTATGGCTGGTCGAAACAAGGATAAGGGAGAAGAGGCTATAAAGAAGATCAACAAGCTAATTCCTGCTGGGAATATACGTTTTGAAAAACTTGACCTGGCGGATCTTGAATCGGTTACAGCATTTGGTGAACGGATGAGGGCGCAACGCAAAAGCTTGGATATCTTGATTAACAATGCCGCGATCATGAATCCGCCTCAACGCAGGGTTACAAAAGATGGATTTGAACTGCAGATGGGTACAAATTATCTTGGACATTTTGCATTAACAGGACAATTGCTCTCCCTTCTGCTAAAAGCAAACAAGCCTCGGGTAGTCACTTTGAGCAGTATAGCTCATCGTTCCGGAGTAATCCATTTCGATGATTTACAATCGGAGCACCAATACAAACCAATGGCTGCCTATGCCCAGTCAAAGCTCGCTTGTCTGATGTTCTCGCTTGAACTGCAACGGCGAAGTGATGCTGCAGGCTGGGGAATATGCAGTATGGCTGCACATCCGGGAATCTCAAGGACGGAATTAATCCCCAATGGATCGGGGAAAAACAGCCCGGCGGGTATCGTTCGGCGTGTGTTTGGACCGATTCTTTTCCAACCGGCAGCCCATGGAGCATGGCCGTCACTCTATGCCGCGACAGCTAAAGAAGCAACAAAAGGCACCTATTACGGGCCTTCCAGAATGAATGAGATGAGAGGGTATCCAACGGTAGCTAAAATTGCGCCGCAGGCCACTGATGTTAAGGGTGCTTCTAAGCTTTGGGAAGAATCTGAAAGGTTGACTCAAGTGAAATTTGTCTAGCGTGTTTTTTGTTTCAGCAGCCACATTTTCATTTATCTTGAAATGGTTTGCGGCATTTGCTACCGTTATGTTATGAAATACCCAATAACCCGAATGCTTCGGAAAGGGAGCGTATAGATGTCTGCAAGATTGTATGGAACCCCGCCGCACCAGGTCTTCCTTGTACATGGCGGTCCCGGCGCCCCGGGTGAAATGTCTCCCGTTGCCCGGCGGTTAGGCGACTCGATGGGAGTAGCCGAGCAGCTGCAAAGCAAGCGCAGCCTGTCTGGCCTGCTGGAGGAGCTAAAGGGAGACATAGAGGATCATAGTACCGTGGATCATGGAACCGTGGAACATAGCACCGGGCCGGTCGTGCTGGTCGGATACTCGTGGGGAGCGTGGTTAAGTTATATTTTTGCCGCTGAATATCCCCGTCTTGTCAGAAAAATCATCCTCGTTAGCAGCGGTCCATTTGAAGCCTCCTATGCTGCCGAAATAATGAAGACCCGGCTATCCCGATTAAACGATCATGAGAAAAAGCAGGTTGAGGCGCTTGAGCAGCAATTGGCCGAAGAAGGCCCAGCCCGAAATGACGTTCTGATGCAGTATGGCAAGCTGATGTCGCAGGCAGACTCATATGCACCTATTTTGCCGGATGCCAATGAGGATGTTCAGGTCGATGTTGCGGCCTTTCAGAGTGTATGGAGCGAAGCCGCCCTATTAAGAAGCAGTGGTGAATTATTGAAGTTTGGACCGCGGATTTCATGTCCAGTAACCGTGATCCACGGTGATTATGATCCGCATCCGGCTGAAGGGGTTATAGAGCCGCTCCGTTCGGTCATCGGGAACCTGAAATATATGAAATTGCAGAACTGCGGGCACACCCCTTGGAAAGAACAAATGGCTAAGGACATATTCTATGAAATCTTGCAGCAGGAATTGCAGGAATAGCATTATAGGGTATAGGATATTATTCTATTATTTTGCGGCCATCACCGAGGCAGGGTCACGTAACTGAAATAAAAACAAGCATCCGAGGTGAGCCTAATGTTCTACATCATTGTGATATTCGTCGTCCTGCTTGATCAGGCCGCCAAGCTGTGGGTTCGATTCCATATGGAAGTAGGACAATCCATTCCGATGTGGGAAGGGTTTCAGCTGACGTATTTCCGCAACTCAGGCGCAATGGGAAGCAGCTTTGAAGGGTACGGAAGACTCTTCATTATCCCGGCCATTCTGGTCGTCATCTGGGCCATTTACTATCTGCATAAAGGCATGCTGAACGGTATAATGCTGAAGGGCGGTGTGGCGTTGTTTGTCGGCGGCGCTATCGGCAATGCGATCGATCGCAGCTTTTTCGGCTGGGTAACGGATTTCCTGGATTTCGGCAGAGGCATTTCCAATTTGGCGGATCATGCGATTACTTTGGGCGTGCTGTTCATCTTTATTCATCATTTGATTATATGCCCGCTGAAGCGGAAAAAAGCGAGGAGCTGCACTTCCTGAGCTTCTCTCTTTCTGTGCTTTTCTCTTCCTGAACTTGATTGCCGGTCAAGAAAGGTGTATGATTTCTATAAGTCATTGGTTTAAATGTTTAAACATTTGATCACACAAGAGAAGAGAAGGTGATTGCCCACATGGGGAAGCAGGCACTGGAGATTTTTCGTGAAAGCCTTCCGGTTCTTCAAGTATTAAGCGATCCGAATCGTCAGGATATTCTGCTGCTGCTCTCCGAGAACGGCAAGATGACGGTGAATGAAATAACGGAACAACTGCCACTGTCGCGGCCTGCGGTTTCTCATCATTTGAAGCTGCTTAAGAATGCGGGAGTCGTGGGTGTCGAACAACTGGGCACGCTGCGCTATTATTTTTTGTCGATGCAGGACTCGGTTGACTTGTTAAGGAGACTGTTAGCCGCGCTGGAGCGGGATTGTCTATAGAAATACGGGAAGGAGAATGATGAATGGAGCAGTGGACATCTGAACAGGTTGATCAAATTCTGCAAGAGCATCGCAAGAAATTCAACACTGGCTATACACGGGATGTAAACTTCCGGCTGGAGCAGCTTGGGAAGCTGGCGGATGCGATCAGAAGGAATGAGCAGCAATTGCTGTCGGCTTTATATGAGGATCTGCACAAAAATGAATTCGAAGCCTACTCGACGGAGATCGGCTATACGCTGGACAGCATAAGGTACATGAGAAGTAACTTGAAGCGATGGGTGAAACCGCAAAAGGTAAAAACCCCGTTCTATCATGTGCCCTCGACAAGCCGCATGTATAAAGAGCCTTATGGAACTGTCCTCATTATCGGACCGTTTAATTATCCGTTCCAATTGCTGATTGAGCCTCTGATCGGCGCCATTGCGGCAGGGAACAGCGTGATCCTGAAGCCTTCCGAGAATACGCCCACGGTTGCCGCCGCCGTCAGGAAGCTGATCCGGGACACCTTTGATGAGACTTACATTCGGGTGATCGAAGGAGAGAAGGAGACAACCTCGGCGCTGATTAACGCCCCGTTCGATTACATCTTTTTCACAGGAAGCGTGCCTGTCGGCAAAATCGTCATGGAAGCCGCGGCGCGGAACCTCGTTCCCGTCACCCTTGAGCTTGGAGGGAAGAGTCCTGCCATTGTGGACAAGACTGCGAATATCGGGGTTGCAGCCAAGAGGATTATTTGGGGAAAGATGATGAACGCTGGCCAGACATGCATAGCCCCGGATTATGTACTGGCGCATGAGGATATCCGAGCGGAGCTAATCGAGAAGATGAAGACGGCTCTTACAAGCTTCTACGGACCGGATGCGCGGCAGAGCGGGGATTTTGGCCGGATCGTCAATGAACGCCAGTTCGACCGGCTCGCCTCCATTTTGGAAAGTGACCAGGAGCATGTGCTGTTCGGCGGCAAGAAGATCAGAGAGGAGCTGTACATCGAGCCGACGCTGCTTGACACGGTTTCCTGGAGTGACGCTGCCATGCAGGACGAAATTTTCGGACCGATTTTGCCGATCATGGGCTACAGCCAACTGGAGGAAGTTATTGAGACGGTGAACAGCCGCCCGAAGCCGCTTGCGTTATACCTGTTCAGCGAACAGCGCCATGTCCAAGAGGAAGTGCTTGCCCGCGTACCGTTCGGCGGAGGCTGTGTGAACGATACGATCAGCCATGTTGCCAATCACCATCTGCCCTTCGGGGGAGTCGGCCACGCCGGGATCGGCGCCTACCATGGGAAATTCAGCTTCGACCAGTTCTCCCATACGAAGAGTGTGATGACCAAGAGCACCAGAATGGACATTTCTTTCTTATTTCCGCCCTATCGGGACAAGGTGAAGTGCTGTTAGGCTAAAAAGTAGACATGGAGAACCGAGAATCGGGTAGAATGAACATAACCAAATTCGAGGTGCTAACATGACGAAAAAATACGATAAAGAATTTAAACTGCAAACGATTCAGATGATCCAAGAAGAGGGTAAGCCGGTGGCACAGGTCGCTCGCGAGTTGGGGATCAGCGACAACACCTTGTACCGCTGGATGGCGGAATACAAACAAGACGGTGCACAGGCTTTTCCAGGCAGTGGGCAACTGAAAGCTGACGACAAGGCAATGAGAGACCTCCAAAAGCGTATCCGTGATCTGGAGGAGGAGAACGACATCTTAAAAAAGGCGATGCACTACTTCGCCAAAGACCGGCGCTGATCTATGCCTTCATCCACGATCATCGCTTCAAGTGCCGAGTCTCGAAGATGTGCGAAGCCTTTGAAGTGTCCCGAAGCGGCTATTACAAATGGACGAAACGAAAAGTCAGCAAGCGTGAAAAACGACGGCGCAAGCTGGAGCGGCATATCCGCCGTATCTTTCTGGAATCCCGCCGGTTATATGGAAGTCCCAAAATCGCTAAAATGCTTCATAAGCAAGGCGTACCCGTGTCGGAGAAATTAGTCGCCCGAATCATGAAGGAACTGGGATTGCGCTCCCGTACGGTGAAGAAATACAAGGCCACGACGAATTCGAAGCACAACTTGCCTGTTCATGAGAACGTGTTGAACCGTCAGTTTAGGCCGTCCGCTCCAAATGAGGCCTGGGTGGCTGACATTACGTACATTCCAACGAATGAAGGCTGGCTCTATCTGGCAAGTATAATGGATTTGTACAGCCGTAAAATCATTGGGTTTCACATGGACGAGCGGATGACCAAAGAACTGGTGTTAACGGCACTGGATCGAGCCTACAGCCAGCAACAACCATGCGGAGAGGTCCTGCATCACTCCGACCGTGGCAGCCAGTATGCTTCCCACGACTACCAGGAACGACTGCGCACCTACAAGATGAACGGCAGTATGAGCCGAAAAGGGAACTGCTACGATAATGCTTGTATCGAATCGTTCCACAGTGTGCTGAAGAAAGAACTCGTGTACTTGGAAAAATTCACAACACGCAAGCAAGCCAAGAAACGCATTTTTGAATACATTACCTGCTTCTACAATGGAAAACGAATCCATTCAGCGATTGGGTATTTTACACCCAATGAATACGAACGTATGTACCGAAATGCTGTGTGATTTTCTCGATTCTGCGTGTCTACTCTATTGACAGAGGTACACGAAGAGTAATGCGACTTCACAGCAAAAAATTAAAAGAAGCGCAGTTCAGCGAAAAGCTCGGAGTCATCCGGGATAAGCTATATCGCCTCGCCTTCTGCTATGTGAAAAATGAGCAAGAAGCGCTAGACATCGTATCCGAAGCTACTTACAAAGGTTACCTCGCTTATGGCAGGATGCAGTCCATGACCTATTTTGATACCTGGATGTCGCGTATTGTGATTAACACAGCTATCGATCATTTGCGCCGCAACAAGCGGATGACCTATATCGAGGACCAGGGCAAAGAGCTTGCTGCTCCCGGGCAGGGAGCAACCCTGGAAGAAAAAATGGATTTGTATGATGCGCTGGACCGACTCGCGCCGGAAGAGAGAACCTATATTATTTTGAAATTCTTTGTGAGTCTTTCCTTTAAGGAAATGGCACAGGTTCTCTCTCTGTCGGAAAATACGGTCAAGACCAGACTTTATCGGATTGTTAAAAAACTTAAAAATGATTTGCTTGAGGGAGAGGTTGAACACGTATGATGGGAAAAGATCGTTACGATAAGATAAAAGTTCCTGACGAGCTTGCCAGCGTCATTCATCATGCTCAGAAGAGAGCAACCGCTCGCAAGCACTCGCTTCGGGTAATGCGCTTCGCATCTGTTATTGCAGCATGTGTCGTGCTTCTCTTCGTCGTTAACATCCCGAGTGTAGCAAATGCCATGTCCAAAATACCTGTCTTCGGGAAGATTGTTCAGGTCCTGCAATTTGGCGAAGGGGGCGAGATAACAGACGGCGCGAGTGTTGGTACGGAAGCAGCGGAGAATACACTTAAAATTCATTTTAGTTCCGGGAATGAGCCCGCTGCCAATGTACCTTTCTATACAGTTGAGCAGAAAAGTGCACCTAACCGCCTAATCTTTACGTTCAATGGCACCCGCCAATTTGATTATGACACGATCGAAAAAGACCTGCTTACCCTTCCCATGGTGAAGGATGTTTATCGAAATATTATTTTGGATGACTCGGCCATGCGTTTCGTTGTTGAACTGAAAGATGGTGTAAAACATTCCATATCTGAATATAAAGATCCTGGATATCTTGAACTGAAGCTTACTCCAACCGACGAATCGGCGCCGCCTCATGAGGTATTTTCTATTCGGACGGGAGAAATGGTACCAGGAGAGGAAATGGGTATGCTCGAAGAGCAATATCCTGAAGAGGACATCTCATTTATAAAAACAGCCTCCGGTAAATTTATCGCAGTCATTGGTGAATATGATACGGTTGACGAGGCCAAGAACAAGCTCAACGAGATTTCAAAACATGAGTCTTATAACGGCGAATTTTATGTAGTGTACCTCTGTCAATAGAGTAGACACGCAGAATCGAGAAAATCACACAGCATTTCGGTACATACGTTCGTATTCATTGGGTGTAAAATACCCAATCGCTGAATGGATTCGTTTTCCATTGTAGAAGCAGGTAATGTATTCAAAAATGCGTTTCTTGGCTTGCTTGCGTGTTGTGAATTTTTCCAAGTACACGAGTTCTTTCTTCAGCACACTGTGGAACGATTCGATACAAGCATTATCGTAGCAGTTCCCTTTTCGGCTCATACTGCCGTTCATCTTGTAGGTGCGCAGTCGTTCCTGGTAGTCGTGGGAAGCATACTGGCTGCCACGGTCGGAGTGATGCAGGACCTCTCCGCATGGTTGTTGCTGGCTGTAGGCTCGATCCAGTGCCGTTAACACCAGTTCTTTGGTCATCCGCTCGTCCATGTGAAACCCAATGATTTTACGGCTGTACAAATCCATTATACTTGCCAGATAGAGCCAGCCTTCATTCGTTGGAATGTACGTAATGTCAGCCACCCAGGCCTCATTTGGAGCGGACGGCCTAAACTGACGGTTCAACACGTTCTCATGAACAGGCAAGTTGTGCTTCGAATTCGTCGTGGCCTTGTATTTCTTCACCGTACGGGAGCGCAATCCCAGTTCCTTCATGATTCGGGCGACTAATTTCTCCGACACGGGTACGCCTTGCTTATGAAGCATTTTAGCGATTTTGGGACTTCCATATAACCGGCGGGATTCCAGAAAGATACGGCGGATATGCCGCTCCAGCTTGCGCCGTCGTTTTTCACGCTTGCTGACTTTTCGTTTCGTCCATTTGTAATAGCCGCTTCGGGACACTTCAAAGGCTTCGCACATCTTCGAGACTCGGCACTTGAAGCGATGATCGTGGATGAAGGCATAGATCAGCGCCGGTCTTTGGCGAAGTAGTGCATCGCCTTTTTTAAGATGTCGTTCTCCTCCTCCAGATCACGGATACGCTTTTGGAGGTCTCTCATTGCCTTGTCGTCAGCTTTCAGTTGCCCACTGCCTGGAAAAGCCTGTGCACCGTCTTGTTTGTATTCCGCCATCCAGCGGTACAAGGTGTTGTCGCTGATCCCCAACTCGCGAGCGACCTGTGCCACCGGCTTACCCTCTTCTTGGATCATCTGAATCGTTTGCAGTTTAAATTCTTTATCGTATTTTTTCGTCATGTTAGCACCTCGAATTTGGTTATGTTCATTCTACCCGATTCTCGGTTCTCCATGTCTACTTTTTAGCCTAACAGCATAGACAGCTGGCTGAGCAACGAAAGGAGCCCTAAAAGGGCGTTGAGTGATTCGCCAACCGCACTACTTTTTCGGCTACCCCTAAAGGGGTTCTTCTAGTTCTTCTTCTTTCGTCTATCTTTGGTTTCTTCTCCTGTAAACGGATCGATGTATTCCTCCATCGTTATTTGTTCCGCGACGATATCTTCCTGCAATTGATTGCGGATATATTCTTCAATCACTTTCTTGTTTCTTCCTACCGTCTTTCTTTCGCATAATTGTCGCAATATTTTTCCGATATCTTGCTTCAACTTTCCATAAATCACCTGGCGTCTGTACTTTGGGGCAAACACGATGTGATACTTACAATTCCATTTTGTATGTGCTAAACTGTTCACATCAGATGACATCTGTATTCCTCCTATTGTGCGATAAATTCGGTTGGCGAACCAAATTTATTGTAACACTGGGAGGAATTTTTTTGATACATCGCTGAAAGCTCTCCCGAACCATACGCATAGCGTATGGTTTTCTTTTGACAAAAAGAAACCGCAACAGCCAAAAGCTGATGCGGTTTAGGATTATTACCAGTTTCCATTTTCAAAGTCTTGTTTTTCACTCTCTTTTACAAAAACCGATATCCATAGGACAGTATCACTAACAGGGTCAGTCTCGATGTATATACCTTTACTGCTGCAGTAAACTTCCTCAAAATCATCATATTCAAAACTTGGTTCAATACTTAAGACTTCGTTAATGTGCATCCCGATTCTAATTTTCCCAAAAAGTGTCCCCACATATTTACTCAATGCCGTTATCTTGAACAGTTTACCATTGATTAAGTTGAACCATAGATCAACTGAATCATTTATTTCATATCTAATCAAAAATTTACCTAGAAGATATGCTTTTACACCTTCGCTTGCTAATAAGGGGTAACTGTCACTTATGTGACTGTAGAGATTTATCCCCCCCATTCCCACCCATGGAAGTATGGGGGCATCGAGATTAACCATCTTATCACCTCTCAGTAAAAATAATAGTCGTAGTCTCTCTCTCTTTTCCTTGATAAAGATAATTCTTTGATTTACCGTCAACAATCTTGATAGTTCCTTGGTTACTAGTACTAATCTTTACATATGGACTTTCCCCATGTCTACCTCCACCTGGTGATACTTGTACTTGGGTAATATTTCTTTCACCTCCTGTGTTATTTATTTTAATTATTACTGCTCCTGAACGTGATTTAGTTGAAGGTTGAACAGTAAGATCATAACCTTGTCCTTGTAGCATTTGTGCAACTTCATCAACTGACATATCGTTAAAGTGGTTTGGGTTTGCCCTAGCAGATTTGATAGTAATCTTTCCATTAGTAATTACTGGGGCACCTCTCCCCTTACCTGCACGACCACCTATACCTCCACTTGCCATCCCCATTACCATTTCTGGTGCTGCGGCTGACCACCAATCACCCTCCCCATACAGATAATAATTATCCAGTTGAGAAAGCGCCCACTTTACTTGTCCTGCCTTCGAACTATCATCAATCATCGCTAACCAAAATAAGTACTCAAACTGATTGCGAGTCATACCAGCAGAATCTGTATTAAAAAATCCAGTCTGCGTACCGTTAGTTCCTTTTAAAAGTTCTTTTAAGAGCTTCTTTTGAGCCGCAGTCCCTAAAGAACGTGCTGCGATAATTCGATCTACTGACTTTGTAGTAGATAGATTAGTGAATGCAAACGGGTCGCCTCCAGTTGCTCCATTCGCATCTGAAGTATGTCCCGTGGGGTCCGTATAAATCAACGGATTATTACGCACATACGTATAAAGGTTCAGACTCAGCGGATCTTCCATTTCCCCCTCATACGTATCCTCACTAATAAACCGCCCGACACTCGAGTCAAAATCACGCGCCTGCGCGTAGGAGTAGCCGCTGTAGTAATCATACCCCAGGCTGGTGTAGCCGAACAGGTTGTCCGGGCCGGACCAGTTCAGGTCGAATTTCTCCGGATTCTCGGCTACGCCGAATTCATCGTAGCGGTACCGCGCCGATACGCTGCCGTCCTGGCCTTCCAGGCCTATGACGCTTCCCAGTGCATCGCTCAGGTAGTAGAGCGTCTTCGTTGTGCCGTCCGCGTGCGCTCCGCTGGCGCCTTCTGTCGGCTCCCAGTCGTTGCTCGCATCGCCGCTGACCCGGTAGGTCATGCTGATCCGCTCTTCTCCTGCGCCGTACACATACGACTGCTTCCAGCTCTGGCCGGTATCTCCTGTGGCCATCAGGGGCTGCGGATTGCTCAAAGTGATGTCATTGGTAAAATAGATGTCCAGTTGACGCTTCTTGTACTGCGACTCCCAGCCATCTCGCGTTCCAGCTGGGTTGCCGGACGGATACGCATTCGGGATCGTATCGTCTCCTACGGTGGTCCGCATGCTGACACGGTTGCCGTCTCCATCATATTGATAGGTGGTCACATCGCCGAACGTGTTGGTGCTCTGGATCAGGCGGTTCGACGCACTCCACTCGTTGCTCTCCAGCACCTGCGGACCTGCCGTCAGTGCCGCGACTCTCGCTTCCGGGGCAAGCGTGGCATCCGTTCCGTTACCATCCGCTCCGTACACATCCTCTGTTGCACCGGTCAGCAGATCCTCATCCGGCAGACTGAAGGCCAGCGGATCTGTACCATCCGTACCCGTACCAGATTCATCTCCATAGACCGTTCCCGGCACGGTCGTCTTCAACGCGCTTGCACCGGCTGTGAACGAACGCAGCGCCGCTTCGCTGTCTATGCCGGTGACTTTCAGCAGATTGCCGCGAAGGTCATACGTGTAGTCCTTGTAGTCGCTGCCTTTTTCAAAATGGACCAGCTTGTTCGCCGCATCATAGGTATACTGCTCCGAGGCGGTAATGCCTCCATCCGTCACCTCTTTGCCCAGGCGGTTGCCGGCGACGTCATAGGAGTAGACGGTCTTCGAGCCGTTCTGCTTCTGCACCTGAGTCAGTTGATTGAGCGCATCATAGGCATAATCCGAGATGTCCGCAGGACGCTGTGTTCCGGATGGATTGTCTTCATCGCTGCCGTATTCCTGGCGTTCGGTGCGAGTCTTGTTCCCTGCCGGATCGTAGACGTAAGTCAGCTGCTCCAGCAGGCTGCCGCCCGGCGACTGATGCTTCAGCTCCAGCAGTTGGCCGACTCCGTCATACGTATAGCTGCTCAGCCCTCCATTCGGCAGCTGCTTCTCGATCAGACGGCCATTGGCATCATAGCGGTAGTTGGTCGTCTGGTTCTGCGTGTCCGTCACCTGCGTGATCCGGTCCATTGCGTCATACGAATAGCTGACGGTCGTATTGTCCGGGTAGATGACCCGGCTGCGCTGTCCCGTTACGGTCCATTCATAGCGCACATTATTGCCGCGCGGATCAATGACCGATGTCGGCCGATTCAGGGCGTCATACGTATACCGCGTCTCGCCGGTACCGTCTGTCATCTTGATCCGGCGTCCCGCCAGATCGTATTCATACTTGACGGTACTTCCGTCCCCATACTTCGTCTGCTTCAGTTGGTTAGCCGCATCATAGGCGTAATCGGTTGTGTTGTTATCCGGCTCAACGACCTGCAGCAGATTGCCGTTCTCGTCATAGGACATACGGGTCTTCTCAAGCAGCGGATTCACCGACTCGATGACCCGGTCCGAAGCATCGTACTTGTAAGAGGTCACGGCTCCCAGAGCGTTGGTCTTGTCCAGCAAATTGCCGGTGGCATCATAGGAGTAGTGGGTGGAGCTGCCTGCCGCATCATCCACACCCGTCAACCGGCCCAGCACATCATAGTTGAAGGAAGTCTCGTGATGGTTCGGGTCTGTGACTTTTTTCAAATTCCCCTTGGCGTCATAGACATATGAGGTTTCATACCCCAGGGCGTTGCGCACCAGCGTATTGCGTCCCAATGCATCATATTCGTAAAAAGTCTTCTGTCCCTCTGCGTCCGTGGATTCCGTCATCAGCCCGCGCGCATTGCGGGTAACGGTGGTCTCTTCGTTCAGCGGATTGATCGTTCCGATCTCCAGTCCACGGCTGTCGTACTTCGTCTTCCAGACGGAATGGTTGGCATCCTCGGTTGCGATCTGATTGCCGTTCTTGTCATATTCATACGTGGTCACTGCGCCAAGCGCATCGGTCACCGAGACCATTTGACCGAGCGCATTATAGTCGTACCAGGTGCTGTTGCCAAGCGCATCGGTCTCTTTGATCTTGTTGCCCGCTGCATCGTAGCGGTACCGTGTCTTCGCGCCGAGCGGGTCGGTCACGCTGAGCAGCTCGTTGCGCTTGCTATAGGTATAGGTGGTCACATTGCCTTCGCTGTCTGTCTGGGTGAGCATGTTACCGTTGGCGTCGTAGGTGTAAGAGGTCTTCTGTCCCTCCGGATCGGTAACTTCCTTGAGCTGTCCCACATTGTCGTACTTGTACGAGGTTATTCCCCCGGATTCATCCCGGGCTTCGGTAATGTTGCCAAGCGCGTCATAGGTGCTGCCAGTGCTGTTATTCAGCGCGTCCTCTGTGCCGGTCAGGCGGTAGACCTGATAGGAATGAGTGGTCTTCACTCCGGCTTCATCCGTCTGCTCCTCCAGATTGCCATTGGCATCATAGAAGGAGCTGCGGGTCTGGCCCAAAGCATCGGTGACGGCCACGGCGCGGTCCTTCGCGTCATATTGGATTTGCTGAAGCTCGCCTTCAACGTCGGCAACCTTCACCGTCCGGTGCAGCGAATCGCGGTCAATGACCGTCGTGTAGCCGCTCGGGTCCTTGATCTCGCGGGCGAAGCCTGCCGCATCATTGGTGTATGCCGTGACATGGCCTTCGGCATCGGTTACGGAGACCGGAACCCCTTTATTGTCTCTTGCAATGGTCACTGTGTTGCCCAAGGCATCCGTGCTGCTGGCCAGATTGCCGGCGGCGTCGTATTCATAGGAGCTGCGATTGCCCCGTTCATCCACCTCAAGGGCCGGACGGTTCAGCGTATTATAGCGGGCAAGCGTGGAGTACCCGTTCCCATCGGTGCTCTGGATCACATTGCCCCGCTCGTCATACGCCTGCTTGCTCTTGTTGCCGTTGCCGTCTGTAACGCCGATGAGGCGGTCGCTGTTGTCATAGCTGTATTTGACGGTTGAGCCGTTGGCAGCCAGGCGCTGCGCGACCTGGAAGTTATTGTTCCACACATAGGTGGTGCTCTGATTGAGCGCGTTCGTCCATACCGTCTTGTTCGATGTGGTTGTTATGGAAGAAGCCAGCCCTGCGGCGCGGGCCAATCCGGCGTTCCCGGAAACCGTGCCGTTCTCTGAATAGATGAGAATGGTCTTGCCGGACCCGACGCCTGTATGAACGACCGGCGTCTGATTCGGAGTCATATCTCCGCCAATGGCGAACAATCCGCCCGTCTGCACATTCAGGTTATTATTGACGCTGACATTATCCCGAACGAACAAGTCGCCTCCGGTAATGTTCAGATTGGCGGTCTGATTGTTGGAGACAATGCCGCCCACGACCATTTCCTGTGCGATGTTCATCTCAACCCGGGTGTTGATATTCAGGTCTCCCGCGAGCAGAACCCGCTTCGCATCAATGGTCAGACTTCCGCTGTTGTACGTCAGAGTGCCGCTCTGCAGCGTATCCCCGACGGTTACGGAAGAATCATTGTTCAGATGAATGGCTCCGCCGGACCACAGATTGCCGTAAGATCCTCCGACCTTCTGTACATCGAGCGCCAGTTTGGTGTTGGCGTTCAGTCCGTTCTTGAGGATGAGATTACCGTACACGCGCACCGTAATGTCGCGGTTGGTGTTCATTCCGTCAACAATCAGAACTGCCGGCTTGCTTGGTGAACCGAATGTAACACTGTCTTCAACATTCAGTTGGCCCGCTCTGACGACGACAGGCGATGACCCGCTGGATGATATCGCGTTCTGTATGGCGGCAATGTCGCCGCCGACCGATACTGCGGAAGCGGCGAAGAGATTTTGCTTCCCTTCAATCTCGGAGATGCTGCTTGAGAGATAATCGCCAATGACCGGCTGCAGACCCGCCACCTGCCGGTAAGCCGGCGCGTGAGCCAGATTGTGCATCGTGCCGGACAGAATCACTTCCTCCGAATCCGGCAGGTCCCGTCCCCGGTCCGGGTAAATCCCCGTCCCGACATCTTCGTCCTCTTCTCCCCGGACAACAGGGGCCACACGGCCCTCATAGCTGGAGGAGCTCTCCGCGCCGTAGAAGTCGGTTATTCCGGTTACGCGCTGCTTCGCATCATAGGTTACGCTCATGGTCGCCGTTCCCTTGGCATCCGTCACGCCAAGCAGATGATGGCTGTCATCATAAGCAAGTCCGGTCTCAGCGCCGTCGACATCCTTGATCGAAGTCATGTCTCCCGCCGAATCGTAATGAAAAGTCATGCTGCGGTCTGCGGAATCTCGGACAGATGTCAGCTTGCCTGCGCCGTCATAGCTCAAGCTCAGGGAAGCGCCGATCGTCTGGACAGCCTCCAGCTTGGTTCCCTGGTAAGCAAGCGAGATCTGGTTCCCGTTCAGATCCGTAATGGATTGCAGATAGCCCGCCGCGTTGAACTGGTATTTGTCTCCCTGCGGGTTCGTCAAGGTATAGGCTCCGGATGACGGAGCGGTTAATGTCCAGTCCGTGCCGCGCGGAGTCAGATAACGCCCGCCGGACAAGGGCACATATTCGAAGCGTGAGCCGTCCGGGCTCATAATCTCTACCTTCCCGTCATTGATCGGGGTCAGCTTCCATTCATAGCTATGATGCCAGCCAAGCCCATTCACGCCCGTATAGGGATCGCGGCTCAAATAGTTCAACCCGAACTGAAGCGGCATCAGCGCCTGCAAAGTGATCGAATCGGTGGAGTAGACAAAGTCGCCCCGCGCCGGATCAACCGGCGCCTGGCCGGATGGATTGACGATCCTCAGCCGGTCCTGAAGGGCCGCTTCCGTAAATTGCGGCAGGTCGGCGCTGGCAATACTCCCGCTTGTCTGCGGATTCGTCAGCAAGAGGGAGGTCAGGCCGCTGACCGTTCCCGAGGATGCTGCGGACTGATTCAATACGGCAAGCTCTTCGGCCTTCTCCTGTGCCAGGCTGGCCGAATCCAGCTTGTAATAATAGGCCGCGAGCGCCTCCCAGGTTACGGGAAAGGCAGGCAGCGGAATCCGAAGCAACGTGAGCGGCTCGGAGTATCCCGAGAATCGGCTGTCCTTCTTGATTCTCGCCGTAATCTGAGCTGTCTGTCCCGCCGTAATGCTGAGCTGCTTCGTCCACTGGCCTTCACTGTTGGCCGTGATGCCGGAATACAGGCTCTCTTCGCCTGTGGATGGATAATAGACTTCAACTTCCAACGTCTCTCCCGGCTTGGCGGTTCCTGAGACGATTGACTGTCCCGAAGCTGCAGGCTTGATCTGAAGCGCCTTGGGAGGAGTCAATTCATCGCTGCCGACAATTTCGAAGCTGGCGATTTGGCCGTAATAGACTCCGACACCGTTATAATCGACCGGGGAGATACATACGTTGTATCGTCCTTCCTCCAGCGGCACACCATTGATTTTGCCATCCCATTCATATTCATGAACGAGATAGTCGTCTCCCGATTTCGTCTGGTAGACCCCGCTTGTAATGAGCGGTCCGAGCAGCGGGGCCGATCCATCTCTCTGTGGAGTACAGAGATTGATCTTCACCTCATGCTCGGTCTGTCCGTCATCCGCTGCATTGAAGCTGAAAATAATCTTGGCCGTCTCCCCGGCCTCCGGATTAATCTCACTCGGTTCAATCCGCATATTGGTAGCGGCATAAGTCGGGGATACGAACAGGTTCGCTCCCGGAAAAACAGGAATATACGAAACGAGCAGCATAACCGCCAGCATAAGACAAATATTCGCTTTCAGGCCGCCGCGGCGCCGTCTCCTTGTCAACGCTCGAAGATTCATTTATAGTTCTCCTTCCATGAATGGATTACAGTAGTTTCAGTTGCGCCAGCAGCTTGTAGATCAGAACTGCGGCTTCGGCCCGCGTCGAGGATTGAGCGGGATGCAGCATCTGATTCGAACCTTGTACCAGCTTCAGTTCTACCGCTCCGGCTACCGATTCGCGCGCCCAGGAGCTAATGCTGCCGCTGTCCTTGAAGGCCGCGAGTTCGGTCTCAACCTTCTTCGCGTCCGAAGTGACCTTCGCTGATCCGTAAGAGGCTGTGATGGCCCGCATCAGCATGGTCATCATCTGCTCACGCGTCAGCGGATCATCACCCCGGAACAATCCGGCGTCACCGGTAACGATTCCTGCGGAGGCTGCCGCTTCCACCCAGCCATAGGACCAGTTCGCGGACGAGACATCGCGGAATGTCGGAGCATCCGGCCGGAGCAGCTTCAATTGAAGCGCCGCTGCCAGCAGCTTCGTGAACTGGGCGCGAGTGAGCGTGCCCTTAGGCGCATAGCTGACTCCGTTCATGCCGTTCACTATTCCTCTGGCCGCCAGTACCTCGACCTCCTGCCGCGCCCAATGGTTCGCCATATCCGGGAACTCGACATCGCGCAGCATGACCGCATACAATCCGGAAGCCGTAATCTTGGCCCGGACATAATCTTCTTCCGCCGCTGTTACACCGCCAATGTAAGTCCACACCCCTGCTGTGGAGTCATACTGATAAATCCCGAGCTTCTCCCGGCTCGATGTCCAAGGCTCTTCCTTCGGGTAACGGATCGCGAGCAGCGCCGGCAGCTGGAATGGAGCGCCCGCCTGTACCTGCCAGATCGAGCCGGCCTTCTGCAGCTTCCTGCCGTCCTGATCCACCGGCTTCTGCGACTCTAGCTCCGCTTGCGCCAGACTCACAGCCGTATTATCCGGGAAGGTTCCTGCCGAAATCTCCAGCCGTGCCCAGCCGTCCGCTGCGGTCAGCGTTCCGCCTGCGGCTCCGATCGTCTGGCTATCCTTGGCCCCGGTTACAACCGGCGCGCTTCCTCCGGCACTCGAACCGGTTCCCGAATTCGTACCGGTCCCCGTCCCCGAATTTGTACCGGTCCCCGTCCCCGGATCTGTACCAGTCCCTTCCAGCGCAATTGCTTCGATAGAGTTATCGCTTGTGCTGTAGAGCAGCTTGTTCCCGCTGATGCCGATCAGCTTCGACCCCGCAGGCAGCGCAGGAAGCGTCGTGACCTGATAGGTTGAGAGATTCACCTGCTTCAAGACGGAGGCGCCGCCGGATTCGTCCTGAAATACCGCCTCTCCATCTCCGATGGACATGAACGCATACTGCGCTCCGGCCGCCTTCATCTCGGTAAGATCGACTGGCTCGGCCGTCAGATCATTGATGGACAGAAGCACGAATTTGCTCTGCGATGACCCGTTCTTTTGCTTAAGAAGAACATGGCTGCCGTTAAAAACGAACCAGTCCACATAGTTGGCACCGCCCAGACTAATTAAAGGACGTGTAACTCCGCTGCTTAAATCGAGCAGGCTAAGCCCGCCGTCACGCGCATTTTTATACACGACCTTGCCGTCCGCCAGCTCTGGGAATCGGCCCTCGCCCAAATCCGCCTCGACTCCCGAAGCCAGATCGTGATACATCATGCTGCCGTAATTGCTGCGTTCATACCAGACAACGCCCACCCCGTCAGTCGTCGGGTTGCCGTACTGTCCGGGCTGCTTGTTGAGCTTGGTGCGGGTGCCCTTCTCCAGATCGAAACTGTAAATATCCCAGTTCAAAGAGCTGTCCTGCTCGTTCCCCTTGTCAGCCCACACGACAACCAGGCCTCCAACAGCCGGCGCGTCCTTGGCCGATGAATTGGTCGTAAGCGTCAGGCTCGCCCCGCTGTTGCGGTCCAGCGCATGCACCTGCTTCACTCCGGCGGAATCGGGCTCCATCCAGATGACCCGCTCTCCGGACACGCTGTAATCCGTCCTTCCCGGATCGGCTCCGGCGGCAACCGCTGTCCCCGTGATCGTTCCGCCCGCAGATACGCTGCCCAGCGCACATACTGCTGCCAGCAGCAGACGGCCGATCTGCGGGAATTTCATTCTCCTTCTGAAATGCATTCGTTTCTCCCCCCGCTGCTGTTTAATTGCACAAAAAAACAAGCCCTTGAGCGGCCCGGCTGTCCTAACATCCCGCAGGGGATGAAGTAGACCCGTGGCTTTGCGTCTCCGACTTTCGTACGGATTTGCCTTGGTTCGGTACTTGGTTATTGGTCCTTAATGCCTGTATTCAACTGTCGTATGTATAGGACTCTTATCCTTAATATCGGATTAATATCCTGTTTAATTAATAAATACTAGATATTCCCGGAACAGGGGTATCCTGTTGGATGCCAAAGGCAATTCAGAGATGCTTCTGTACAACTACCTATGCAAATGAATCCTATGGACGCGGTATCCGGCATCTGAAATGCTTGAAATGCCATGCAGGACAGCGTCTGATTTTGCGCATAAAAAAGAAATCCCCCACAAGGGGGGACTACACAGGCCGAGCGTTACAACCCATTATTCAGAAAATGCGTTCTTGTACCAGAGATCGGTAGCTGTGCAGAGACGCTATCCGGAACATGGGCCGTCAGATCATGCTTCATAAACCCCTGCTTCAAAAATCGCTTGATCACCACGCGTCCGATTGTATTTCTCACCACTTTGGGCTTCATTTGCGGATAACCGGTCATGGAATATTCGATAGTCTGCGCGCAATGCGCCAGAATTTCATACACCGGCCATTGCTTGGTCTGAATGACGTCATATTCGTACATGTTCAGCAGCTCTTTATTCACATCTTGCAATGAAGTAAATGCCACCTTGCTCATAAGTAGAATCCTCCTAACTGCCGCGGCGCGGCGTTATCGCATTATTTTTCTAACCCACTTCTGTACCTCTGTCAATAGAGTAGACACGCAGAATCGAGAAAATCACACAGCATTTCGGTACATACGTTCGTATTCATTGGGTGTAAAATACCCAATCGCTGAATGGATTCGTTTTCCATTGTAGAAGCAGGTAATGTATTCAAAAATGCGTTTCTTGGCTTGCTTGCGTGTTGTGAATTTTTCCAAGTACACGAGTTCTTTCTTCAGCACACTGTGGAACGATTCGATACAAGCATTATCGTAGCAGTTCCCTTTTCGGCTCATACTGCCGTTCATCTTGTAGGTGCGCAGTCGTTCCTGGTAGTCGTGGGAAGCATACTGGCTGCCACGGTCGGAGTGATGCAGGACCTCTCCGCATGGTTGTTGCTGGCTGTAGGCTCGATCCAGTGCCGTTAACACCAGTTCTTTGGTCATCCGCTCGTCCATGTGAAACCCAATGATTTTACGGCTGTACAAATCCATTATACTTGCCAGATAGAGCCAGCCTTCATTCGTTGGAATGTACGTAATGTCAGCCACCCAGGCCTCATTTGGAGCGGACGGCCTAAACTGACGGTTCAACACGTTCTCATGAACAGGCAAGTTGTGCTTCGAATTCGTCGTGGCCTTGTATTTCTTCACCGTACGGGAGCGCAATCCCAGTTCCTTCATGATTCGGGCGACTAATTTCTCCGACACGGGTACGCCTTGCTTATGAAGCATTTTAGCGATTTTGGGACTTCCATATAACCGGCGGGATTCCAGAAAGATACGGCGGATATGCCGCTCCAGCTTGCGCCGTCGTTTTTCACGCTTGCTGACTTTTCGTTTCGTCCATTTGTAATAGCCGCTTCGGGACACTTCAAAGGCTTCGCACATCTTCGAGACTCGGCACTTGAAGCGATGATCGTGGATGAAGGCATAGATCAGCGCCGGTCTTTGGCGAAGTAGTGCATCGCCTTTTTTAAGATGTCGTTCTCCTCCTCCAGATCACGGATACGCTTTTGGAGGTCTCTCATTGCCTTGTCGTCAGCTTTCAGTTGCCCACTGCCTGGAAAAGCCTGTGCACCGTCTTGTTTGTATTCCGCCATCCAGCGGTACAAGGTGTTGTCGCTGATCCCCAACTCGCGAGCGACCTGTGCCACCGGCTTACCCTCTTCTTGGATCATCTGAATCGTTTGCAGTTTAAATTCTTTATCGTATTTTTTCGTCATGTTAGCACCTCGAATTTGGTTATGTTCATTCTACCCGATTCTCGGTTCTCCATGTCTACTTTTTAGCCTAACAGCAAATAGTTTTGGCCCTTCCTCTTACTGGATGAAAGGATTTGTGTATCTGGAGCCTGGTGTCGCTGAGAAATTCAAGGACTCTTATGCTTGGCGCGATGTAACGCTAAATCCATCAATGCAATTAGATACAGATGAGGGAAAAGAGCATTCTTGGGCATTTAATGAAGAGTTCAATGAATATGTGAAGTCTTCTGATTACATTGGGAAGTTTTATTTCGATGTCAGAAATGAGCTGGTTTACTTTGAAGTCGAAAAATAATTCTGCCGCAATTCGCTTAAGTAGTGAAGCTGAGGATGAAGAAAATGGGGGAAGTCCGGGGTTGAAGCGAATAGCAATATTGCTTGGTGTGTTCACGCTATTTGTTGTACTTACTCCCATTCTATTAAATTTCATTCCTATTAAGTTTGCGGTTAAGCTCGAAAACGTACAGCAAAATGTAGAGACCGGCAAATACATCTGTGTAACAGAGTCTAAATATGTGGTTGATACAGGATGGATTGCTGAAGTAACTATTAATCCGCATATAGTGAAGGACCTTCCCGTCAGGGTATCTGGAGATAGCCCTAACAACTATTTGTCTGAGAAAGACTTCGACCTAAACAAATGGGATATCATCTATCCGATCAATAGAGCATCGATTAGACAATACATAACGCCTAAGAGCTATCTCAACATCTGAATCCCCGTCGTCAGCCCAATGCTTGCGGAAGCTCCTTGACTCGATACCAGTATGTATAAACTTCGGAGAACCCGACTTTGGAGTAGAGCCGCAGCGCCGGCGCATTGTTCAGAACCACGGCCAGATAGCTGTGCGCGGCTCCGTTATCTTTTCCCCATTTCAGCAAATGCAAGAGCATCTGCTCGCCGAAGCCCCGATTTCGAAAGCTGGCATCCGTCACGATATCATACAGCCCGATGTAACCTCTCTCAAGCACCCCAAGACCGCAGGCGACAGCTTGTTCCCCGCAATTCAGCGATATGAACCCCGTTCTCGTCCGGATATTGCCTAACATCCGTTTCATCACGTTAATGTACTTGTCAGGAACCTCATTAATCCGGCAAAAAGCTTCCAGCCATTCGGCGGTGGGGCGCTCATAAATTTGGGCCGAAGCGTTCCCAGCGGGTTCGCGGATTTGATCCAGATTCAAGGTCCGGACGCTTGTGTGATCAATCAGGGAATAGCCTTGATCTGCCAGAATGTCATCCAGATTGGCAGGGTGGACAAAAGGCGTTATTTTGTAAATGGCGGGCAGCCGGTTCGAGAAGTAGAGGCTTTCGCACTCTTTGATCTTGGAACTCAAATCCTGGGTGGAAGGGTGAATCGGATTGATGGAGTTGGCCCGCTTGGTGTAACCGTCCGCGAAGCGCAGCACCCAGTTGTCGTATAGAAGGGTTGAGAGGGAAGGCCAGTTGTTCAGAGATAATTCTTCAATAAATCGGTAATCCAAGGATAATCACCGCCACTTTTTTTTGAATAATAATACGATATTATTAATAAAAATACAATTCATTTGATCGTATACATACAACGAGAAGGATGACTAAAGCAGGATATAAGCGTCTATTTGATGAACGAAATGGAAAGTAGGCTTTACATTGAGGGGGAACGTGGTATGATGGAATCGTGGAAAGGATACTTTCCATGTGAGGAGGGAGCTTTTGAAGAACAGGCTGGAGCAAATTCGCAAAGAGAAGGGAATTAAGCAGGAGGAGCTGGCGTCCGCGCTGGAAGTGTCCAGGCAGACTATAGGGTCTCTGGAGAACGGCAGATACAATCCGTCCATCCTGCTTGCCTTCAAAATCGCCAAATATTTCGGCATGAGCATTGAGGAGATATTTATTTACGAGGAGGAAGAATCGAGATGAGCAAACGCGCTTATTCGTTCGGAGCGGCTATTTTGGGGATTATCCTGCTTGCCTCGGGGCTGGTTGCGGTGAAGATTGATTTGCTGCCGGATGCCGCGCAGGCGCTTCCCTATGTGCTGGTCGGTATCGGCAGCGGCATGTTTGGACACGGGATGGGGGAGATCCTGCGTAAGCGGTCGCTTAAGAACCGGCCGGATCTGCAGAGGGAAATCGAGATCGCAGAGAAGGATGAACGCAACATTGCAGTTGGAAACCGGGCGAAGGCCAAAGCCTATGATGTGATGATATACGTGTTCGGCGCTTTGCTGCTTGCTTTTTGCGTTAATGGGTACTGATCTGGCGGAGATTCTGCTGCTGACAGCTTCTTATCTGTTCGTCGTGGGATATGGTGTCTTCTGCCGCGTCAAATACGAACGTGAAATGTAATTAGCGCATTTTTAACACAGATGTGTACATTCAGATAAGCCGATGGGGGATTCCCAGGGGAGGACATTATGAAAATCAACATCGGGGATCGAATCATTGAATTCCACGTCCAGTACGGCAAAGGCCGAAAAATTCTGCTTCATATCGACTCCACCGGCTTCATTACGGTAAAAGCGCCGAAGAATACCGAAGAGGAGACGATTCTGGAGGCTGTCGGCAGACATGCCTCCTATATTGCGGAGAAGCTGGATCAGCTGGAGAAGGCCAAGGATTTGTTCAAGGCCAAGGAGTATACCGAAGAGGGAAAGTTTCTGTACCTCGGCAGACCTTGCAGTCTGCGCGAGCTGATCGGTACGGATGAAGGAACAGAGGAGGAGCTGAGGGTACGGCTGAAGCGGTTTTATTTTGCCAGCTGCCGGAAGGTTGTCGAGGAACGGATTGGCGCGTACCAGAAGCAGTTGAAGGTGAAGCCGAAGTCGGTCGAAATCGTCGAATCCCGCACCAAATGGGGCAGCTGCAGCTCGGACAAGAAGCTGACCTTCAACTATTTGCTGGCCATGGCTCCGCCGCAGGTGATCGATTATGTCATCGTCCATGAGCTGTGCCACCTGCTCCATATGAATCACGACCGTTCGTTCTGGAGACGGGTGGGCGGCGTCATGCCCGACTATAAGGAGAAGGAAGCGTATCTGGCAAGGTTCGGAGGCGCTATGACGATGTAAGCTCTGCGGATCGACGCAGCGTTCTGATGTCCGCATATACACAGAGCAAGTACGCCCTGGAATAACGCAGTCAAATCGGCGAAAGGGAGATCATGCGAACTATGCCCGTGTGCGAAGAGCCGCCGCCGAAGTCTGGGAGCATGAGCCTGAATGGCTAACCGGGCTGAGAGAGCGTCTTGATATGCGGCTGAAAGGGAGATACGGCTTGGGTTGAGCTGATTTTTTTCCAGGCAGGCGGACTCAACGGGACCCACAATATGGTATAGTGAAAAATAACATGCCGGAAGACCCGGATCGCAAGGCTGATCCGGGTCTTCCGGCGGCATCCATATAATCGGCTGCAAGTTCGAGTAGCAGCATCAAGGGACTCTGGGGGGAGCAAGGTGTATTGTCATCAGTGCGGGGAGAAATGTGCCCCGGAACAGAAGGTATGCGGGAAATGCGGCGCCAGGCTGTTGACGGAGGAGGTTCGTCAGGCTGTGCTGGAGGTCGCTGCGGGAGCGGAAGCAGTCCGGAAACCGGGATCGTCGTTCATTCGCCCGGAGGCGGGGGGCGCGCGCTCCCCAAGGGAGCAGGCTCCCGTCAAGAAGCGCGGAGCCGGGCGGGTATTCCAGTGGGTGATTCCGCTTCTGCTGGCGGGATGTACGGCTCTTGGGCTCACGCTGCTGCATCAGCATGAGCAATCGGTGAACCTGGAGGTGCTGGCGCTGCAGCAGCAGGCCAAGACGGAGGCGCTGGCGGGCAAGTATGACTCCGCCGTCTCGCTCCTGGATCGCGCCGGGAATGCGCGGCCGGGCTATGCCGCGCTGGCCCGGGACCTGGAGCTTGCGGCGAAGGCCGCCCAGCTTCAGACCCGGCTGGACAGCGCCGCCGGACTTCTTAAGGCGAAGAAGCTGAGCGAAGGCGAGAAGGAGCTGAACGCGGTAGAAGGGCTGATCGGCAAGCGGGAGGAGCCGCTCTTCGCGCCGCTCAAGAAGGAGCTGGCGGCAGATCAGGTGCTGCTGACCGTGCTCAAAATCAAGAGCGAGCTGGACAAGCTGAGCACGGTCGACGCACTGGCCGCGAAGCTGGATACGCTGAAAGGGCTGTCCGGAACGGAGGCGGCTGCGGTGAAGAAGCAGATTATCGGCAAAATCGCCTCGATCAGCTATTCGGCGGCCGAGCAGAAGCTGCGGAAGAAGGATTTCGCTGGAGCGCTGGAGGAGGTCGACACGGGCCTCTCCTATGACGCGGACAATGAGAAGCTGACCGCGTACCGGAAGCAGGTCGAGGAAGCCAAGCGCGAGTTCGAGAAGGCCGAAGCAGAGCGCATTCAGCTTGCCCAGCAGCAGGCAGCGGAGGAGGACATGAAGAACCGGACGGCCGCTGTCGATGTGACCGGGCTTCAGGCGGTTCTGGATGAATACGGCGATCTGATGATCAGCGGAACGGCCACCAATAAGGCGACCCGGGCGATCTATTCGATCAGCGTCAATCTCTCCATTTACGACAGCTCGGGCGCGTATCTCGGAGAAACTTACGCCGATGTCTCGCCGTTCCGGCTGGAGCCGGGAGAATCGGGCAGTTTCTCGACATATTACTACGGGGTGTACGACCAGGCCACGGTATCGGTCGCTAATGCCACCTGGTATCTGGAATAGGAGGGCATGAGAGATGAGCAAGGGAACATGGATCAGCGCAGCCGCATGCCTGATTATTCTGGGATCGGGTACGGCTGGCGCCTATCTGATCCATCAATCCGCCGAGTCCAGCCTGGACGGACAGCCGCTGCTTGCCGCAGCCAAGACTTCTGCGCAGGACGATAAGGGGGCTGTGAAAGCTGCGGCCCCGAAGACACGCAAGGCCATTATTGAAGACAGCCAGAAACGGGTGGTCACGATTGAGAGCGGGGATGGACTGGGCTCGGGCTTCCTCTACAACAAGCAGGGCGACCTGCTCACCAACGCCCATGTCGTGTCCGGCTCCCGGGAGGTGACTGTGCGGACGCTGAATCATAAGGAATACAAGGGCCAGGTCATCGGCATCGGAACGGAGACGGATGTGGCGGTTGTCCGGGTTCCGGAGCTTAAGGAACTGGAGCCGCTGCCGCTGGCGGAAGGCTATAAAGCGGAGGCCGGTGACGAGATTTTGGCGCTCGGCAGTCCGCTTGGACTGGAGAACACGGTGACGACGGGAATCATCAGCGGCCTGAACCGGAGCTTCGATATTGATCCTTACACCTACAGCAATCTGTACCAGATTTCGGCTCCGATTACCCACGGCAACAGCGGGGGACCGCTGGTGAACGCAGAGACGGGCGAGGTGCTGGGCATCAACTCCGCCGCCGCTACGGAAGAGTCGGGCATCGGCTTCAGCATCCCGATTTCCAGCATCATCGCCCAGGCGCGGGAATGGTCCGCCCAGCCTATGTCCAAGCTGCCGGACGTGAGTGCCGGAGGCGAGGACGATGACGGCGGAGACGGGTACGCGGATGAGCGTGATATCGTGGCTTATTTTTACGAGAGTCTGAACACGGGCGACTATGTCTCCGCTTATTCACTGCTGGGCAGCGAGTGGCAGGGCAAGATCAGCTACGAGGATTTCCGCAGCGGTTATCTGAAGACGGGTTACATCACGCTGGGAACCTTGTCGCTGAAGAAGCTGGAGGATGGCGCTCAGGTGACTGTCGATATTACAGCCGAAGAGCGGAAGGACAGTGGCACCGTGTATCAGTCTTACAGCATGAATTATTCGGTCGGGTATGAGAACGGAGAACTGAAAATTCTGCACGGCAAGGGTGAAAAGATCAAGTAGCAGCCATTCGTTAGTTCGGAGCAGCCCGGCCGGCGTTGTTGATCCTCATGCGTGTGAGGCACGCTCCGGGAGGACCGTCGGAAAAGGCGAATCCGGAAAAGCCGAATCCGGTGAAGGCGGCGTGATCGGTGTATTTAAGGCAGTGTGATCGGCGTATTTAAGGCAGCGTGATTTAGGGGCGTGATGTAAGAGGTTGCGCTGATGAAGAGATGGACATATAATGCCCGTAACCTGACATATGCCAAAAGCTTTGAAGAGAAAGAGTACCAAGCGGATATCTTCCGACAGAGAGCCCCGGGAGCTGAGAAGGGGAGAAGAAGAGTCTTGGGAACATGGTCTCTGAGCTGCGCACCGAAGCCTTTTCAAGGGCCGTAGGCTGCGCCGGAACCCGCACCCGTTAACGTGCTAGGGTATAAGCGATAATTTTCGCCGTACCTGAAGAGGTGACCGCCGCAAGGCGGAAATGAAATTGGGTGGTACCGCGTGAGCTTAAGCTCTCGTCCCTTTGTGGGATGAGGGCTTTTTTGCGTTCGGGGGAGTTCGCTCAGTGCCGGAATTCGCTTCTAAGCAAGTCCCGCCGCTTGGCCGGGGGATTTGGCTTTGGTGTAGCCAGGGAATCATACATGGGAAGGATGAATGAACATGGGCAAAATATTCATCGGAGGCGCCTGGCCGTATGCCAACGGCTCGCTGCACCTCGGGAGGCTGGCCAGCGTGCTGCCCGGCGATGTGCTTGCGCGCTATTACCGGGCCAAAGGCGAGGAGGTGCTGTATGTGTCCGGCAGCGACTGCCACGGCACACCGGTCGCCGTCCAGGCAATGAAGGAGGGCGTAACTCCGGGAGTAATCGCGGACCGCTATCACCGGGAGTTCGCGGATTGCTTCGACCGGCTGGGATTCACCTACGATCTGTACACCCGGACCGATCAGGCGTTCCATCATCAGGTCGTACAGGAGCTGTTCCTCGGCCTGCATAAGGAAGGCAGGCTGTACAGGAAGACAGTCACGCAGACCTACTGCGAGACCGACCGCAGGTTTCTGCCCGACCGTTATGTGGAGGGCATCTGTCCCTTCTGCGGAAGCCGCGCCCGAGGCGATCAATGCGATGCCTGCTCGGCGCTGCTCGATCCCGCCGATCTGCTGGACCGGATCTGCAAAATTTGCGGGAATCCCCCGGCGGAGCGGCCGGCTGAGCATTTGTATCTGGAGCTGTCCTCGCTGCAGCAGGATCTGAAGGCCTATTCAGAAGGGCGCTCCGGGAACTGGGGAGACAATGCGGTCAAGCTGACTTCCCGTTATTTGAAGGAAGGCTTGCAGGACCGGGCAGCGACGCGGGATTTGGATTGGGGAGTGGACGTTCCGGTTCCGGGATTCCGGGACAAGAAGATTTATGTCTGGCTGGATGCCGTCATTGGTTATTTGTCGGCAAGCCGGCAATGGGCTGCGGAGAAGGGCGGGGACTGGGAGGCCTTCTGGCGGGACGGGGGCGAGCCGATCACCGCCTACTATGTCCACGGGAAAGATAATATCCCGTTTCACACGCTGATCTGGCCGGCGATTCTGTTAGGCTCCGGAGGGGGCTATCATCTGCCCGACCGGATCATATCCTGCGAGTATTTGACGCTGGAGGGCCAGAAGTTCTCCACGAGCCGGAACTGGGCCGTGTGGGTGCCCGATCTGCTAAGCCGGTATGATCCGGACTCCATCCGCTATTTCCTGCTGGCGAACGGGCCGGAGAAGCGGGATACGGATTTCTCCTGGCGGGAATTCATTTACAGCCATAACGGCGAGCTGCTGGGGGCATTCGGCAATTTCGTTAACCGGACGCTCGCGTTTCTGAACCGATCATTCGAAGGGCGTGTGCCGGCGGGAAAGCTTGGAGACGAATGGAGGCTTCGCCTGGAGCGGCTGTATACGGAGGCGGGAACACTGATCGAAGACGGCCATTTCAAACGGGCGCTGGAGCGTATTTTTGCCGTGGTGAGGGAAGGCAATCACTTTTTTGATGAGCAGCAGCCATGGGCTGTGCTGAAGGAAGACCGTGCGGCGTGCGGCGCCATTCTGTACGAATGTGTCCAGATTATCGCCAATTTCGCTAACCTGCTGGAGCCGTTCATTCCGTTCGCCTGCGGCCAAATCCGCCGCTTCCTGGCGCTTGGGGCTCCGAGCTGGCAGCTTGAACTCGTGCCTGCGGGGCGCGAAATTACAGAGCTGCGGCTGCTCTTCGAGCGGATCGATCCCGGGGTGATTGAGGAGGAGCGGGAACGGTTGAACGATCAGGCGGCGGCCGCAGAGCGTCAGGAGTGACAGGCGGATAGAGCAACTAAGCGAGGTGGCCGGACGCACCAGCCGGCTATCCGGCAGCTGACGCGAGGCGCGCATCTTGCCCGGCGCCCAGCCGCCCGGGCTACACCAGCTGGCCAGCCGGCTATCCGGCAGCTGACGCGAGGCGCGCAACTAGCCCTGCGCCCAGCCGCGTGGCACACCGGCTGCCCGGCCGCTATCAGGCGGCCGACGCGAGGCGCGCATCTTGCCCGGCGCCCAGCCGTCCGGGCTGCACCGGCTGCCCGGCTGTCTATCCGGCAGCTGACGCGAAGCGCGCAACTACCCGGCGCCCAGCCGCCCGGGCTACACCTCCGATTGCTAGGCGTCGCCAAAAGCAAAAGACCCCTGCACCGCATGCAAGCGGGCAGGGGTCTTTCAACCTTCAATCTCTCTCAGCGCAGATCAATTGAGCGCCCTGATCTTATCGTTTGGCCGCCCGTTCGCGTTCCCGCAGCTCGACCCGGCGGATTTTGCCGGAGCTTGTCTTGGGGAGATCGGAGATGAACTCGATTCTGCGCGGATACTTATACGGTGCGGTAATCTCCTTCGTATGGGCCTGGAGTTCCTTGGCCAATTCCGGTGTGCCTTCGCAGCCATCCTTCAGCACGATGAAGGCCTTGACCACATGGCCCCGGATTTCATCGGGGCTGGCGACGACGGCGCATTCCTTGACCAGCGGATGCTTCATCAGCGCTTCTTCCACCTCGAACGGGCCGATCGTATAGCCCGAGCTGATGATGATATCGTCGCCGCGGCCTTCGAACCAGAAATAGCCGTCCTCATCCTTCTCGGCCCGGTCGCCGGTAATGAAATACTCGCCGTGTACTGCAGCCGCCTTGCGCTCCGGGTCCTTGTAGTAGGTCTGGAACAGCGCCGGCATGTTCACATGGACGGCGATGTCGCCTACCTCTCCCGGAGGAAGCGGAACGCCGTTCTCATCCACGACCTCGATCATGCCCTCGGCGGTTGCTTTGCCCATCGAGCCGAGCCGGATTTCGGCATCCTTCAGCGTGCCGATGAGCAGCGTGCTCTCCGTCTGGCCGTAGCCGTCGCGGATCGTCAGGCTGAACATGCGCTGGAATTCATGGATGACCTCCTGATTCAGCGGCTCGCCGGCAGAGACGGCGGAGCGGAGGCGGGACAGGTCATAGCGGCCGAGTCCGTCGATCTTCGCCATCAGGCGGTATTCGGTCGGCGTACAGCACAGGACGTGGATATTCTGGTCCTGAATGAGCTGCAGATAGCGGTGCGGATGGAAGGAGCCGTGGTAGACGAAGCCGGTAGCGCCGTGGCCGAGCACGGACAGGAACGGGCTCCAGATCCATTTCTGCCAGCCGGGAGCGGCGGTCGCCCAGACCGTATCCTCCTCCCGGATATCAAGCCACATCGAGGTGATGCGCAGATGTGCGTACCCCCAGCCGTGTGTATGCACCACCGCTTTCGGATTGCCGGTCGTACCCGAAGTGTAAGCCAGAATCGCCATGTCGTCCCGGCCGGTGTCGGCGGTCGGATAGGAGCTGTCCCGGCCTTCCATCAGCGACTGCAGCGATGTCCAGCCGGCTTCCGCCTCGCCATCGTCCGGAGTGACGGACAGGCGGTAATCCAGCGCGGGCAGATCCTCAGCAATCTTGTTGACCTCGCCGGTTACCTCGGACCAGCAGATGACGGCCCGCGCCTCAGAATGGCGGAGACGGTAGGACAAGTCCTTCGCCCGCAGCATCTCCGAGGACGGGATGATGACCAGCCCGAGCTTCAGGCAGGCCAGATATATAACATAGGCGATGATGCGGCGGGGGACCATGACGAGCACCCGGTCGCCCTGGCGCAGCCCCAGCTCGGCAAGGCCGCCTGCAAGGCGGCCTGCAAGCTTCAGCAGCTCTCCGTACGTGATTTCCTCGTATTCGCCTTTATCGCTTAACCATTTCAGCGCAAGCTTCCCGGCGGGATGGCGTTCCATCTCCGACGTCATATTGTAGCGCTCCGGCGCGATCCATTGCTCTTTACCCAACTTGATCCATCTCCTATACACAAGCTATTCGTATTGCTCCCCTATTATAGCACGAACTCTTAGTACCTGATTCTAAAACCATAAAAGATTCCAATCCTTTTTACAGAAGAGGACGGCATATTTGGAAGCGGGTGGAAACCGTTCTTTATTAAGCACGGCAAAAATGGTAAATTAGACATACATACTGCCATAGGCAGCCGACAAGAATGAAATACATAGGGGGGCTCTGAACTTGGCTTTGACTAATATTCGAGGCATCCATAACGCTGCCCCTGCCGGGTCGCTGTTAATCCAGGATAGACGCAGGAATTTTGCCTTTTGATCCACCTAACCACCTGGGATCTAGCAACCTAGCATGCATCGGGGAAAAGAGAGGAGAAAGGGCAGATGGGTGCAATCAGCGGGATATGCGTTTTTGGAGGCGACCGGAAGGCTGTTTCGGCCGGCCCCGCGTTGTTCGGGCAACTGAAAATTTATTCGTTTCAGGGAACGGGCGAATGGACCGACGGGTCCGTTCATCTGGGCTGCGGCGTTTTCCATCATACGCCCGAATCGAAGCTGGAAGAACTGCCGGGAGAGAACGAAAGTGGCAGTCTGGTGCTTGCGGCCGACGCCATTATCGACAACCGCGCCGAACTGCTGGAGCAATTGGGGCTGGATGAGACGCAGGTTGTCACCGACGGCACTCTTATTCTGAAAGCGTATGAGAAATGGGGACATGCCTGCCCGAACCATTTGATCGGGGACTACGCTTTTGCCGTGTGGGACAAGGAACGGAGGGAGTTGTTTCTGGTCCGCGATGCCATGGGCTCAAGAACCCTCTATTATACTCAAGGCGCGGATTATTTCGCTTTTTGCACGGTGGAGAAGCCCTTGGTTGCGCTGCGCGGCGAGGAGGCGGAGCTGAACGAGAAGTGGATCGCGGATTTTCTGTCGATCGAAGGCATTCAGCATGAGACGGACCCTGAAGAAACCGTGTATCGGGACATTTACCAGCTTCCGCCCGCGCACACGGCCGTTGTCCGGGCGGGGGAATTCCTGAAGAACCGATATTGGGACCCGCTGAAGGACATCAAGCCGGTCCGTTTTGCCTCGGATGAAGAGTACGAAGAGGCCTTCAACCGGATCTTCAAGGAGGCGGTAGCCTGCCGCCTGCGCAGCGCTGGCGAGACGGGCATCTTCCTCAGCGGCGGAATGGATTCCGGCTCCATCGCCTGTGTTGCGGCCCCCCTGCTTGAGGCGCAGGGCAGGAAGCTGCATGGCTTCACCTCCGTCCCTGTGCCGGATTTTGACAAGAAGCCTCCTCGGATGCGGGTCTATAACGAAGCGCCGGAGGTGGATTTGATCGCCGAGGCTTATCCCAATGTGGAGATTACGTACAGCAGCTTCGCGGAGAAGAACTGTACAACCGACATTGACGAGCTGATCCGCATTTTCGAGCAGCCCTATAAAATTTTCCGGAACATGACCTGGTATCATTCCTTCCTGAAGCTGGCCGCGGAGCGGAACTGTACGGTGATGCTGAACGGGCAGAGCGGGAACAACACGATCTCTTACGGGAATTTCGCTGTTCATTTAATGACATTGTGGAAAAGGGGCAGGGCATTCTCGGCCGTCAGGGAGCTGCTGGGCTTCAGCCGGCTTGTGAACGAGCCGATCTCCAAAGTATTCAAAAGCGCGATTCCGGTCGTAACTCCCTACCGATTGAAGCTGTGGCGCAGCCGCAGGGAGCTTCGCGGCTACGACCGATTCCGGGGCGTGCCGGTCAATCGCTCGCTGGCCCGCAAGTGGAAGGTAGAGAGCCGTTTGGATGCCATCGGCACCAATGTGCCGGTTCAGCGTTATCCCGATTACCGGGAGGATTTGAAATCCAGAACGAGTCCGCTGCCGCTTGTGCATATCGGCGCAGTGGAGACGAAGCTCTCACTCGCGAACGGCATTACGATCCGTGACCCGTCCAGGGACCGGCGCGTCTTCGAATTCTGCATGGCGATCCCGTCCGGGCAGTTCGTGCGCCATGGCCAGGAGAGATATTTGCTACGCCGGGCTATGAAGGGCATATTGCCCGATCCGATCCGCCTGAATATCATCAAGAAGGGCCTTCAGAGCGCCGACTGGATTCATCGGCTCGTTCCGGAATGGCCGAGTTTGCTGGCGGAAGCCCGCAAGATTCTGGACAGGGAGGACAGCGAGCGCTATCTGGAGACAGAGCAGTTGAGAGAGCTTCTGGATGAAGTCAGCCGGGATGTGGCGAAAGTGGATGAGGACCGGGTGGCCTATATTCTGACTGCTGTGATCTTCGCCCGATTTGTCGACAGTTATAAGCGGGAGCGCATTTCCCGGCATACGAAACACTACATTCCCAGCTGAGGTGGTAGACATGCACGACCGCAATTCGGATGTTCAGAACCTGGAATTTCATTATAAAGCCTTCGGATGCAACATCGCTTCCGCCTTTCCCCTGGAAGGGCTGCTGCCGGCGGATGGAGTACCGGACGTATGGATCAGGGAAGGGAAGGTTCCCGTCCAGATTCCCGGCCCGGAGAATTCCCATGCCTATATTATGGTCGGCGAGGACGGCTTCGCCTTTCGCGTGCAGGATATCGGCTGCTTTCTGGTAAGGGGAGGACGGGAGATCATCGCGGAGCCAAGCGATGCTTGCGAGCCGGAGGCCCATACGCTGTTCATTCTGGGAACCTGCATGGGCGCGCTGCTCATGCAGCGGGGACTGCTCCCCATTCATGGCAGTGCTCTGGAGCTGGGGGGCCGGCATATCATTATTACGGGCTGCTCGGGAGCGGGCAAGTCAACGCTGGCCGCCGCTCTGAACAAACGGGGCAGCGCCTTTCTCGCCGACGATGTGGCGGCGCTGCGGGAAGATGCGGACGGCGCTTTCCGGATTCTCCCGGCTTTTCCCCGCCAGAAGCTGTGGCGGGATACGGCGGAGCGGATCTTCGGCGGCGTCGGGGATTTCACCCGGATTCCCGGAATCCGGGATAAGTACCATGTTCCGATGGAAGGCGGCTTCATCCGATCTCCCCAAAAGCTGGCTGCCCTGTTTGAACTGACGGCCTCTCCGGGTAATGAAGTAATGATCTCGGAGGTGAGGGGGCCGGGCAAGCTGATGACCATCATGCGCAATGTCTACCGGCCGGAGCTGATCGAATTCATGGGCAAGCGTCAGGAGCATTTCATGCGCTGCTCACGGCTCGGCGCGCAGCTTCCTGTATTTCATCTTGAGCGTCCGGAGCACGGTTTCTCGGTTGACGAGCAAATACAGGCCATGACTCAAAGGCTGAACGAAATCCGGGTTTGACACGATAATAGAAAGTAACAAAAAGAAACAGAAAAGACAGATTTAGAGAGAAACTGTTCTTTATAACGATCGAACTTCTTGATTTCTTCCAAAAAATCGTGTATTGTAGTTTACAAATATTGCCCACACTCAACGCATAGAATAAGGGCGATGGTCAATGTTTTATATTATCAGGAGGTGGAATACATGAAAGTTTGGGAAAAGCCGGAATTGAAAGAATTGAAGGTTAGCGGAACGGAATACGGAACTCAATTGAAAGCTGTTCCGGATGCAAGCTACAGCGACGGTAAGCATACCTGGTATTCCTTCTCCTAAGATCAGATTCATTCAACGGACAGAAGCCCCGGCGGTTCGCCCGGGGCTTTGAAATGCGGCAGGCCGGGCACTTCGGCGCTGTTCCTTCGGGAGCGGCGCCGAAGTGCCCGGCCTGTTTCATGTGCGGAGAGCCGAATGGACCGTATGCTGCCCGGGCTGCGGCCCCTGCCTACTCGCTGCGGACAGCCAGCTCCTTCTGCTCCCGGTACAGTCTGCCTTCGGACAATCTGTAAATGTGGTCGCATACGTCGAAGACAGACAGCCGATGGGTGATGGCGATGCAGGTGCGGCGCGGCTGGAAGCTTCGTATGTTCTGGAGAACCGCCCACTCCGTGTCCATATCGAGCGCCGAGGTGGCTTCGTCCAGCAGCAGAATCGGCGCGGGCCGCAGCAGCGCGCGGGCGATGGCGATGCGCTGGGCCTGGCCTTCGGACAGCCCGGAGCCATGCTCGCCGATCACGGTATGGAGGCCTTCGGGCAGCTTCTCTACGAAGCTCCGGGCGCAGGCGGCCTCCAGCGCGTCGTTCATCTCCTTCTCGGTGGCGGAGGGATGGCCTATCTTCAGATTATCCGCGATTGTGCCGGAGAACAGCGTGTTCCCCTGGGGCACATAGGAGAAATACGGCCGGGTATCGGCTGACAGCGCGATGCGCTCCCGGCCTAATGCGGTAAGGGAAATGTCGCCGTGACTCGGCTTGATCAGCGCGAGCAGCAGGCGCAGCAGCGTCGTCTTGCCCTCGCCGGACGTTCCGATCAGGGCGATCAGCTCGCCGGGCTGGATGGTCAGGGAGGCATCGGTCAGAATCGGCTTGCCTGGCTCATAGCTATAGGCGACATGATCCAGCCGCAGTCCGGTAACCCGGTCCGCAGGCATGGGAGGAATGGCCTTCTTGTTCTCCGGAGTCAGCTGCTGGAAGACGATCAGACGCTCGGCCGAGGTCACCATGGCGATCAGGATCGGGAAGGAGCGTGCCAGCCCCTCCAGCGGCCCCTGAATTTGCCCCACCAGCTGGAGGAAGGCGGTGAACATGCCGAAGCTGGCCGCTCCGGTGGAGATACGATAGGCTCCCCAGATGAAGGCGAGAAAGAACCCGAGCCGGTAGCCGGTACCCATCGTCAGATCGGCGGCGACGTTGAAGCGGGTGCGCTTCAGCACCCAGAACAGCCGGTTCTGCTGGGCGCCCCGGACTTTTTGCAGGCTGTCGTCTTCATGCTCAAAGGTTTTGACGATCAGAAAGTTCTGGATGCACTCATGCAGCAGCGAACGGTAACGGCTCTCCGCGGCCTGAATCTGATGCTGCATCTTCTTCAGCTTCCTTCCGATGAACCAGCTGATCACAACCGAGACGGGACCGAGCAGGAAGGCGAAGAGCGCCAGTGTTTTGTCAAAATACAGAAGGGTCAGAAACGCCGTGGCGAACTGGACGACAAGCGAGAGTATGCCGGGGAGCGTGGCGATCAGCCCATCGGTTACGCTGGCAACGTCGCTGGTGAGATGGGTCAGCAGATCGCCGCTGTGGTACCGTCCTACCGCCTTCCATTCCGTCTTGTACAGACGGTCCATGAAGTTCCGTTGAAGATCGTTGTTCATGGCCTCCTTCAGCTTAACAGTCCGCAGCGTGAGGAGGGAGGACAGCACGAGCTGGGCGATCATGATCAGGGCAAAAGAGACGGCGTACATCGCGCTCTGCTTCAGACTGTCATTCACCGCATGATCGATGACCTGCTTGGAGACGATGGCCTGGGCAGCGCCGCCCAGCGACAGAATGACGTTCAGCAGAATGATGACGGTGAGCGCGCTCCATTTTCCCTTCATGCACAGTTTAAGCCAGGCTATCACTTCGGTATTGAAGAGGGTCTTCAACTTGTTCATCCGGGTCGACTCCGATCTGTAAATGAATACAAAAATAAAGCCGTCTTTAGAGGCGAACCTGCGTAAAGATGCGGCTTTGGATGTCCGATTCTAATGCGGCAGGAGACGGGGAGCATCAAGCTCAGCGCCGTTCCATCTTCCATTTGTTGTACTCCAGGAAATCGCGGAACTCCCGCTTGCTGATTCCCGATCGCATCGCTTCCTGAACGAGTTCGTCCCATTCCTGGTCCGTCTGCTCCGCGCTTCCCCTGCGCTGCTCCGGCTGGAGGAACTCCTCCACCGGAATGCCGAGGACGGCTCCGACCTTCTCCAGAAATTGAATGGAGGGGTTCTGCTGGATGCCCCGTTCGATCGAGCTCAGGTACGATTTGGCTACTCCGGCCCGTTCGGACAGCTCGGTCAGGGAGTAGTTTTTCTTCTTGCGAAGCTGTTGAATCTTTTTACCGATCATGGCTAACCTCCGTCGCAACCGGACAAGCATGCGGCTTGGCGCTTACCGGTTATTCAAAGCGGATTTGGCGAATTTGTCGACCGTAACGAAACGGTCCATGACTTCAGCGCCGGAAATATAATAGGGGCCGCTGCGCAGCCAGGCATGCGCAATCAGCATTCCGTTCTCATCTTTGCCCGTTCCCAGATAGAGTGTGCTGTCGATTCCGCGACGCTCCAGCATTTTCATACCGGCGATGGCTCTGACCAGACATTTGCTCTGCCACGGCGTATATCTGCTGATCGTATTGATGGAATTTGCAATGTGATTCAGGAAGGCGAGATGCTGCGGATCGGCCTGCATCGCCGTCTCCTCTCCGCGTCTGCCGAGCTGAGGAGCTACTCTGGAGAACTTGTAGTAGAGCAGGGTGCGCGCCCAGCCGAGCAGAACAAAAGCTTCTATATAGAAGCGAAGCGTCGTCCTGTCGAGGCCGGCCAGACGTCTGATTTTTCTGACCATGTTATTTATCTCCGGATATGCGTATCAAATCTTCCTGCAGCAGATTCTGCAGAAAAGGAATGACGTCCTGTTCGCAAATTTCGAGGTCGATTTCGTAGCTCTTGCGGAGCTCCTCGACGATTTCCTTGACGGAACGCGGGGTTCCGATCAGCTCCCAAATATCGCCTCCAACCTGTCCCAGGTTGAAATATTTGCCCCGTTCGATGCTCAGCATGACCTTCTCCCCGTCCATATCGCTGACGATATTGCCCTCGCATTGTACCAGGACAGTGTCCATGGATAAACTCTTGGTCTTCATTCGTTAATCCACTCCTTATCTAGGGATAGGAAATCCTGCAACCGGGCAAAAACCGCGGAGCAACATATGTTCTTAATAAAGAACAACAATGATAAGTATAAATTAACATTCTGAAAAATGATTGTCAACCGCCCAAGGACACTCACGGCATTCGACTTTGGGATATTGACCTGGAAATCCAGATATGGTATATAAAAGTAGGGATTAGCACTCAGTGATGATGAGTGCTAATTATATGCGATATACGAAAATGAAAGATTGATTGGGAAGGAGACTAATCATGGCCAAGAAACAATTTCAGGCCGAATCCAAACGGCTGCTGGAGATGATGATCAATTCCATCTACACCCAGCGTGAAATTTTCCTGCGCGAACTGATTTCCAATTCCAGCGACGCCATCGACAAGATCTATTACAAGGCGCTGACCGACGATTCGCTGACGTTTAACAAAGAGGATTACTTCATTAGAATCACCGCCGATAAGGAGAACCGGACCCTGACTTTAACCGATACGGGCATCGGCATGACTCAGGAAGAGCTGGAGAACAATCTCGGCGTGATCGCCAAGAGCGGCTCGCTTGCCTTCAAGAAGGAGAACGAGGCGAAGGACGGCCACAACATTATCGGCCAGTTCGGCGTAGGCTTCTACTCCGCCTTCATGGTAGCGGATACGGTAACCGTCATCAGCCGCGCGCTCGGCAGCGACACCGCCTTCAAGTGGGAGTCCGAAGGAGCCGACGGCTACTCGATCGAGGCTGCGGAGAAGGATGCTATAGGCACCGACATTATCCTCAAAATCAAAGCCAATACGGAAGATGACAGCTACGACGAATTCCTGGAGGAATACCGTCTGCGCACGATCGTCAAGAAATACTCCGACTTCATCCGCTATCCGATCAAGATGGATGTCACACGGAGCAAGCCGAAGGAAGGAGCCGAGAACGAATACGAAGAGGTTAAGGAAGAGCAGACCGTCAACAGTATGGTTCCGATCTGGCGCAAGAACAAGAGTGAGCTTACAGATGAAGATTACGAGAACTTCTACCAGGAGAAGCGGTACGGCTTCGATAAGCCTCTGAAGCATATTCATATCAGCGCTGACGGTGCTGTCGTCTACAACGCGATTTTGTTCATTCCCGAGAATACGCCTTTCGACTACTATACGAAGGAATACGAGAAAGGCCTGGAGCTGTACTCGAACGGCGTCCTGATCATGAACAAATGCGGTGATCTGCTGCCTGACTATTTCAGCTTCGTCAAGGGTATGGTCGATTCCGAGGACCTGTCGCTGAACATTTCCCGCGAGCTGCTTCAGCATGACCGCCAGCTGAGCCTGATCGCCAAGAACATCAAGAACAAGATCAAGGGCGCGCTGCAGACGTTGCTGAAGGACGAGCGTGAGAAGTACGAAACGTTCTACCAGGCGTTTGGACGCGGTCTGAAGTTCGGTGTGTACAACAATTACGGTGCGGACAAGGATACGCTCCAGGATCTGCTGCTGTTCCACTCCTCGAAGGAGAAGAAGCTGGTCAGCCTGGACGAGTACGTCTCCGGAATGCCGGAGGACCAGAAGTATATTTATTATGCTTCCGGCGAATCCATCGAACGGATCGAGAAGCTGCCGCAGACGGAGCTTGTCGCCGACAAGGGCTATGAGATTCTGTACTTCACCGACGATATCGACGAATTCGCAATCAAGATGCTGATGAGCTACAAGGATAAGGAATTCCGTTCCGTTTCCGGCGGCGATCTCGGCATCGACCTGGACGAAGAGACGAAGGAAGCGGAGAACGCGGACAACGAGAACAAGGGTTTGTTCGAGTCGATGAAGGATATTCTTGGCGGCAAGGTCAAGAGCGTCAAGGCGTCCAAGCGTCTGAAGTCCCATCCGGTATGTCTGTCTGCAGAGGGCGATCTGTCGATCGAGATGGAGAAGACGCTGCGCGCGATGCCGAACGGCGGCGACGTCCAGGCCGACAAGGTACTGGAAATCAACGTGAATCACGATGTCTTCCATTCGCTTAAGAATGCGGCGGAGACCGACAAGGAGAAGCTCGCGCTGTACACGAATCTGCTGTTCAACCAGGCGCTGCTGATCGAAGGGCTGCCGGTCGGCGATCCTGTCGAGTTCACGAATGATATCTGCAAGATTATGGTGTAAAAGAGTGCATCCCGCTTCCGGCATATCGCCGGGGCGGGATTTTTTGATATTTGATATATGTAGGAATTGATATTGATTAACTTCTCCGTCGTTATCCTTAACCGTGAATGTAAGCAATTGACAAAAATCGGAGTCCGGTGGTACGCTCTCTTCAAACTTGAGGCATACGGGTAATCATTGTTTGAGAAGGACCTGTAGAATATGCTGCACCCGATGAAGGAGAGAGCCCATGACTGAGCGTTACGCCTTGAATCAGGAGGAACTATCCGAGGAACTGAAGCTTCTTCTGAAGCTGCTGCAATCGGACGCGGCATCCGAAGATAAGGTGGGGGAGCCGGAGATGTTGGCAGGCATTGACTGGAAGGTATTTATCCAGCTTGCCGTGCATCACCGGGTGTTTCCGTATATTTACCCGAGAATGAGCCTCCTCGGACCGGGGGTTCCGCCCGAAGCTGTTCAGGTGCTGCAGGCGGAATACCGGCGCAACACCGTTCAGATGCTTAAGCTTTGCGCGGAGATGAGGAAGCTGGCGGACGAACTGGCGGCGGCGGATATCCGTGCGCTCTTCCTGAAAGGCCCCGTTCTGGCCCAGGAGCTCTACGGCGACCTCTCGCTGCGCACTTCACGGGACCTTGATTTCGTTGTGCCGATCACTGGGCTGGAGAAGGCGGAGGCGCTGCTGGTCGCACAGGGCTACGTCAAGGAAGAAGAGTTCGAATCGATTCTGGGGGACTGGAAATGGAGGCAGCATCATACGACCTTCAACCATCCCGAGCGGAAGATCACGGCCGAGATCCATTGGCGGATGAATCCGGCGCCTTACCAAGAACCGGGCTTCGACGAGCTGTGGGAGCGTAGGAGAACGAGCGCTTTGCTGGGGCAGAATATCCACTTTCTTGGCGATGAGGATCTGTTCCTGTATTTGGCGGCGCACGGAGCGAGACATGGCTGGTCAAGGCTGAGATGGCTGCTCGACATCAGGCAGATGCTGCTTCGCGAACCTGACGCCGACCGGATAGTCCGGCTGCTCCAGCGTTATGATTACAGCGACGTGGGAGGCCAGACGCTGATTCTTGCGGCCGGGCCGCTGAACGCTCCGGTGGCTGCCGGCTTCACGGTCCTGACGCAGCGGCCTAAGGCGGCAAGGCTCGCGAACCTAGCCATGTTCTATATCGTGCGGACCGTCAATCTCCATCACCCGCCGCTTCCGCCTGGCGTAGATAGGCATTACAAGCGTTACCAGCCCGCCATCCTGCCCTTTAAGCAGCGGGTGATCTACGCTCTCGGCTTTCTGCATCCATATGCCGCCGATGCCAAGACCCTTCCGCTGCCCAAGGGTCTGTACTTCCTGTATTTCCCTCTTCGTCCGTTCCTGTGGGTATGGAGGAAGGCAACTGAGCGGCAGGAAGAAGCTCCGGCCGGCAGCGAGCAGCAGCCCAAGAAGCATACGGTATGAAGCGAAGTCCACCGTCCAGTCGGCTCCGGCGCTTCACTTGAAGGTCCGCTCTGGCCGATTCTCCGGCCAGAACGGACTTCTTCGTATTTCAGCCGATTCTCCGGCCAGAACGGACTTCTTCGTATTTCTTCCACTCCCCGGCCGAACCGGACTTTCCTGCGTGTTTCCGCTCATCGCGCGATTCGCATATTAAGCGATCCCGTTCATTTCGCGTTTCCTTCCATCATGGCCTCTCCAGACATCTGTCACCTACATCCCGGGACCTAGGGCAAAATCGGTTCAAGGACCGTCCCTGTTCCGGCGACCCCTGGCATATAATGGACCTGTGTCAAGAGAAACGGAGCTTGGGAGGGATACCGTTTGACGGTGCTTGAAGTCAATCAATTAAAGAAGGCGTTCGGTGAAGTGCGTGCGGTTGAAGACATCAGCTTCATGGTGAACCGGGGGGAGGTCTTCACCATTATCGGTCCGAACGGAGCGGGCAAAACGACGACGTTGGAAATGATCGAAGGCCTTCTGCCGCCCGATTCGGGAACAATAACCGTTTCGGGGTTGTCCTGGAGCCGGAATGCAGGCGAAATCAAGACGAAGATCGGCGTACAGCCGCAGTCGAGCGCGCTGTTCGATCTGCTGACCGCTGAGGAGAACCTGGATCTGTTCGCGTCCTTCTATCCGCGCAGCAAGCCGGTTGAAGAGGTGCTCGGCATGATCAATCTGACCGAGCACCGGAACAAGCGGGTTAAGTCAATGTCCGGCGGTCAGCGGCAGCGGCTGGCGATCGGTCTAGCGATGATCAACGATCCGGAGATCATTTTTCTGGACGAGCCGACAACCGGACTGGACCCTCAGGCCCGGCGGAATATTTGGGACATCGTGCTCCAGCTGAAGGAGATCGGGAAGACCGTTATTCTGACGACCCATTATATGGAGGAAGCGGAGAAGCTTAGCGACCGCGTCTGCATTGTGGATGCCGGCCGGGTCGTTACGCTCGACACCCCGGAGGCGCTGATCGGACGGCTTACCCGGGAGCGGGAGGTACGCCTCAGCTTTCTGGAGGGCGCGGACGCCGCTGCCCGGACAGAGGAAGCACTTCGGGGAGTGCCGGAGATTCTTCGGTTGGAGCGGGAAGGTGAGAAGCTGACCCTGTGGTCGCCGGAGCCGGAACAGGCGCTGTACATATTGCTTGGCTTCACGAAGGAGCAAGGCTTCCGGACCCAGCATGTATCGATTCGGGAAATGAGCCTGGAGGACGTATTCATCGCCTTCACGGGCAAGGAATGGAGGGACTGACCGATGAGCACAGGCACACAGTTGTGGAAGCTGTTCGTCGCCCAGCTCAAAACGATGTTCCGCGAGAAGGCCGTCTGGTTCTGGAATTTGTTCTTTCCAGTCATTCTGATGGTACTGTTCATGGTGATCTTTGGGGCCGGAAGCAGCGATGATTTCAAAGCCAAGGTCGCTCTGGTAAATCCGGCGGGGAGCGCCGGAGAATCTTTGGCTGCCGGACTTAAGCAAATCCCGGTCTTCGAGTGGAAATCCGATGCCCCGGTAAGCGCTAATCAGGCCGATGAATGGGTGAAAAAGAAAGATATTGACGCGGCCATCATTCTTCCGGAGAGCGGGACCGGAGACATCAAGCTGGTCGTGAACGCCGAGAACGCAAGCAGTGCGACGACTCAGGCGATCCGCGGCATCCTGGACCAATATACGACAAGCGCCAGCTTTAAAGCAGCCGGGGTGGAACCGGCCTATCATCTGCAGACCTCTTCTGTCACGAGCGCGGACCGGGAGCTTGGGAGCGCCGATTTTCTGCTGACGGGAATGATCGCTCTTTCGGTGGCCCAGGCCGGATTGTTCGGCATGGTGGATATGGTTGAGATCCGCAGATCCGGCCTGCTGAAGCGCCTGCGTATGACGCCTCTGCGGATGGGGCTGTACGGGATGGGAGGGATGCTGGTACGCTTCGTTCTCAGTTTTGTGCAGATCGTGCTGCTGACGGTGATCGGTGTGTACGGCTTTGGCGCCAGTCTCGATATCAACATCCCGGTGCTCATCATCGCCTTCTTCATCGGCGTTCTGGCGTTCAATGCAATCGGCTATCTGATCTCCTCCTTCAGCAAATCGATCGAATCCTATATGGGCGTCGCGAACTTGACGAGCTTCCTGATGATGTTCATCAGCGGCGTCTTCTTCGCCACCAGCAGTCTGCCGGATTGGCTTAAGCCGGTGACCCGCTTTATTCCGCTGACCTACTTCGTTGAGGGCATGCGGGACGGCATGGTGTACGGCTCGGGCATTACCAGCCCTGATTTCTGGAGCGGCATCGGAATTCTCGCCCTCTGGGGTGCCGTGGCCTTCGCGGTGGGCGCCATGTTCTACCGGAAGGGCAAGATTGAGGTACGCTAGAGCTGCAACCCAATGGCGTCCTGTCTGGACGCCATTATGACATGGACATTACTATTGAGTCCGTGAACCATGTGCTGAATGTCAGAAAGGATAAGCGTCCAATAACGCTTTTTACGAAATAAGTGATCAAAGGCACTTCCTTGGGGATGTGCTTTTTTTCTTGTGCAAGCCGCCCTTGTCAGCTGTGAATTGCTTTATAATAAGTGCAGCAGCATTAAGATTTGGGAGGATTTGTTATGAACCAAACAATCGAGAAAATTATTCAATTTCGTGATGAGAGAGACTGGAAACAATTTCACAACCCGAAGGACCTCGCGATTTCCCTGATGCTTGAAGCGGCTGAACTGCTGGAGAATTTTCAATGGAAGACCAGCGACGAGGCGATTGCCAAAAATATGACGAACATCGAGGATGAATTGGCGGACGTTATGATATATGCAGTACTGCTGGCCGATAATCTGGGCATCCCCATTGAGCAGATGATTCTGAACAAAATCGAGAAGAATGAGGCCAAGTATCCGGTTGACAGGTTTAAAGGATCGTCCCGGAAGTATAACGAAGCCGAGTAGTGGGTTTAGATATTCCATATCACACAGCGGCGATTGTACGGCGGCTGAAAGCCTTGAAAAGCATAGGGATTTTCCCGGACATTGAGTTCACCCTGCCGCTTGCGCTACAATATCCCTATCACAAGCCGATAACAGAAGGGAATTTTGCCGTTTGAATACTGAAGAATCCAAAGTGGAACAGACCGGGGCCGAAGATGGACTTCCGGAGAATTATGCCGAACTCAAAAAAGCCGCAGGACGATCCGCCGATTGGCGCGCGCGCCTGTCTGCCGTGGAGGAACTGGGCAAGCATCCTCACAAGCAGGTGATCGACATCCTGACGCGTCTGGCTGAGAGCGATCCGGTCTACACCGTACAGGAAGCTGCATACCGCAAGCTGCTTGCGTTCGGCGAGCAGGTGCAGGCCCCTTCGAAGGACAAGCCCGAGCTGTTCAAGGGTTTATCCAAAATTTTGCTCCGGATCAAGAAGAGCCTTCCCCGTGACCACTCCTACGAGGAGTTCAAGGAGAAGCTGAAGAAGATGAGAATCGACATCTATGACACCTATGAAGGCGTTAAAGGCGACGATTTCGACAAGTGGCTGGAGAGCAAGTGGTCTTCGGTCAAATAGGACAAGGAAACGGTCTGCCGCGCTTTCGGCCAAAGGAGGGTACCTGCGTGATCATCGTCAGCTCTTGCCTGGCCGGTGTGGAATGCCGCTATGACGGCTCGCATAATATCGTTGAGCGAATCCGGAAGCTGGCCCGTGACCAGAAGGCGGTGCTCGTCTGTCCGGAGGTGTTCGGCGGCTGCCCGACTCCCCGCGAACCTGCCGAGATTGTAGGAGGGACCGGGGAAGATGTGCTCGAAGGCAACGCCAAGGTCATCGACCGTTCCGGACATGATGTGACGGAGGCGTTTGTCAGCGGCGCTTATCGAGCGCTGGAGATAGCCCACATGCACGGCGCCAAGCTGATTGTGCTGAAGGAGAACAGTCCTTCCTGCGGCAGCAGCATGATTTATAACGGACGCTTCGAGGGAACGAAGGTTTCCGGTGACGGCGTGACGGCGGCTCTTCTTAGACGGGAGGGCTATACCGTTATTTCGGAGAACGAGCTTGCATCGGGAGCGTATGATTCCTGGTTGTAATAAGCCTTGGCTGTAAACAACAACAAGTTCAAGCACAAAAGCGCCCTGCCTTGTCAAAGGGGGCGTTTTTGCCTATTTTTTATGGATGGGCGTTGTTCTATTTATTGGTGCTGTGCTGCTTGTTCTGGGTTTTGGTGCCGGGACTGCCTTTGGCGCGAGCTCTGTTCTTCTCGGCTTTTTCCTGGTTCTCATTCAGCTTTTTCACATATTGTCCGGTGCTGTCCATGATGGGCCTCCTTTTCGGGCAAAAGTTAAGCTTAATGTAACCCGATGGATTTGTAACTATGTATGTGAAATGAGAGGAGAGGGGAAGAAATGGAGCTTGTCTTTGTATATGGAACGCTGCGTCAAGGGGAGAGATATCACCACCTGCTTGAGAACAGCCGTCCTGTCGCCATGCTGGCCCGGGTGGAGGGCATCATCGTCGATACGGGGCTTGGATATCCTGCACTGGTGGAGGTTAGCAGCGGATCAGTTGCCGGTGAAGTATATGAAGTGACGGATGACGTCCTCGCCGCTCTGGATGAATTGGAGGATTATTATGGTCCTGATGCGGACAACAACGAGTACGAGCGGGTCCGGACACAGGTTCAGACCGATCTTGGGCAGATTCCGGCTTGGATCTACGTGTACAGGCGGGATCATATTTATCCACTTATTTCCGGCGGAGACTGGAAGCTGTACAGGCTGAGGAAGGAAAAGGAACTGTATTACTTTGCCTATGGAAGCTGTATGGATACGGAGCGCATTGAAGCGGCTGGAGTCGCCGGCTGGTTTCGGCCTGTGGAAGGCGCGGCTGTGCTGCCTGGTTTTAGCCTGCAGTTTACACTCCCGTTGGCGGATGGCAGCCGGGCCGATATCGTTGAGACGGGAGGGAGCGTCGAAGGCATACTGTACCGTATCCCCGAAGAGTGTCTGGAAGGATATTTATACCAAAGAGAGGGTGTAGAGGAAGGGATCTATCGCCCTGCAGTTGTGCCTGTACGGATGGATGACAGCATCGTCGATGCGGTGTGCTTTGTTGTGGTGGATAAAAAGGAAGAAACGGCGCCTCCGGCTCATTATATGAAAGAAATCCTCCGAGGAGCCCGGCATAAGGTCAGCGCCGAGTACTATGCGAGGCTTACAGAACATTTCTTCAAGGAGTTCGGTTATTGTCTGGATTGAATAACTGCTGATCTTTTTACTCTTCTAAAAAAATTCTTGCTATCTGCTAGGATGATATGTTATATTCTTATTCCGGCCAAGAAATACGAGCTGCTGATTCAAAAAAAGAAATAAAAAAGCTTGCATGAATCACTTGGTTGTGGTAAGATATAAAAGTTGCTGATGCGAAAGATAAGCGACGATGAAAGTCTTATGAAGCTTGATCTTTGAAAACTGAACAACGAGTGAGTATTTAAAGAGAATTTAATTCTCGTCAGATTCAAAATGAGCAAATCAGCTTTTCATTAATGGAGAGTTTGATCCTGGCTCAGGACGAACGCTGGCGGCGTGCCTAATACATGCAAGTCGAGCGGAGTTATGAAGGAGCTTGCTCCGGATTAACTTAGCGGCGGACGGGTGAGTAACACGTAGGCAACCTGCCCTTCAGACTGGGATAACTACCGGAAACGGTAGCTAATACCGGATAATTCCTTTCTTCGCCTGAAGGAAGGATGAAAGACGGAGCAATCTGTTACTGAGGGATGGGCCTGCGGCGCATTAGCTAGTTGGTGGGGTAACGGCTCACCAAGGCGACGATGCGTAGCCGACCTGAGAGGGTGAACGGCCACACTGGGACTGAGACACGGCCCAGACTCCTACGGGAGGCAGCAGTAGGGAATCTTCCGCAATGGGCGAAAGCCTGACGGAGCAACGCCGCGTGAGTGATGAAGGTTTTCGGATCGTAAAGCTCTGTTGCCAGGGAAGAACGTTCTCTAGAGTAACTGCTAGAGAAGTGACGGTACCTGAGAAGAAAGCCCCGGCTAACTACGTGCCAGCAGCCGCGGTAATACGTAGGGGGCAAGCGTTGTCCGGAATTATTGGGCGTAAAGCGCGCGCAGGCGGCGATTTAAGTCTGGTGTTTAAACCATGGGCTCAACCTGTGGTCGCATCGGAAACTGGATGGCTTGAGTGCAGAAGAGGAAAGTGGAATTCCACGTGTAGCGGTGAAATGCGTAGAGATGTGGAGGAACACCAGTGGCGAAGGCGACTTTCTGGGCTGTAACTGACGCTGAGGCGCGAAAGCGTGGGGAGCAAACAGGATTAGATACCCTGGTAGTCCACGCCGTAAACGATGAGTGCTAGGTGTTAGGGGTTTCGATACCCTTGGTGCCGAAGTTAACACAGTAAGCACTCCGCCTGGGGAGTACGGTCGCAAGACTGAAACTCAAAGGAATTGACGGGGACCCGCACAAGCAGTGGAGTATGTGGTTTAATTCGAAGCAACGCGAAGAACCTTACCAGGTCTTGACATCCCCCTGAATACGTTAGAGATAGCGTAGGCCTTCGGGACAGGGGAGACAGGTGGTGCATGGTTGTCGTCAGCTCGTGTCGTGAGATGTTGGGTTAAGTCCCGCAACGAGCGCAACCCTTGACTTTAGTTGCCAGCAGGTCAGGCTGGGCACTCTAGAGTGACTGCCGGTGACAAACCGGAGGAAGGTGGGGATGACGTCAAATCATCATGCCCCTTATGACCTGGGCTACACACGTACTACAATGGCCGGTACAACGGGAAGCGAAACCGCGAGGTGGAGCCAATCTTATAAAGCCGGTCTCAGTTCGGATTGCAGGCTGCAACTCGCCTGCATGAAGTCGGAATTGCTAGTAATCGCGGATCAGCATGCCGCGGTGAATACGTTCCCGGGTCTTGTACACACCGCCCGTCACACCACGAGAGTTTACAACACCCGAAGTCGGTGGGGTAACCCGTAAGGGAGCCAGCCGCCGAAGGTGGGGTAGATGATTGGGGTGAAGTCGTAACAAGGTAGCCGTATCGGAAGGTGCGGCTGGATCACCTCCTTTCTATGGAGAATCGTTTCCCGTAGCGGAAACATTCAAATCGGAAGCTTAGCTTCCAACTTGCTCACTCGTTGGTCAGTTTTGAGAGTTCAAGCTCTCAACAGCAAGAACCTTGATCCTTGAAAACTGGATACCGAAACGAAAATTGCGTTTTAGAACATCTTTTAGCTGAAACTTGTGTCTAGCAAGTTGAAGTAAGTGATGCTTAGAGCGAAGGGGTTTGGATGTTGGAGCGAATTTGGATGGAAACGGTGTTCGAAGCAGCGTAAGCGGCGGAGAAGAGGTTCCACCAAGCGGAGCAGAAACAGCCAAACGCCGGAGCGTTGGTTAAGCTAGTAAGAGCACACGGAGGATGCCTAGGCGCCAGGAGCCGAAGAAGGACGTGGCGAACAACGAAAACGCCTCGGGGAGCTGTAAGCAAGCGTTGATCCGGGGGTGTCCGAATGGGGAAACCCGGCTGTGGTAATGCACAGTCACTCATTGCTGAATACATAGGCAATGAAGAGGCAGACCAGGGGAACTGAAACATCTAAGTACCCTGAGGAAGAGAAAACAAGAGTGATTCCGTCAGTAGCGGCGAGCGAACGCGGAACAGCCTAAACCAGGGAGCTTGCTCCCTGGGGTTGTGGGACGTCTCACATGGAGTTACAAAGGAACAGGGTAGACGAAGAGGTCTGGAAAGGCCCGCCGGATAAGGTAAAAGCCCTGTAGTTGAAAGTCTGTTCCCTCCGAGACGGATCCCGAGTAGTGCGGGGCACGTGAAACCCCGTATGAATCCGGCAGGACCATCTGCCAAGGCTAAATACTCCCTGGCGACCGATAGTGAAACAGTACCGTGAGGGAAAGGTGAAAAGCACCCCGGAAGGGGAGTGAAAGAGTACCTGAAACCGTGTGCTTACAAGAAGTCAGAGCCCATTTTAGGGGTGATGGCGTGCCTTTTGTAGAATGAACCGGCGAGTTACGTTTAACGTGCAAGGTTAAGGCGAGGAGCCGGAGCCGCAGCGAAAGCGAGTCTGAATAGGGCGACTTGAGTACGTGGACGTAGACCCGAAACCGTGTGATCTACCCCTGTCCAGGGTGAAGGTGCGGTAACACGCACTGGAGGCCCGAACCCACGAACGTTGAAAAGTTCGGGGATGAGGTGGGGGTAGCGGAGAAATTCCAATCGAACTCGGAGATAGCTGGTTCTCCCCGAAATAGCTTTAGGGCTAGCCTCGGAAATGACAGTCGTGGAGGTAGAGCACTGATTGGGTGCGGGGCCCGCAAGGGTTACCAAGCTCAGTCAAACTCCGAATGCCATAGACTGATTAACCGGGAGTCAGACAGTGAGTGCTAAGATCCATTGTCAAAAGGGAAACAGCCCAGACCATCAGCTAAGGTCCCCAAGTGTGTGTTAAGTGGGAAAGGATGTGGAGTTGCACAGACAACCAGGATGTTGGCTTAGAAGCAGCCACCATTTAAAGAGTGCGTAATAGCTCACTGGTCGAGTGACTCTGCGCCGAAAATGTAACGGGGCTAAACACACCACCGAAGCTATGGCTTGGATCGACTTCACTGCTTCTTTGAGGCGGTGTTTATCACAAGAACATATTTGCCGAAGAGCCGGTTATCCAGGCTTGAGGCCAAATGGTTCCCAGGGGATAAACACAAGGCTTCGAGGCAGGAGTGAAGTCGATCCAGGGGTAGGGGAGCGTTGTATGCGGATTGAAGGTTGACCGAGAGGACAGCTGGACTTCATACAAGTGAGAATGCCGGTATGAGTAACGAAAAGATCAGTGAGAATCTGATCCGCCGAAAGCCCAAGGTTTCCTGAGGAAGGCTCGTCCGCTCAGGGTCAGTCGGGACCTAAGGCGAGGCCGAAAGGCGTAGTCGAAGGACAACAGGTTGATATTCCTGTACCACCATAATCCGTTATGAGCAATGGGGGGACGCAGGAGGGTAGTGACGCGGACTGATGGATGTCCGTCCAAGCAGCGAGGCTGGTGTATAGGCAAATCCGTACACCATAAGGCTGGGCTGTGATGGGGAGCGAAACTTACAGTAGCGAAGGTCATGATCTCACACTGCCAAGAAAAGCCTCTAGCCAGGAGAAGGTGCCCGTACCGCAAACCGACACAGGTAGGCGAGAAGAGAATTCTAAGGCGCGCGGAAGAACTCTCGTTAAGGAACTCGGCAAAATGACCCCGTAACTTCGGGAGAAGGGGTGCCTCGGTAGGGTGAATAGCCCGAGGGGGCCGCAGTGAAAAGGCCCAAGCGACTGTTTAGCAAAAACACAGGTCTGTGCGAAGCCGCAAGGCGAAGTATACGGGCTGACGCCTGCCCGGTGCTGGAAGGTTAAGGGGAGCGGTTAGGGGTAACCCGAAGCTGTGAACCGAAGCCCCAGTAAACGGCGGCCGTAACTATAACGGTCCTAAGGTAGCGAAATTCCTTGTCAGGTAAATTCTGACCCGCACGAATGGCGTAACGACTTGGGCGCTGTCTCAACGAGAGATCCGGTGAAATTTTAATACCTGTGAAGATGCAGGTTACCCGCGACAAGACGGAAAGACCCCATGGAGCTTTACTGCAGCTTGATATTGAACTTGGGTACGATCTGTACAGGATAGGTGGGAGCCTTGGAAGCCGGAGCGCCAGCTTCGGTGGAGGCGACGTTGGGATACCACCCTGATCGTATCTAGGTTCTAACCTGGTACCGTAATCCGGTACGGGGACCGTGTCAGGCGGGCAGTTTGACTGGGGCGGTCGCCTCCTAAAGCGTAACGGAGGCGTCCCAAGGTTCCCTCAGAATGGTTGGAAATCATTCGAAGAGTGCAAAGGCAGAAGGGAGCTTGACTGCGAGACCCACAAGTCGAGCAGGGACGAAAGTCGGGCTTAGTGATCCGGTGGTACCGCATGGAAGGGCCATCGCTCAACGGATAAAAGCTACCCTGGGGATAACAGGCTTATCTCCCCCAAGAGTCCACATCGACGGGGAGGTTTGGCACCTCGATGTCGGCTCATCGCATCCTGGGGCTGAAGTAGGTCCCAAGGGTTGGGCTGTTCGCCCATTAAAGCGGTACGCGAGCTGGGTTCAGAACGTCGTGAGACAGTTCGGTCCCTATCTGTCGTGGGCGCAGGAAATTTGAGAGGAGCTGTCCTTAGTACGAGAGGACCGGGATGGACGTACCGCTGGTGCACCAGTTGTTCCGCCAGGAGCACGGCTGGGTAGCTATGTACGGACGGGATAAGCGCTGAAAGCATCTAAGCGTGAAGCCCCCCTCAAGATGAGATTTCCCAATACGTAAGACCCCTTGAAGACGACAAGGTTGATAGGCTGGGGGTGGAAGTGCAGCAATGCATGGAGCTGACCAGTACTAATCGGTCGAGGGCTTATCCAAAAGAACGCAAGATTCGTTTCGATCCAGTTTTCAGGTGATCAAGCCTGAATATGCATTTGTACCGCAAATGCCCGTTTGGTGGCGATGGCGGAGGGGTTCCACGCGTACCCATCCCGAACACGACCGTTAAGCCCTCCAGCGCCGATGGTACTTGGACCGAAGGGTCCTGGGAGAGTAGGACGCTGCCAAGCACATGAACCACTGCTGAGTATTCAGCAGTGGTTTTTTGTATTCGGACACTTCAAGAAACGACCGAAGAAAGCCGTCCGGACTACATATTTGCGCTATAATAGATAAAGTGCGTCAATGAGAAGAGCAAAGAAGCTTAGCGGAAATGACGGGAAAATCGGAAACCGAAAGCACCGGCAGCGTGCTGTCTACATGGTTTGATTTTAAATAATTTAAGCGAGTGTGAAGGCGCGGATTACAGCGCGGATTAGGCGGACATCAGCCTGATGAACATCTGATTAACGGAAGGAGGAGGAACAGCAGTGAAGACCTTGCTCGTTACAGGCTACCGGGCACATGAGATCGGCATTTTCAGCAGCAAGCATCCCGGCATTCCTTATATTAAAAAAGCGCTGGCCGCCCGAATCACGCCGCTGTTGGATGAAGGGCTGGAGTGGATCATTACGCCCGGACAGTACGGCGTTGATCTATGGGCATGCGAGACGGCGCTTGAACTGAAAGCTCTCTATCCGGAGCTTAGGCTGGGCATCATTGCCGCCCATGCTGAGCCGGAGAGCCGCTGGAAGGAAGAGAAGCAAGAGGAATTCCGCCGGATTGTAGCCAGAGCGGATTATTACGGCTCGATCAGCAAGCGTCCTTTCGAGGGAAGCTGGCAATTCAGGGCCAGAGATGAGCTTCTCATGCGCAAAAGCGACGGCATCCTGCTCGTCTATGACGAGGAGGCGGCGCAGGGAAGCCCGAAATACATCAAGGAAGAAGCGCTCAAGCTGCATGAGGAGTCGGGCTATGCGCTCCTGATCGTCACAATGGAGGATATCCAGAGCATGGCGGACGAGGAGCGGCAGATGGCAGACTATGATTCCCAGCAACCGGAGTAACTGGACAACGAAAAAGCCCTGTCCGGGACAGGGCGGTGCTTAGATCAGGCTGCGCAGCGATGGCGCCCGGCGGGCCCTCGAATGCCGCTCGTAGGCGTAGGCCAGCCGGATGAGTGTAGGCTCGCTGTAGGCAGGGCCGCAGAATGTGACACCGAGCGGCTCGTTCTCAGAGGTGTAGCCGGCGGGCACGATGACCGACGGATAGCCTGCGCGGGCGGAGATGCGTGAGCCGAAGTCGGCAGGGAACAGCAGCGCGTCCAGGCGGTGCTCCCGCATGACGGCGTCGATACCTTCCTCCTTGCACAGCTTCAGATCGAGGGCCCGGTCGCGCAAATACTGCGGCTCCGTTAAGGCCCCCGATGTCCGGTATTCGGCGTCGAGCAGAGTGGACTGGCCGTAGCGGAGCGTCTCCATCGGGTGGGCGTCGTTGAAGCGGATAATATCCTTCAAAGTGCGCATGGGCGCGCCCGGGCCGAGCTTGGCCAGGTAGCCGTTCAGCGCGGTCTTGAATTCGTTCAGCAGTACGGACGAATAACGGATCTCCCGCGCTGTGGGAATGTCGGCCGGGTCCACTATGACGGCACCGCGCTCTTTCATAAGGCGGACGGCGGCATTGAAGATCTCCGTCCGTGCTTCCCCGACTTCCTCGAAGTAATAGTCGCGGGGAACGCCGATGCGGGCGCCCTTCAGCCCGTTCTCGTCGAGAAAGGCGGTATAATCGCCGTACTTTCTGCCGGCCCCGGCGCCCATCGCGGCATCGGAATCGTCGAGGCCGAGCATGGCATTCAACAGCAGGGCAGCGTCGCGGACCGTTCTCGCCATAGGCCCGGCTGTATCCTGGGAGGAGGAGAGCGGCAGAATCCCTGATCGGCTAAGGAGGCCGACTGTCGGCTTAATGCCGACGATGGAGCCGAGGCTTGAGGGATTCAGGATGGAGCCGGACGTTTCCGTACCGACAGACACGGTACAAAAATTGCAGGCTACCGCCACGGCGGAGCCGGCACTTGAACCCCCCGTCGGCATCAGGACGTTGTAGGGATTCAGGGTCTGTCCGCCGCGTGAACTGTAGCCGGAGGGCATCCCGGAGGTCATGAAATTGGCGAACTCCGTCATGTTCGCCTTCCCAAGAATGACCGCTCCGGCTTCGCGGAGCCGGGCTACGATGAATGCATCCTCTCCGGCATACGAATCCGCAAGCGCCAGCGAGCCGGCACTTGTATGCATACGGTCTCCCGTATTGATGTTGTCCTTGAGAAGGACCGGAATTCCGTGAAGAGGACCGCGGGCACCGAGAAGCTTGCGCTCCTGGTCCATCGCTTCCGCGAGGAACAGCGCGTCGGGATTGATTTCGATCACGGAGTTGACGGTCAAGCCGTTCTTGTCATGCTCGGCAATCCGCTCAAGATAGGTCAGCACCAGTTCGCGTGAAGTAAGCCCGCCGGCGTTCATGGCCTTTTGAAGATCGTCGATTGTTGCATCCACAATGTCAAATGACATGGGCGGCACGCATCCTTCCTGGTTACACTTTTGTAATCGTTTTCTTCTATAATAATTATACGCCGGGAACTGCCGGTGAGAAGCCCTCCTCGGCCAAATATTCCTTAGCTTCGTCCGGTGTATCGAACGCCATCTCCAGGCTCAGTCCGGAGTAGAGATACCAGAGATCGTCTTCAGCCCGAAGAACAAGCTTCTCTCCCTTGGCATTAACCCATTCACTCTCGGCCGGGAGCCGTTTAGCCTTCTTGCGCGAGGGAGCCGGAGCTTCGGGAGCGGGCTCGGAGAGCGAAGCGATCGAGGCGTCCACCAGACCGCGAAGTTCAACCTCCGTGAATTCCCGGATATTGACGAAGCCCTTGGCGTCGACATCATAACCCTGAAGCAAGCCGCCATATACATAACCGTTGCCGTTCGGATGGAGATGATAAGCGACGGTCTTTTTCTCATGAAGACTTCCTTCGAAGTGGTAATTGACTCTGCCGAGCGAGACATTTTTGCGCTCAAGCTGCGGATAAGAGTCCAGAATTTGAATTTTTTGTTCAAAAGTAAGCATAATCAGCCTCCGGTAAGTTGGATAGGGAAACCTGGATAAGAAAACTTGGGTGAGAAAACTTGAGTGAGAAAATCTGGGCCTGTAAATGGAACCAGAAAATCCAGCACGGTTCGTCAGGAACGGTTGGATCAGGCAGACCGGGCATCTTCGATGTAAAGCAACGGCAAGGTTAACGCCCGGTACGGATAGGCTTCCTCGCAGAAGGACGAACCCTCCGTTTCTCCTCGTCTGATTATAGCATGCCCCGGATACAGCCGCTGCTCTTTCGGCGGACAGCCGCTTGCCTTTCGAGAATGGGAACGTTATATTTCTCATAAACAGCCCGTAGGTCCGGAGGTGACGACATTGATTCATGTGGCTGCGGCCGTGATATATAATGCAGAGGGACGGATTCTGATCGCCCGCCGGCGAGAAGGGAAGGCACAGGCGGGAATGTGGGAATTCCCCGGCGGCAAGCTTGAAGAGGGGGAGAACATCTGCGATTGTCTACGGCGTGAGCTGGTTGAGGAGATGGACATCGAGGTGGAGCCATACGCTTTTTTCGGGGAAAATGAGCACGCTTACGGAGCCCTGCATATCCGGCTCACGGCGTGGAAGGCACGCTACGTCGGCGGAGTCATCCGCCTGACTGATCATGACGATTTCCGTTGGGAGGAGGCGGGCCGGCTGGAGGCCTATCCTTTTGCGGCGGCAGATGTTCCGTTTGTCCGGAAGTTGGTCCTGGAGTCTCGCGCAGGGGAGGAAAGCAGCTGTTGAGGAAAGGAAGATTAATCGTGGCAGTGAGCGCTGCCATCGGCCTCATTCCCGTTATTGTCTATGCTGTGTTGTTCCCGAAAATGCCGAGTCAGGTTCCCATTCATTTCACTGGAGGGACGGCGGACCGTTTTACCGGAAAATGGGGCTTCGAGCCGCTGTTGCTCGCCGGGTTGGGCGAGGTTGGACTAGCCTTGATGCTGCTGATCTGCTGGGCTGACTGAGAGCCCGGTAATGCCGCTGGACGAATCCATCGAGATCATGAAGCTGCTGGATAAGATCCGCTCTGAATGGGGATTGAAATATCCCGGAGAGAAATAAGCATAAATGGACATAGGCGTCCTCGGCGGAGCTGCGCAGTTTGCAGCCGGCGGGGACGCCTTTGTTGTTTCGACAATGATGGATTTTAGCCTGCACTGCCCACCAGGATAATTGGTGATTGATTCCCTGAACATCCCGGTGCTTTCCCCGGCCCGGAGAAAGCTCACTGCTCCATGGACCGGCGAACCTGGACCGGCGTACCTGGTCAGGTCGTCTGCCTCAAGGTCGTCTGCCGGAGAGGTTCCTGTGCCGCCAGGCCCGGCAGAGCGCCCTTGAGCTGGGCGCTCTTAGGCTTGGCGGCGGCAGCGGCCTGGACCGGCATGTCCCAGAGCGGCAGCTTGAGCATGATGGTGCAGCCGAAGTCCTGGGGATGCTCGGACAGCTCCAGCGAGCCGTGCATAGCCTCGGCCAGCAGACGGCTGAAGGTCAGCCCGAGCCCAAGGCCGCGCATGGCGGTTGTCTGGCGCTCGCTGCTGCGGAAGAAAGGCTCGAATACCCTGCCGCGCCGGTCTTCGGGAATGCCCTCGCCGTTGTCCGCGAGGGCGATTTCGGCCTGTCCGTCCCGGGCTGTCAGCCGGACGGACAGCCGCAGCGGAGCCTCCCTGCGCTTCGCCTGCAGGCTGTTGTTCAGCAGATTGGTCACTATCTGCTGAATGCGAAGGGGATCGCCGGACAGATAGACCGGCGCAGCGGGAAGAACGAGCTCCGGTTCTTCCATGTCTTCATGCTTCGTCAGCATCCATTGGTACATAATTTCGGACAGCAGGCGCGAGGCTTCCAGCCGCTCATGGCGGACACCGACCATGCCGGCTGCAAGCGCGTTGTAATCGAGCAGGTCCGCGACCATCCGCTGTAGCCGCTCCGCCTCCAGCAGCGCGATGTCCAGAAATTCCTCGGCTTCGTCCGCCTCAACAACCTTCTCACGGACGGCGTGGACCAATCCCTTGATCGAGGTCACCGGCGTCTTAAGCTCATGGATACACCGGCCAGCATGAGACTGCGGGAATGCTCCAATTGATGAAGCCGGCCCGCCATTTCGCGGAAGGAGCCGAGCAGCTCATGGATTCCCCTTTCCTTCGCCTCCGCATTCAGCGTAACGTCGTAGCGGCCGAGGCTGATCTCGGAAGCGGCGGCGGCCACCCGCTGGATCGGGCGGGCCAGCTTGCGGGACAGCAGATAGATCGTCAGCCAGCTTAGGCCGATCAGAGCAAGCAGCAGGACGGAGAAGAAGATGACCTCCTCCCTGGGAATGTAGGACAGCGACTTCTTGGACTGAAGGACGAACACCTTGCCTAGAAGCTTCCCTCCGGAAGATACCGGAGCGGAAGCCGCTTTGAATTCCGGACTTCGGGCATCGGTCAGGTCCTCATTCAGCTCCTGCCGCATCCGCTGTTCGTCCATTGAAGGGGACGAATACAGGAGCCCGCCATCCTTGCCTGTAACGATGACGCACATATCATTGGTCAGGTTGAAGAACCGTTTGCGGTCCTCGATCAGCGGCCCGAGATTCGGGGGAACCGCCAGGACGCCGCTGTCATTCACCTGATCGGCAATTTCCTGAGCGAGCAGTCCGGCGGTCTGCAGCCGGTTCGAGGTCGCCTCCTGGCGAATCCACCAGAAGGTCAGCAGCGCAGCGGCCACCAGACCGACGCTGATAAGGATCAGATAGCGGACCGTCCAATAGGTCAGGATGGAGGTCCGGCGCTCCGCGCTGCGAAGCTTCATGCGCTTTAGCTGGAGCATAGCTGATACCCCGTTCCCCGCAGCGTTCGGATTTCGCCCTCATCTGCCGGCCATCCTAACAGCGCCTGCCGCAGCCGCTTGACCGATAGGTCTACGGCCCGGTCGCTGCCATCGTAATCCATTCCCCAGACCTGCTCGATCAGCTGCTCCCGGGTGAACATCCGGTTTGGATGCTCGGCAAGGAAGAGAAGCAGAGACTGGTCGCGGGGAGAGAGGCTGACCTCTACGCCGCTAAGGAAAATCCGGCCTGACGTATAGTCGATGAGCAGGCTGCCGAAGTGGCGCTTTCGGCTGCCGTCCGACCATACGGAAGGACGCCGCAGTACAGCTTTGACGCGGGCGACGACCTCCTCCGGCACAAAAGGCTTGGTCATATAGTCGTCGGCCCCGCCGTCCAGCCCCGCAAGCCGGTCGTCAATGCCGTCCCTTGCAGTCAGCATGATGACGGGGCAGCTGCTTCTGCTGCGGATATGTTCCAGCAGCTCAAAGCCGCCAGCTCCCGGAAGCATGACATCCAGCAGCACGAGAGAGGGCGGAGAAAGCGCAAAGGACTCCACCGCCGCCACGCCGTCGGCTGCACGATTGACGTTGAAGCCCGCTTTTTTGAGATAGGCCGCCAGTACTCTGGAAATAGCCTCTTCATCTTCGACAATCAGAATCGGTTTCATATTCATAGCCTGGAGCCTCCTTCTAGTAAAAGGCAACGTCCGGGATCGGAAAGAAGCGCAGACGGTTGGCCTTTGAAATATAAATTTTGGAATGCTTAAATTGTAGACATGCCATACAGGTAGTGTACCACAGGAACCCTGCCTCCGCTTTGACTTCTTCCCGACATATTAGCCTGATAGAATGGCCTATGAAGAGATCTGGAAGACAAATGGAAATGGAGGAACCAACATTGAAAACAAGAAAATGGATATGGTGGATTGCCGGAATCGCCGTGGTGGCGGTTATCATCGGCTACATGATTATGGAGCGCTCGCTCGGCAACAACGTGGAGATTGAGTCCGTCATTCCATCGCAGAGCGCGTCGCCTTCAGCAGGGGGCGGTACGACGTCCGCCACAGGAGCGGCCGCAGGCGAGGACCAGCTCAATGGCCAGTGGACGATCGCGGATGCTTCCAAAGTCTATTGGTCGGTGACGACCTCACGGGAAACGGTCAACTTCGTCGATGACGCCGTAACGGGAAGCTGGACGGTGGATCTGAACGACCCTTCCGCCATGAAGGGCGAGGGCAAGGTGGATATGAGCGCACTCGATTCCGGGAACGGACAGAGGGACGAGCATGTGAAGAGTGATGATTTCCTGGCCATTGGCACTTATCCTGAGTCAACATTTACCGCTGCTTCGTTCTCGGAACTTCCGAAGGAGTGGACGGAGGGTACTTCCGTACCGGTTGAAATCAAGGGGAATTTGACTGTAAAAGGCATCTCGAAGGAAGTTGTGTTCAAGAGCGAAGCGGCATACAGTGGTGGACAGCTGCTGCTCTCCGGAACGACGCAGGTGACCTTCTCCGACTTCGGCATGACCAACCCGCATAACGTGGTGCTTGAGACGGAAAATGAATTCGAGGTCCGTCTCGAATTAGTACTAACGAAATCCTAAGCAGACAGATTTCCGACTTTTTCGCTACAGTTCGAGCAGAATACCAAAACTTCTTATAACGGCCTCCTTTCTGCTGAGAAAGAGGCCGTTTTTTTTATATTGGATTTGTTCTTGGAGCAGGTTATGATGGGGATTGGAAAATAGTTTAATTATGGGAGAGGAGCCATGTGACCCCTTTATATAAACGACTGGCGGGTCATTCCGCCGTATATGCCGTACTGTTCTACGCAATGCCGCCGTTGCTCCGGAATCTCACCGGGACGATGAGCGATCTGGGCGCTCTGGTTACTCTGCTGCTGATTGTCTGCCCGCTGGCCGTGCTTCTGCTGTCGGCTGAGCTGGGCTTCCGCTGCGGCTTCACTCCGCTGCCAGCGCTGCTTCCGGCACTGTTGTTCGTGCTGGCGGTGTACACGGTGTTCTACGGGAACGCAACCGGCCTACTCTATGCCGCGGCTTACGGTCTGATCTCACTGGCCGGGAATGCGGTAGGCGCGCTTCTCCGAACGATAACGGGACGAAATAAATGAATAGAGCGGTCGTACAGAGCGGCCCGAGTTATTTTTAAGCGGAAGAAGGAGTCAAGTTGGATAAGGAAGAAAGCCGGTTTAAGCTCATGGTCTTGTCGGAGGCTGCGCAGGAGCTGATTTTGAACGAGGACCCTCAGAAGCTGCTGGACAATCTGTTCCAAAAGCTCTCAGCCTATCTGGATCTCGATATTTACCTGAATTACATTTTTGACGAGGACACGTCACGTCTTCATTTGATAAACTACCATGGGATTCCCGATGAGGAGTATCCGCTGATTGAATGGATTCATCTTGGCGAAGGGATCTGCGGCGGCGCAGCCCAGAAGATGACCCGGATTATCGTTACGGATGTCGCCCATTCTTCTGACTCCCGGTTCGCTATGATCAAGCGCTTCGGCCTGCAGGCCTATGTTGCGTATCCCCTTATCTCGTACGGCAAACTGGTGGGTACACTATCGTTCGGCTCCCGCAAGCGGACGGCCTTCTCCGATCTGGAGCTGGATATTATACACACCATCGTCAGCCAGGTGTCGATCGTGCTGGAACGCATTACGCTGATTTCGGCGCTAAAGACCAAGAACCATGAGCTGGCCCAGAAGAACAGGGAGCTCAGGCATTCGGAGGAGCAGTTGGCCTCAATCTTTGCCGTCATCCCGAGTCCGGTGCTTGTCATATCGCTGGTGGATCAGAAGATTGTCGCTTCGAACGAGGCGTTGTTGTCCCTGCTGGAGATCGGAAGCGAAGAGCTGGAGGAATGCTACTGGCCGCAGCGCAGCGAGCCGGGATCGCTGTTCATGCGGATTCTGGAGGGGTCGCTGCAATCGCTCCAGCAGGGCGGTAATGTAGAAATCGCGCTGTTGACCGCCTATGGAAGGCCCAAAATCTGCCTGTGCCACGCCGTCACGCTTGAACTGAATCAGAAGCCCTGCATGCTGACTGTCTTTAGCGACCTAACCGAACATAAAGAGTATGAGAAAGAGATGGTGCGGCTGGACCAGCTTCATCTGATCGGGGAAATGGCGGCCGGAATCGGCCATGAGGTGAGAAATCCGCTTACGACCGTCCGGGGATTTCTGCAGTTAATGCAGAAGAAGGATATTGGAAGTTCCGCTTACATCGATGTGATGATCGAGGAGCTGGACCGCGCGAATTCCATTATTTCCGAGTTTCTCGGACTTGCCAAAAATCAAAGGCTGGATATGAGGTATGCCCAGCTGAATTCGCTTATCGGCAAAATTCTTCCGCTGATCCAGGCGGATGCGACGGTTGGAGGGAAGTCGGTAATCGCCGAGCTCGGCGAAATCCCGCTGCTGTTCATCGACGAGAAGCTGATCCGCCAGCTGATGCTGAACATGGTCCGCAACGGGCTGGAAGCGATGCCGCCGGACGGGAAGCTTGTCATTCGTACTTATACGGAGGACGAATTCGTCGTTCTGGCAGTCGAGGACAGCGGAAAGGGAATTCCCGCCGACCAGATCGAGCATATCTGGAAGCCTTTTTATACGACCAAGGACGGCGGATCGGGGCTGGGGCTGGCCGTCTGCTTTAATGTGGCGGACAAGCATGGCGCCAAGATCGACGTTGTTACGGGACCGGAAGGGACGACGTTTTTTGTCCGGTTCAGGGTCAATCTCATCTAAACTCAAGCATGGCCTGCCCATTATACATAGAATCGTTCCACCCATTCTCTCAGATCGAAGTTCACAGCATTTAAATCTCCGGTAACAAGCTTCCGGTCCCAAAAAGTTCACAATTACCTGCAGGATTCGCCGCGAAACGTACGTCATATAGAAGCGGGCTTTAATTAGGTATCGGAGATGCTGCTCCCGAGCTCAGGGTCCCAGCGGTACTTGGCATCCGCAATATGCATGACTTTAGCATCCAGTCCGTTCCACGCCTCGTGAGGATTGGATGAAATCAGCTGATGCAGTCTGAGGAAGCGGTCGCGCGGCAGCAGGTGGACGTAACGGCCGATGAAGCCGGAATACAACAGGGCGTAGCGTTTGAGCCGTACGGCCGCTCCGGCGACCAGCGCGAGGATCGCCGCGCCCTCCTTCATTTCCGCTATTTGCGCTTCGTATCTGATCACGTACCGGAAGGTGCGGTCCTTGATCAGCTCCCGCCGCAGCCGGGCGACTTCGCCGATATACTCGGCGAGCAGAGGCTCGAAATCCTTCAGAAGCAGACTCTCCATTTCCAGATCCATGTCCTTGCGCAGGCGGAAGCCATGCAGCAGGGCGATGCGCTGTCTCGCCACGCGGTCGCCGCGCAGCAGCACGGCGATTTCGCGCAGCTTCTCGTAGGCCAGCGTATCGTTCTCGCGAAGAACGGAGACGGCCTCCTGCCGGTTAAGCTCCAGGCCTTCCCTGATCCGGTCGATATTCCGGCGGAACAGCTCGTCCAGGCGGCGCACATTCTCGGCCGGTCTTGCCCTGCGCTGGGCGGCGGAGAGCGCCAGCAGCAGAATGACGCCGGCTGCCAGGCTGAGCGATAGCTGCAGCGTATCCGCGGCGAAATAGGCCGCGGCCAGTGCCAGGAGCGCGACGAGCAGCCTGGTGTACATCATGCGGCGGCCGACAAGGGCCGCGGCCCGGGCTTCCACCAGGGCCAGAGCGGAGCGGCCGCAGTGTCCGCAGCGGTCTCCGGGAAGCGCGGTGTAGGTTCCGCAGCGGGTACAGACGCGCAGCCGGTCGAAGGAATGGAGCGGCCGGCGGAATGGGCGCAGTACGGCCGGTTTCTTCTTAGCCATGGGTCCGGTCGCCTCCGTTCAGCGTGGCCAGCAGCTTCTCGTCGATCTCCTCTTTGGACAGCGGTCGGCGTCCCCGGATAAAGAGCCGGAGAATATGGATGCATGTATAAAGAAACGCAGCGGCGAGTATCACGTATGAAATCATGGAATGATCCTTTCTGAAAAGATTCTACTTGTTCGGGAAGCGCTCGGCGGTCCCCAGAACCGGGAACATCGCAGTATGAAGCGCCCTAAGTCCGCTTAGGCCAGGTATCCTGTTTCTTCCAAAGAAATCTCCCTTTGTAGATGGAAACCCGCCTCGCAGAAGGAATCCCGCCTCGCAGAAGGAATCCCGCTCCGGGGGAGGAAGCTTGGCGTATGCTGCTCAGCGTTCCTTAAGTTGAAGTTTACAGGGTTTAATTATATCATAATGGCATGCTATTGACAGAAATTAGAATAGGCCCTCATGCCGCTAATCCAATCACAAGAGGAGTCATGTCATGCGTTGTAATGAGGTTCACACCAAGGGAATTGAAGTGCGTTCCATTCACACTAATAGAAGATTTCTGACATTGCTGGGACGGGTGCTGGTTCCGCTGCTGGCCGTTCTCGTGCTTCTGGTTCCGGCAGCTGTGCCTTCCGCCTATGCGGCAGGCTCGGGATCGGCCGCTTCCGCCGGAGCTTCGTCGCAGATCGATGCCGTTCTCGTCCTGGATGTCAGCAATTCGATGAAGAAGAGCGATCCGGGCGGCATCGCGGACGAGGCGATGAAGATGTTCATCGACATGCTCTCAACGAAGGGAGACAAGGTCGGTGTCGTCGCCTATACCGACAAAGTTCAGCGCGAGAAGGCGCTCCTGACCATCAATTCGGCTTCGGACAAGCAGGATTTGAAGAATTTCATCGACGGACTCGACAAGGGTCCCTATACGGATATCGCCGTTGGCGTGGACGAAGCGGTGAAAGTGCTCCAGAACGGCAGCGATCCGAGCCATGAGCCGATGATCGTACTGCTGGCGGACGGCAATAACGACTTCAATGAATCAACTGGGCGCACCGAGAGCCAGTCCAGCCAGGAACTGGATGCAGCGGTGCAAACCGCGAAGAAGAACGGCTACCCGATCTACACAATCGGGCTGAACGCGGACGGCAAGCTGAACAAGAACAGCCTGTCTGCCCTGTCCACCGAAACGGGCGGCAAAGCGTTCGTGACGGATTCGGCGGATGATCTTCCGCAGATTCTGAGCGAGATTTTCGCCGACCATCTGAAGCTTAAGGTTGTTCCGGTGCAGTCCATTACCGCGAACGGCGCCTATCAGGAGGTCACGGTAAATGTACCGAACGCCAGCGTGCTGGAGGCCAACATTTCCATTATCTCCTCGCAGCCGGTTACGGCGAAGCTGACCGATCCTTCGGGCAAGGAGGTAGCGATCCCGTCGAACAATGTCCTTTTGTCAAAATCGTCGACCTACAGCCTGCTGAAGCTGCTGTCACCGCAGGAAGGAGACTGGAAGCTGCAGGTCAAGGGCGTTCCGAAGGATAAGATTGACATCAATCTGATTTTTAACTACGATCTCGATTTGCAGCTGGAGGCTATTCCTTCCAAGACATACAAGAAGGGCGACACGATTCCGGTCTCGGCACATTTGTTCAGCAACGGGACGCAGGTAACGGAGCAGGAGCTGTACGGACAGATGAAGGCCGTGCTGCTTGCAACCGACCTGGACACCGGGAAGACCGAGGAGCTTCCGCTGGATAACAGCGGCGGCGAATTCAAAGGGAATTTTGAAGTCAAGGACAATCATAATTATCAAGTAAAGGTGCGGGCCGAAGAGAGCAGCTTCTACAGGGAGAGCAATGCGGTGGAGGTCAAGGCCGGCGGTTCCGGTACACCGGCGCCAAGTGCGAGTCAGGCACCGCTGGAACAAGCCGGAACGGGCGGCGGCCTCAGTTGGACGAAGATCGTGCTGATTGCGGCGGCGATTCTGATTCTGGCAGTCGCTGCGGCTGTCTGGATGTTCCTGAAGAAAGCGAACAAGGGCTTTGTCGGCCAGCTTGTTGTTGAAGTGCTCGACGCCAACACGGGAGAGAAGACGTACCCGCAGTACAAGAAGCTGAACGGCTTCCGGGGTAAATTCAATCTGCACCAGCTGCTTCAGCTGGCCCCTGAACTTAAGGAGTCGGAGAAGCTGGTCTTCACGCCCGGCGCGGGCGACAGACTGGTGCTTCGGGGCAGCGACATCGCGGTCGAGAAGTCGGGCCGTGCGGCCGACGCCTCCCGGGGGCTGGAGCTGAAGAGCGGGGACCGGATTTCGGTGCCGCTGCGCAGCGTGGACAAAACGATTTTGCTGGAATATCTGGTGTAGGAGCGTATGCTTTCGAAGCCAGTTTTGCTGGAGTTCATTCAAGAAGCTTAATCATCGCAAAACTTAGTGTATGCTTCCGAAGCCAGTTTTACTGAAGCATAAGCAATGAAGTCTACTCACCGTAAAACTTTTAGGAGTTGAGAACATGAAACCGGTCGTAAGAGAACATATCCAACAGCTCGACGTATCACTCGGAGGAGGCATTGTCAGCGACAAAATCAGGGTCGACACTATCGACAATCCGATACTTATTATCGGTCTGGGCGGTACCGGGATCGACGCGCTTCTCCGTCTTAAATATCAGATTAACCGCAGGTTCAAGCTGCCGGAAGACCCGATCTCGAAGAAAAAACGCGACAAGCCGGACAACGTTGAGTTCCTGGCTTTTGAGACGAACGAGCAGGACCGCGGCAAGCGTTACAAAGGCATCGGCCTTGATCCGCAGAACGAATTCGTGCTGCTGGCCAACGCGGAAATCGGCGGCCTGCTGCAGAACCGCAGCATCCTCGATCCCTACATTACCGATTGGCTGTCGCCGGAGCTCAGCATTACGGACGGCATGAACGGCGCCGCCGGCGTGCGCCAGGCGGGACGGCTGCTGCTGTTCACGAAGATCAATCAGGTTGTCGGCGCGATCGATAAGAAGATCAAGACGCTGAGCGTAGGCACGAACAAGAAGCTGATGGTCTTCCTGCTGACAGGTCTGTCGGGCGGCACGGGCAGCGGCGCTTTTCTGGACATCGCCTATATTGTCCGCGGCATCATCGAGCGCGATTACGGCTCTGCCGGCATCGACCGGGTCAGCACGCTCGGCTATTTGTTCACGCCTGACGTCAACCTCTCCAACAAGAGTCTCAGCGAGCATACCCGCGAATACATCCGCAAGAACGGCTATGCGGCGCTGAAAGAGCTGGATTACTGGATGAACGTGGACAGCCGGGGCGAGCGGTTCCGCCAGCAGTACGGCAACATTCTCACGGTCAATTCGCCGCTGCCTCCGTTCAACCTGTGCCATCTGATCTCGGCGACGAACACGGAAGGCAAGCTGCTGGAGAGCGCCTACGATTACTGCATGAATGTGACGGCAGAGAATATTACGAACTTCATGGCGAGCGAGGAGAAGCAGTCGGGAGAGGAATTCGCGATCCACGATTATATCAGCAACATCCGCACGAACATTGCGCAGATGCACAAGAGCTATCCCGCCAACTACGAATACAACATTATCGGGGCATCGTCCGCCGTGCTGCCGATCGAGGAAATGACGACCTATCTGGCGTATCGCCTCTTCGACAAAATGGACAAAATGTTCCACCAGGCCCCCGGCCAGGAGGATATCGAGAAGCTGGCGCGCAAGCTCGGCATCGACCTGGAGAGCGTCATCAAGACGTTCGAGGCCCGCGTTCCGGAGCCGCTGCCGGGTTATGAGAACAGCGAACGCCTGAGCCACGGCAATGTCATCAAGCAACAGGTGGTCGATATGGACACCGAGCTGGAGCAGAATTTCCTGGCCCGTGTGCGCGAGGAGTACATCAAGGTAAGCAAGCAGCTGCCCGGCGATATCGTTGGCCGCTTCGGCGAGGAGATGGAGCGGACGTTCCTGCATCCCGAGCAAGGTCCGTTCTACGTATCGCGGCTGATTTTTACGGAAAAAGGCTTCTGCCTCCTGAAATTGATCCAGTCGTATATCGAAGCGCTGCGCGAGAATTTGCTCCGTCTGCCGCGTGATATCGAAACGGCGCGCGAAGCGGCGGAGGATAAGCTGGGCGACGCGCGGAGCGCTTTTGTCTCCAAGGAGAAGAAGAAGAACGCCTACATCGAAGCCAAAATCAATGAGTACTGGCTCCACGCCGATACGGAGCGCACCGAGCGCATGATCGAATTCTACGAGGATCTGTTCGAGCTGCTGAACGAGGAGAACAGCCGGATTTACGGCGTATTCACGGAGATTCTGAACGCGCTGAGCTCTATTTTTGAGAAGAACGGAGACATTCTGACAAGCAGCGAAGAGCAGACCGACCATAAGGGCAACAAGACGTATTACTGGAACATCGTCAGCGTGCCGGATATCTCCAAGACGATTTCGAAGATTATGGATCAAAAAGACGGCGATGACCTGATTCGCGACTTCGCCCGGGAAATGCTGCGCAATTCCAGCCGCTGGGTGAGGGAGCAGGAGATCGACATCGTCCGCTCCATTTCGGAATTCCTGAGCGACAAATTCGGGGATCTTATTACCCGGTCGATGGAGGAGTTCCTGGTCATGAAGTACGGCAGTGAAGAGCCGCTCGACAAGCTCGTGGAGCGCACGATCGCCGGCAAGCTCGACGAGGAAGCCGTTCCGGTCTTCCATCTCAGCAACAGCTCGGGCAGTCTGCACTTCCCGTCCTGGGGCTTCGTATCCGTTCCGGTCAAGGCGCCCGGCATCCTGAAGGGCATTCGCAACTATCAGAACAACGCCCTCGGCAAATCCCAGTTCACCGTCAAGGAGAGCGAGGTCAAGAACCGGATTTTCTGGCTGAACACGCGCAACGGCGTGCCGCTGTTCGTCTATACGCCGCTCCGCGTCTATGAGGAGAACTATGAGCGTACAATTCTGGATAAGGAAGGCATCGGACGCCATCTTGTGATGACGGACAAGAACAACTGGACTTATCTGCCTTCGCCGATTCCGGAGCAGTCCTGGGGCGATACGTACAGCAACGCGCGCGTCCGTGAGTATAACGCAAGAGTGCGCAGCGAGTTTGCTAAAGCGCTGGAAACCGGGGTCATTGTGGAAAAAGGTCTGGACGAGAATACAAGCAACCGCTATACGGTCGTATTCACCAAGCCGTTCGATCTCGAATCGTTCCTGAAGAGCTTCGATCTTCAACTGGAATCGCCGCGTCCGAATCTGGGCGAGGTGAAGAAGGCGGCCGACGAGCTGCGCCGGCTTCGGGAGAACGGGCTGGAGCGCGAGGAGTCGAAGGATATTTTCGGCAGCATCAACCGGGAGCTGGCTCAGGAGAACCTGATCCGCACGCCGCTTCTCACCGCCAGAGTGCGGGAAGAGCTGGCGAAATACGAAGCGCTGGCCGCCAAGGCCGCAGAGCTGGACACGGTGCTCGGCCGGTTCCTGGATGAAGAGAAGTGGATGGATCAGTTCCTTGAGGCCCTCTATACGGACACCATTGTGAAGAAGGGTGCCCTGTATGTCTACGACAAGGATGAAGAAGAGGAGTCCTGGGAGCCGTTCGCCAACCTCATGAAGGAACGGAACTATGTGGAGTATGCGGTGTACCGCCACTTCCGCGGGCTGGATGAGAAGAGCCGCAGCCTTCTGCTGCGCAAGGCGGCGCGGCGCGCGGGTGAGATGACCTCGGCTGAGGATGTCTCGCCGCTGCTCTACAGGCTGGAGAGCCTGTACGTCAGCTTCCTTGAATCGCGCGATGCCCTGGAATACGAGAAGGTCGAGCATGCGGACGGCGACGACATGTATGCCTTCTATAAAGCGATGACTGGCAAGCTCGGCAGCATCCGCAGAAAGCTGAAGTAAGCCTATGATACATTCGCAGGCCTTATCGTTCGCGGAGGAATATGCCGCCCGGGAGGAGAGGCTGCAGGATTTGGGAGACGGCCGCAGCAGCATCCACTACCCGGCTCTGTTCCTCTTCGTCGGGGATAAATGCGCCTCCGCCGTTCTGCCCGTGCTTGAGAGCTGCCGCCGCAAATGGGATAACGCCGGCGGCGTGCTCGGCATTTACGCCGCGCCCGAAGGCGGTGGAAGACCGGAAGAAGGGTTTGGAGAATCTCTCCGGACCCTGACCCTTCCGGCGGTATCGGGCCTGGACCCGAAGACCGTGCGCCGGGATTTGTACCGGGCATTCCACGGGGACAGCCGCTATCTGGCGGAGATGAACACCTCGCTCCGCCGCCTGACGGGAAGCATGGCCGATTTCGGCCGGATGTATTCGTCCTTCGATGTCGTCCATCTATCCGTCGTCACCCGGGTCGACGACCCCTGCAATGTGCTGCTGCCGGAAATTGCGCTGCTCGCCCGGGCGATTCTCGGGCAGTCGTTCAAATCGGTGCAGACCGATCTGTTCGCGCTGATCAGCGAGCGAGAGCAGGCCGAGAGCTACGGGCTGTCCAGCTCGGAGGGCCTCGCCTTCCTGCGCGAGCTGGACGGCATGCAGGCGCCGGACTACAGAATGGAGGCCCCGCTGCTCGTAACCGAAGACGGGCTTTCCATCCCGGTATCGCATGGGCCATCGCCGCTGTTCGATTTGGTCTACGTGCTGTCGGACAAGAACGAGCGTGGAACCTCGCCGGTGAACGGCATGCAGGACAACTACGAGATTATTTCCCACATCAGTCTGCTGAAGAACGTCATGCGGCCTGCCGGCGATTCCGGTCCGGATCAAGGCGGCTATAACAACATGGCGTTCAAAAGCGGCATAAGGGGCAGCACGGGCCGGCAGGGATACGCTTCCGCCGGCTTCTCCGGTGTCCGGCGGCCGAACCGGCAGATTGCGCTGGCAGTGCTGTACCATACGTTCAAGCGTTTCCGGGAGAAGCTGCTCACGGGAAGCGGCCCCGCTCCGCGCGAGCGGATGGAGCTGATGGGCTTGACGCCGGGCAGGCTGCGGGAAGCGGCAATGCGGCTCCTTCCGGACAAGGAAGGGCTGAATGAGATGACCGGGCTGATGAGCTACGGTCGCCCGTCCTACGGCGAGCTCAAGCGCCTGACGCTGAGCGAGGCGGAGGATATGCTCTTCGGCTCTGGAGGGGAGGCTTATTTCCGCAGCAATTTCACCGAGCCGTCGTCCCGTCTGCTGGAGACTGTCAATCCGCTGACGGATTGGAAGCCGCTGCTGGCGGCGGGAGACGTAGCCGGACCGCGGGTGACGTTCGTTCAGCTGGCCGAATGGACGGCCGATAAGGAGAACGCCGGAAGCGTTCTGCACGGCCTGCGGCAGCATATGGCCGGCCTTAGAGCCGGGATCGCCTCATCGCGGGAAGAAATCAGCCGATTGTTCGGCGAGCGTGTGGAGTCGCTGCCGTTCCCCCGTGTTCCGCTGATGGATAAACGGACGGTCCGGAATTTGATTCATTATCTTTTTGCGGAAGGCTATGGCCTGAAATACGAGCTGCTGCTGCTTGAGACGGAGCTTGCCCTTTGCCTTCGGATCGAAGCCGCGCTGGAGTCGCTGCATGAATCCAGCATCCGGCGGCTGCGCACCATGGAGCGGCTGGAGGAAGAACTGAAAGCGGCGGCGCTGGACAGCATCGGCCGTGCGGAGGGCGATGTCGGCCGGAATATCATGGAGTATTACCGGGCCGTGACCGATGAGGTGATCAGCGACATTGAGACACGCCGCGGGCATGATGCGCTGCAGAGCGAACGCTATCTGGGCGATCTGACGGAACTGCTGGACCGGGGGTCCGAGGAGGTTCTGTCCAGGCTGACCTTGGTGTGTGGACGCGAGATTTTGACGAAGGAGCTTTTCACGTTGTCCTTTGAGGAGGAGCTGCTGCGGCGGGCGAATGTCGCGGCGGCGTATGAGAACCGTGAGGTTCTTACGAAGGAAGAGCTGTTCCGGCGGCTGTACCGTCTGCTGGAGGAGGAAGCGTCCATCAATGTCCGGCTGTTTGAGTACACCCAGGAGCATCGGCATGAGGAAAAATACTTCTTCGGCGACAGCGCCTCCGAGTTTATGCGCTACGCCCTGTCCGCAGACGAGACGACTCGCATCTACCGGCTGGGCTTCGTGCACGAACGGCGGCGCAGCGGGGTGGAGAAGCTGAATCTGATGGGCGGCTTCCATCTGGAGGACCTGCTCTACTACCGGAACGGCAGGATTTATTATGAAACGTATTTGAAGAACGGCTATGGGCTGCACGGTGTGGACGAAGCGTCGCTTCCCGCTCTGCGCTAGAAGCCTGCCGAAAGGATGATGGATGGATATGCAGCGAAAGGTGAATCTGCTACTCTTGTTGTTCAGTCTGATTGGCGGAGCAGTTGCTTGGATCATCGGCGAGGCTCTGCTCGGCAGCCTGCTGGAGAATTGGCCTTCTATTCTCGCGATCGGCGTGTACTTCGCCATTGTGGCGCTGGGCGTCGGTCTTGGCTGCCTTCTGGCGGAGATTATCTCGCCGAGGCTTAACGGCTTCTCCTGGAAGCAGCGCTATCTCGGGTTATCGTGGAAGCTGCTTCCGCTGACTGTGGCGATTGTGCTCGGCGCCGGCGTGCTGACCGAATTTATCTACGAGCTGAATTTCGGCGGTCTGAGGCCGGTCAAGGATATCGTCATGGTGATTGACGATTCCGGCAGCATGGGAACGAATGATCCGAACAACCGGCGCTACGCAGCCGCAAGCGAGCTTGTCGGACGGATGGACAACGACAATCGCGTTGCAGTGCTGACGTTCAGCGACAAGGCTTCCGTGGCGCAGCCGCTGACCCCGCTGTCGGGAACGGATAAGCGGGAGCAGGTCGTGAAGGCCATTCAGGGTCTTCAGACGACCACAGGCGGAACGAACCTCAGCGGCGCGCTGACGGCCGCGCTGGATGTGCTGAGCGGCGGCGGCTCCGGCCGGGGAGCGATGGTCATTCTGCTGTCGGACGGAGTGAGCCAGCTGGATACCGCCACGGAGCTTCAGCCGTACTTGGACCAGGGAGTTGCCGTGAACACGGTCGGACTGGGTCTCAGCGGTTCTGACGGATCGACCCTGCTGAAGGATATCGCTTCGGTGACGGGCGGACAGTATTACGATGTATCGGACGCGGACCGGCTGGCTGATGTGTTCCGGCAGATCTATGACCGGCTCGGCGACCGGACGCTGCTGACCGAGCGGACGGACGCCGCGCAGAACAGCCCTTATTATGCAGTCGTTCGCATTATTTCGCTTCTTCTGATCGGCGGGGCGCTGGGCCTTGGGCTCGGCATCCTGTTCGACAACCGTCATTTGGCCCGGAGCTTCGGGCTCGGCGGCCTCGTGTCCGGCCTGCTTGCGGGCCTGACTCTGGAATACGGGCTTGGCGGGGAAGCGGTGCTTGACGTTATGGTCCGGCTGCTGGCTGTGCTTCTGCTCGCCGGCGTGATGGCTCTGTTCACCGGAGTTGTTCCAGTCGGCGAAGGACGCCTGACCCGCCGGGGAAGCAGAGCCGCGCAGCAGCCGGCACGCCCGACGCGAGGCTTCCCGTCACGCGGAGGCAAGGGCAGCAAGGGCTTTTAGCCCGAGCGCCCGGGTTTAGCCCGAGCGCCCGGGTTTAGCCCGAGCGCCCGGGTTTAGCCCGGGCGCCCGGGGCAAGACCGCATTAAATGCGCCCCAACAATAAGGAAAGGAGCTTGGCGGCGATGAGGTACATCGAGCAATCGCCAGGTCTTCCCGCCATCGGAGGCCTTACCTCCCGCGTGGAGGACCGGATCTGCATGCTGAGATGGCATTGGCCGGAAGGGCTCCAGGCCGTATATATTCACAAAAGCCCTGAAGGCGGAGATCCTGCGGAATCCGCCGCTCTCTCCGGTCTGAAGCTGTACACCCGGGAAGAGTACAAGGCGGGCTCGGGCTTTCAGGACCGGCTCGAGGAGATCGGACCGGTGGTCTACACCGTGCTCGCCCGTCATACGGAGGACGGAGAGACAGTGCTCGTCCGGCAGGATGACGGAGCCAACCGGATTACGGTCAGCGCGGGCAAGGCCCGGATCTATGTGGATATTGACCGCAAGCGCGGCCTGTTCCGCAAGGAGCAGAGCATCCGGATGACGATAACGGCCGAAGTGCCCGTCGGCAAGGATGTGCTGTGCTATGTCAAGAAGCGCGGCGGCTATCCCGCCGCGAAGGAGGACGGGACGCTGTTCCCGTTCGTGAAGGATTTCGCGCCGGGACGCAACGAGCTTCCGCCGATCGAGGTCGGCCGGGATGACTACGTCCGGATTTTCTTCACCGACGGCCCCCGCTACGGCCGCTATTACGAGCTGGTGCCGGTGCGTTAAATGTTGATGGACGCCCGCTGTCCGGTGTCAAAGGACGCATCCGGGCGTTATCCTTAAAGTTATGGATTATAAGCTATACGCTTAAATAGGCCCTGAATTTTTCCGAGAAACGGGTACCGTCCTCCATAGGACGGCGCAGCCGTTTCTTCTTAGGAGGAATAATCATGTCATTTTTCAGCAGGTTTCTGAAGAAGAGCCAGCCGCAGCAGCGGCCGCTGTTCTACGATATCGTATGTCCCTACTGCTTCAGCAAATTCGAGCCCTCGCAGACCGTCTTCCGCGCGGCGCACAGCCGGGAGGATGACGAGGACTACGCGCTCGGCGAAGATGACGCGCTGAACCGGTACCGCGAGCGCTTCGGCCTCGATTCGGTAGACGATCTGGAAGCGATCCTGGTGCCGGCCGACATCCCTGAGGAATACCACCACTACAGCGACAACGTGCTGACCGGGCTGACCGACCGCTACGGCGTCCTGACGCGCAAGCGGCTCTGCCCGTACTGCCACAACGAGCTGCCGGTGACGGCGGGCAAGGTGCCGAGCAACATCATTTCCATCATCGGCGCATCCCAGGTCGGCAAATCCGTCTATATGACCTCGCTGATCCACACGCTCCAGCACACGACGGCCGGTCATTTCGACGCCGCCTGCATGCCGCTGAACGCCAAGATCAGCCAGAAATTCCGCTCTCTGTACGAAGATCCGCTGTTCCAGCGGGGCGATCTGCTGTCCTCCACCCAGAAGGAGAAAATGCAGGAGCCTTTTATTTTCCAGTTCGTGTTCAAGGATGAAGAGAAGCCGCCGCTGACGCTCGTCTTCTTCGACGTGGCGGGCGAAGGCATGGTCGATCAGGACTATCTCGGGCTGCACGGGCAGCATATCAAGAACTCGGCTGGCATTCTGTTCATGGTCGATCCGCTGCAGATCCGGTCCATCCGGGATAAAATCCGCATCAACATCGGCGACCGTCCAGGTGAATGGGTATCCCAATACGACGAGCCGCGCGATGTGGTGCTGACGCTGTTCGGCGATTTCATCGCCTATCAGGAGAAGAGCAGAACCGACATTCCCACAGCGGTCGTGCTGACCAAGAGCGATATGCTGTATTCCCTGAAGGACGAGGACGGGGACTATATCAAGGCGAACAGCAACGTATTCAACAACTATGTGCACCGCGGCACACTGAACCTCAGCGAAGTGGACAATATCGACGGGGAAATCAGCCGGTTTCTCGCCAAGGTGGACCGTCCGTTCAAGGATACGATGGACGTGTATTTTTCGGATACGGCCTATTTCGCGGTGTCGGCACTGGGCAGCAATCCGGTGAATCAGAAGATCGAGGGCGTCGTCAGCCCGATCCGCGTGGACGAGCCTTTCCTGTGGCTGCTGCATAAGCTGAAGTTCATCGAGGGAGGCGATTAAACGGTGGGCATTCAAATGGAGACGGCCGTCCAGCAGCAGATGTATACGCGCCAGCGGAGCGGGATTTTCCGGTCAACGGAAGGCTTCGATACGGTGGCGAAGTCAGGCGGTCTCGACAATAATTTTATCAAAAAAGTTCTCCATCCCTTCTGCTTCTACGACGCTCCGGCGGAGCTTGCATCCAAGGGAGAGAAGGACGAGTCGCAGTACCCGCAAGCCCTGCATTTGTTCCATTTGGAGAGCGGGGAGACGGTGCTGGGACAGAGCCGGTTTCAATCCGCGGATTTCACGGGACTGCGAAGCGCTTTTTTCACGCATAACTATGTTCTTCCTTCTTCGCGGGCCGATGAAATCGTCACCCGATTCAGTGATTATCTGGACGCGGAGTTTGCGGAGGGGTTCTCCGGAGAGCCGGGAGAAGCGCTGCCGGAGCTGGCCGCCGTTCCCGCTTCAAGAAGTTCCCGTCCCCGTCCGGAAGAGGTGCTGCGAACGCTTGGCATTGGCGAGGATATATTCAAAAGCCTGTTGCATTCCGCGATGCAGTCCATAGCCGGCAAAAAGAAAATATACGTCACGCTGAACGTGCCGGTGGCGCGGCTGCCCAAGGCGGCGGCAGACCTTACATGGGTGCTGCTGGGCGCGCTGCCGTTCGAGTTCCGGCGCAGACTGGGCGTGCTTACATACGCGGCGGAGCCGCAGAGCCGGAAGTACATCCACCTGACCTTCGTGGAATCCGGCTCGCTGCGTCCCGGCGACCGGGAAATCGAGAAGGATTATCTCTTTGATCTGGCCGCCGGGCGGACGCAAAATACGGATCTGGCTCCCAATACTCCTAGCCCTTTCCTCGATCTGGCGTGGGAGCTGCTCCACCGGGGCAGAGATGCCATGGATGACTTCGGTGCATTCGCGGACGGGATGCTCCAGGGAGAAGGCTTCGAGCGGAAGCTGTCGCTTGCGGCGTACAACGAGCTGGCAGCGTTCTACCGGATCGAACAGGGTGACGAGGGACTGTACCGGGAGAACAAGGCTGCCGTGCTCGGCGGGCTGCTGAGCTATCTGGAACGGGAAGGCGCGTTGGAGTCGAAAATCCGGCTTAACGATCTGTTCCTGGAACGGTTCGACCGGGAGTTCGACGAGATCCGGCAGAAGGGCGTACCGGAGCCAGCTGTGCTGGAGAGCTTCCGGGATTATTTCTCGCTGAAGGGCCACAATTATCGGACGCGCATCGTCGATTATTTCATCAATGGCATGCTGAACGCGCAAAACGCCGGACGGGACGACGCGCTGGCGGCGGCATTTCGGGTAGTGGAGGGCAGCAGCGAACTGGCGGCCGCGTTCTTCGGCAAGCTGCTCAGTACGCCGGTATTCGCGCGCCTGCTGTTCCAGCCGTATGTGGATGCCCGGCTGGCTTCTGCCGAACAGACCGCGGATTTGATGGAGTTTGTGGCAGACTGGGACCGGTTCATGCCGGAAGCGCTCCGGCTGCCCGCGCTCCGGGACGGGCTGCGGGATTATTTGCCCGAGAAGCTGGAGAGGGAAGAGGATTCCGTCTTGGCGGTGGCCGCGATCCACGACTATATCGAGCAGGCGGAGAAGAGCCGCCGCCGGGGAGCCGGCATCGGCCTGGACGCGCTGGCACTGATGAAGGAGCTGGCGGCTTCGGCTGACCGTTATCTGCTGACCCGGCTGTCGCTTGAGGAGATTACGCAGGAGCAGCTGCTTGAGCTTACTTTCGTACGCTACTCGCTCGATATGGGCGAGTGGGACCCGCCGCTTGATCTTCAGAGCAGACGGAAGGCGAATGTGCTGCGGGCCGCTTACCGCTGGTTCGGCGAGGAAGACCCGGATGCCGGGATTTTCGAGAAGCTCGCGCCGCAGGAGCTGGACGATGTACAGCTCCTGGGGCAGCGCTGGCTGAAAGAGAGCCGGGGAGCGGAGCCGTTTGCCCGGATTCCGCTCGCCTTCTATCACAGCATGAACCGCGAAGGCGGACCGCTGGAATATGAATCCGTGCTGGATCATGTGCGGCGCAAGGCTGGCGACAAGGAGACCGTGTACCGCTTCCTCGCCTGGTCGCAGGACAAGCCTCTGTTCGCCGTCTCGTCCAAGAAGCTGTATCCAGGCTACCGGCGGGCGATTTTGAAGCATTTTGCGGCTCATGACCGTGAAGCGTTCAAGAACCGCGATTTCCGCAAAAACGAGCTGGCCGCCGCAGGCCCCGCCCTGCAGGGAGTCTACACGGAGGCCCGCAATCAATTGGCGCCGCCGCTCCGGAAATGGGCGTCCCGCCGCTTTCCCTTTCTCCTCGGGACGGCGGTGATTGTGCTGCTGGCCGCGACGCTGCTCGTCTTCCTGCTGACGAGAGGCGCCGGCAACGAAGCGGCGCCGGCCGCTTCGCCGGCGCCTACCGGGGCCGCGATGCCGTCGGCCCCGGCCTATCTCCCGGCCGCCGTATATCTCGGCGGCGGCGAAGACGGACGCTCGCTGCTGTTCGCCTTCGCGAGCGCGGATGACTGCCGCCAGTTCAACCCGGCGGAAGTCACGGTGGATACGGGCGCGGGCGAGCCCGTTATCTATAAGGTGAGCAGCCTGTCCCACGGCTGCTCGCTGCCCGGCGGCTCGCCTGCCGCAAGCGGCGAGCCAGGCTCCGGCGCGGCATCCGGCACGGCCGCGCCGGAAGGCAGCGCGCTCCCGGCGTCAAGCGCGGGAGCGGACAACAGCGCAGCCGCCGCAGATAACGCGGCGGGCGGCGCTTCACCATCTCCCGCAGCCGGGGGAGATGGTACATCAGCATCCCCGGCTGTTTCCGGGGATGGCGCTACCGCTGCAAGCGGAGCGGCAGCGGCGTCCGCGTCGCCGGGCGGAACGGCTTCGCCCGCTCCGGCCGGCGGCCAGGGCGCGGCGGGAAACGCAGTCGCGCCTTACCAGGTGACCGTGACGCTCGCCTCAACTCCGACGCTGACAGCCGGAAGCACGATCAAGGCGGAGGACTACACGCTCGTCCTGATGGACAACCCGCTGGCGGCATCTGCGTCGCCTTCACCGTCGCCATCTGCGGGCGAAACCGCAGAGCCGTCTGCGGAATAGCGGGAGACTGCCCCGTGATACCATAACCCTGCACGGCGCCTTCGCCTCCCAAGGATAAACGCCTTATGGTGTCTTCTGACGCCATGCGTTTACCGGGAAATAGAAGACCATGATAAGCGCTCAGCTTATACATTCTTCTATTTCGAGCTGCGAGGTCCGTCATACGGGGTTATTTTTGCGATAGAGGGATGCCGCGGGCATATTCTTCGCACTGTAAGACTTTAGGATATGGACAACCTTCACAATTACCGATATGATAAATGATGTTTAAAAATGAATACGTCTTAAAAAAGGTGCGGGTCCCTTGCGGGCCCGCTTAAAAGGGAAGCCGGTTGAAATCCGGCGCGGTCCCGCCACTGTAATTGCGGAGCGTCCCTCCGAGTTAGCTGGCCACTGCTCTCTTGATGGAGCGGGAAGGCCGGAGGGAAGCGGTGAGGCATAAGCCAGGAGACCTGCCTTTTTGTCACATACGGCAGCGCGAAGCGCCAGACGACTTCGCTTCGCGGCGTATGTTATTCGGGCGGCGGACAGAGATTGCGGTCCGCTCCGCCCGGATCAGGAGCGGATGTCCTTCGGGGGGTGAGGGCATCTGCGCGGAAGAACCGGCCGATATCCGGAATCGATGCTGCATCGTTTCCGGCTCTATGAGAAGACCGCTCCCTCTTGGGGGTGGTCTTTTTTTCCCGGGAATAGAAGGGCCTACAAGCCTCACCGTGTAACCGGCCCGATATTTCCCATGTACGCTTGACGTCTTTAGGATGCGGACTTCGCGATTATCCTTGATGAACGACTCCCGACTATTTTTACAGGAAAGAGGATGAGGCAATGCTGCACAGAGTTTATTCGAGAGCAAGCGCGCTCGGAATGGCATTATTGTTAGTTATTTCACTGGTTGGCGGATCTTTCTCCTCAGGAGCAGGCACGGCAGCGGCTGCTGCATCCGGCAGCTCCGCTTCGGCGGCAGCTTCCAGCAGCTCTGTCAGCGCAACCGAGGCGGTCTATTCGGCCGCCGAGTATGTGCTGAGCCAGGGCGTAACTTCCGATTGGCAGGCAATCGGACTGGCGCAGGCGGGATATCAACTCCCCGCTTCCTATGTAACGTCTCTGGAAAGCCAGGTTAAGACTGGCGCCGCCAAGTTCTCGGCAACGGATTATGCGCGCACGGTGCTGGCGGTTAAAGCGGCCGGTCAGGACCCGACTTCTTTTGCCGGAGTCAATCTGGTTGAGAAGGTATACGGCAACACCGGACTGAAGGGAACGCTCAACGGCTATGTGTTCAGCCTGATCGCTCTCGGCTCCGGGGATTACAGCATCCCGGCCGGCGCGGTGTGGACCAAAGACAAGCTCGTTCAGCGGATTCTGAAGAGCCAGAACAGTGACGGCGGCTTCACGCTGATTGCCGGAAGCGCAAGCGATCCCGACATGACGGCCATGGCGCTTACCGCGCTGTCGCCTTATAAAGGACAAGCCGATGTGGACGCAGCTGGTAAAAAGGCAGTAGCCTGGCTGTCCAAGCAGCAGTCATCGAACGGCGGCTATGGCGCGAGCAGTGAGAGCGCAGCGCAGGCAGTTATCGCACTGTCGGCCTATGGCATTGACCCTGCCGGAGCCGATTTCACCAAGAACGGCGCGACGCTGGTCAGCCGCCTGCTGAGCTTCCGTCTCGCGGACGGCAGCTTCTCGCACACACTGGGCGGCGGCAGCAATGTGCTGGCGACCGAGCAGGCGCTTGAAGCGCTCGCGGCATATGGCCTGTATGCCAAAGGCAACGGCAATCTGTATGACTTTACCGCTAACCCGCTGGCTGCAAAGCCGAAGGTGCAGGTAAGGGTTGACGTAGAAGGACCGACAGCTTCCATCGGCGGCGGCACGGTCTATAGCGGCATTGCCCTGGACGCGTTGAACAAGCTGGCCCAGGCCGAAGGCTTCGCCGTTGAGACGAAATCCAGCTCGTTCGGCATCTTCGTTGCCGGCATAGGCGGTGTGGGTTCGGCAAGATTCGGCGGATATGACGGATGGATGTACACGATTCAGCGCGGAGGCAAGTGGCTTAACGTCTATGACGCGGTTGACCAGCTTACGCTGCAGGCAGGCGATCATCTCGTGTTCTACTACGGGGATTATGGCGTAACGAAGCTGGTGGATTCCGTCACCTATCAACCGGCTGAACCGAAGGAGGGCACACCGCTTCAAGTCACTGTGAGCAGTCTCGCCTGGGACTTTGACGGCAATCCCGTAACTGCGGGCGCAGCAGGCGTTACCGTCTCCATCGGCGGGAAGACGGCAGTGACCGACGGCAAGGGCGTCGCATCGTTTGGCTCTGATCTGCCTCCAGGCAGCCAGACGGTGGAGATTACGGGCTATAAGGAGAATGCAGTACCATCAGTGGTCCGGTATACGGGCTCCGTGAAGGTGACCGCTCTGACGATTTTCACCGACGAGAAGCAGATTTCGCCTTGGGCGGTGGCATCCGTACATGCCGTATATAACAGCAAGCTGATGGAAGGCGTAGGCAGCGGCAAGCCGACCTTCGCTCCGAAGGCGAAGATCACCCGCGCCCAGTTCGCAGCCCTGCTGCTTCGTCTTACGGGCAATGAACCGTCAGCTTCCGGCACCGCAAGCTTCAGCGACGTGAAGGCCGGTTCGTGGTATTATGGTTATGTTGTGAAAGCGAAAGCGCTCGGCCTGATCGGCGGCGTAACCACGACATCCTTCAAGCCGGACGCGTACATTACCCGCCAGGATATGGCGGTCATGATTGCGCGGGCTTACAAGCTGTCTCCTTTGACGAAGACCACTTTCACCGACAGCGGCAAAATCAGTTCGTACGCGCTGAACGCCGTGAACGCCATGACGGAAAAAGGCTACATGACCGGCATCGGCTCGGCCTTTGATCCGCAGGGTCTGGTGACGCGCGAAATGGCGGCTGTTGTAGCCTCCAGATTGCCTTAAGCCTTAACCTTAAGCAAGAAGTCAAACTTTAAGCTCAGGGCAGTCCCGCTCTTCCGAGCAGGAGTATTCAAATATTCGAAGGTGCGGATCGCCGCCGGAACCTTGGCGGCGCCCGCGCGCCAATTACATTCCACATCGAACGGGGGAGGCAAGAGTGCCCCCGTTCTTTCCCGTTTAATGGAGGTGCAGGTCAACGATGAGGATTACGTTCCGTCAAGCCAGTGCAAGACTGCTCCCGGTGCTGCTGCTGTCCGCCGCCCTGCTGTCCGGCTGCGCTTCGGACCGCGGCGCGGCCCCGGCGGGCAGTGCGCCGCCCGCCGCCCAGACCGCCGCCGCCGAGGATATCGGCGGCGCATTGGAGCCGGCTTCCGCTTCGCCGGAAGCCGGCTCCGTGCCCGGCGCGGATGCCTCGCCGGGCGTGACAGCGGCCGCCGGAACGCCAGCGGCCGCAGAAGCCTCGGCCGGGGCGGCGACCGCCCGGCCGTCATCAGCTCCCGGCGCTGCGCAGCCGGGAGTCGGAACCGCCGCCGCAGGCACAGCGCCGGCGGCATCCCTCCGGGCCGGAACTGACGGCCCGGGCAAGAGCGCGCCGGCCGGCAGCGCGGCGCCCAAGGCATCGGCGGCGGCGAAGCCCGCCGCCTCGGCGCAAGCTTCCGCCGGCACCGTGAAGCCGGCGGCCACGGCCAAGCCGTCCCAGGCTCCGGCGCCATCCCCCTCGCCCAAGGCGACGTCCGTTACCATGTCGATCATAGGCGACGACCAGACCGGAACGATTCTGCCGCCGACCGCAGTCGATGTGCAGGAGGGAGATACGGCACTGGAGGTACTGAAGCGGGCCACCCGCGCCCGCAAAATCCAGATGGAGTACAGCGGAGCCAAGGCCTTCAGCTATGTCCGGGGGATCGATAATCTGTATGAGCAGGACCGGGGTGCGGAGAGCGGCTGGATGTACCGGGTGAACGGTGAATTCCCGAGCGAAAGCGCAGGGGCGTACCGCCTCTCTCCGGGGGATAAGCTCGACTGGCTGTACACGCTGGATATGGGCAAAGACCTGGGAGCTCCAAGATGAGCGGCTTCCGGTCTATGCACCCGGCGGTGACGATCGTCTACTACGCCGGTCTGCTGGCGTTCACGCTGCTGCTCTTCCACCCGCTGTTTCTGGTTACGGAAATCGCAGCTCTGACCGGGCTGCTCGTTCTACAGGGGCAGGGGAGAACGCTGGTACGGAGTCTTCCCTTTGTCCTGATCGTCGCAGTACCTGCCGCGCTGCTCAATCCGCTGTTCTCGCATCGGGGCGCCGTCATTCTGTTCTATTTTATGGACCAGCCCATTACGCTTGAGGCTGTGCTCTACGGGCTCATGATGATGCTTGTGCTGCTGTCGGTGGTTATTTTGTTTCTGTCTTACAACTACACGGTGACACCGGACCGTTTCCTGTATTTGTTCGGCTCGGCGGCCCCCACAACCGCCCTGCTCGCGCTGATGACGCTCCGCTTCGTGCCGCTCTTTCAGCGGCGGCTTGCGAAGATCACGCTTATTCAGGGAGCGCGGGGGATTACTGTGGCTAAAGGCAGCCTCCGCGCCCGCATGTCAAGCGGCATGACGCTGCTGAAGACGCTCCTGAGCTGGTCGCTGGAGGAGGCGCTGCAGACTGCGGACTCCATGAAAGCCCGCGGCTATGGAATACGCCGCCGCAGCTCCTATTCGGTTCACCGGCTGGAGCGCCGGGACCGGGCGGCTCTGATCGTGCTGGGAGCCACGGCTGCCGGCATTGTGTGGGGCTGGTACGAAGGATTCGGATATATCATGATCTATCCCCGGATGCGTCCCCATATGTTTACATATGCCGAAGCGGGGATGTACGCCGCCTTTTGCTTATTTACGATGCTTCCGCTGTGGGTGGAAGGGAAGGAGATCTGGTTATGGAAATACTCCGGGCGCAGGAGCTTTCGTTCCGCTATCCCGAAGCGTCCCGGCCTTCATTGGACCGAATATCGTTCGGAATAGAGGAAGGGGAGTTCATCGTTCTCTGCGGGCCTTCGGGCAGCGGGAAGACGACGCTCCTTCGGCATCTCAAACGGGAGCTTGCACCGGTCGGGGAGAAGAGCGGAACCGTGCTGTACAGGGGGATGGAGCTTGGCGAGCTTCCGCCCGAGACGGCCGCCGGCGAGATTGGCATGGTCTTTCAGAATCCGGATGCGCAGATTGTCATGGAGACCGTATGGCAGGAGCTGGCTTTCTCTATGGAAAATATGGGGCTGCCGCCTTCCGTGATGCGCAGCAGACTGGCGGAGTTCGCCGGATTGTTCAATCTGGAGCCGCTGCTCTATAAGCCGGTTCACGAGCTGTCTGGCGGCCAGAAGCAGCTGGTCAATCTTGCTTCCGTGCTGCTGCTTCACCCCCGGCTGCTGCTGCTCGATGAACCGACATCCCAGCTCGATCCTGTGGCGTCCCGGGAGTTCATCCATCTGCTGCGGAGGCTGAACGAGGAATTGTCGATGACGATTATCCTGAGCGAACACCGCCTGGAGGAGGCGATGCCGCTCGCAGACCGGGTTCTGGTCATGGAGGAAGGCAGGCTTGCCGCCTGCGGCACTCCCCGGGAGCTGGTGCTTGCCAGCGGCCGGGAGGCAGGGAAGGGGCTGGAGCCGTACCTTCCGTCGGCGTCGCGCCTGTTCCTGGCGCTGTCTCCAGAGCCGGACGACCGTCGGCCGGATCAGGTTCCATTGACCGTCCGCGAAGGCAAACGCTGGCTTGGCGAAGCCGCCGTAAGCCGCCGTCTCCAGCCGGAAGCGGCTTCGGCCATCAGCCTATCTTCGCCCGGACCCGCCGCACTTCATGGCGCGGCCGGAAGTGCGGATAGGGGCATCACTGCTTCGAAGCCGCTGCTCGAATGCCGGGGAATTTCGTTCCGCTATGAGAAGGACGGCCCTGAGGTTCTGCGGAAGCTGGATTTCTCCCTATACAGAAGCGAGCTCACCGCAATTCTCGGCGGCAACGGGGCCGGCAAATCGACACTGCTTCAAGTAATGGCCGGTCTGCTTAAGCCGCAGCGCGGACGTCTGAAGCCGGGGAGCGGCATGACGGCGGGCTATCTGGCGCAGAACCCGCTGCTCTACTTCAGCCACGATACGGTGGCGGAGGAGCTGGTGCATATGGCCCGCTATGCGGGTCTGTCGGCGGCGGAGGGGGAACGGGAAATCAGTGCTTTGACGGATAAGCTGGGGCTTGGCGGCGTGCTGGACAGCCATCCGCAGGATATTAGCGGGGGCGAGCAGCAGCGGACTGCGCTTGCCCTGGTGCTGCTGCTGCGTCCGGATATTCTGCTGCTGGATGAGCCGACCAAAGGGCTGGACCCGTCAGCCAAGGAGGAGCTGGCGGAGCTGCTGGGCGCTCTCGCCTTGGAGGGCCGGAATGTTACTATAGTTACGCATGATGTCGAATTCGCGGCCCGCTGCGCCACACGCTGTGCCATGCTGTTTGACGGCGGTATAGCGGCGGAAGGAACGCCGTCCGCTTTTTTCGGCGCCAATTATTTCTACACGACAGCCGTTGGCCGGATCGTGCGCGACTGGCTGCCTGAAGCGCTGACGGTTGAGGATGTGATGGCGCGATGGTGAAGCTCCGCCTGCCGCTTCTGATCGGCCTGGGACTGTTCATCGGAGGTCTGGCGCTCTCCTCTGCACTGAAGGACCGGCATTATCTCCTGCTCAGCTTCGTGCTGCTAATCGCAGCCATGCTGCCGCTGTTCCTTCGGCTGGAGCGCCGCAAGCTGGAGCCCCGCGAGCTGGTTCTCCTTGCGGTTCTCGCAGCAGTCGCCGCTGTAAGCCGCATTCCGTTCGCCGCCCTGCCGAGCGTCAAGCCGGTATCGGCCATTGTTATTTTATCCGCTTATGTATTTGGAGCTGAGGCGGGCTTTGTGATCGGGGCGGTGTCGGCACTCGTCTCCAATCTGTATTTCGGACAGGGACCCTGGACGCCTTGGCAGATGTTCGCCTGGGGCATGGTCGGGCTGACCGCCGGCTGGCTGCGGAATACCGGATTTATGAGAAGCCGCCTTGGACTTTTGACATTCGGTTTTGTATGGGGATTTCTGTTCGGCTGGATTATGAATATCTGGACCCTGATCGGGCTCCCGGATGCGTTCAGCTGGGGGCTGGTGCTGACGGTATATGCCCAGAGTTTTTATTTTGACTTGGCGCATGCGATATCGAACGTCATCTTCCTGTCCATTTTGGCGGGAGGGTGGATCAAGGTGCTGGAGCGTTTTCGCCAAAAATACGGGCTGCTGCGTTAAAACGGGAGCCATAGTGTGCAAGCCGGGAGAGGTTCTCCCGGTTTTTTTGATGATGAGAATGTCAAATCTTCCCTTAAAAATCGTGTTATATTTCCTGATATTATCCAAATTTTAGTATCATTCATTTAAACTGTCTCAATCGCCGATAAAAAAGAAAGGAGAAAAGTTCATCCGGGAAGGCGAGGATCAGGCAAACTATGAAAAATTTAAAATTAAGAACAAAAATGTGGCTGCTCACGATCATTGTGCTGCTGTCTCTGCTCAGTGTGGGAATATCGGGCACGCTCACAGGCCAACAGCTGGCCGGCCGTTCCAAGGATATATATCAGCATAACTTGCTGCCTGCACAGTGGGTTTCACAGATTCGTCTGAACAATGAAATGATTAAGTCCGATGTACTGGCGCTTCTGCTGACCGAGGATCTGGCAACCAATGATAAGCTTACGAATGATATCGAAGCCAAGATAGCGGGCAACGACGAAGTGACCAAGAAGCTGAAGCAGCTCAGCTGGGACAATGCGGTCATCTCGCAGAAGCTGAAGGAATATGAATCTCTGCTGCCGGAATACCGCGCCAAGCGGGAGCAGATTATCGTATTCGGCAAGGCCAATCAGAATGCCCAGGCTTACAAGCTGTACTCGGGCGAGTTCAACACGCTGAATGACAAAATGTTCGGTCTCCTGAACGATATCGGCAGCCAGCTTCAGCAGGCTGCGGAGAATACGTATGAGGCTGCTTCCTCACAGGCTGAACGGGCGAGGAACATCAATATCATTATGATCGCGGTGTATGTGCTGATCAGCATGGCGGCCTCCCGTCTCATCTTGGGGCTTATCACCAAGCCGCTGGCTGAACTGCGGAACTTGATGAGCCGGGCGGAGAAGGGCGATCTTACGGCTATGTCGTCGTATTCGTCGAGAGATGAAATCGGCCAGATTATCCAGTCTTACAATACGATGATGGAGAGTCTGCGCCGGATGCTTCACAGCGTTTCGGAGAGCGCCGAGACCTTGTCCGCCTCATCCGAGCAGATGAGCGCTAGCTCCGAACAGACGTCGCTTGCATCCAATTTGATTGCTTCGACCGCTTCCGAGCTTGCAACGGGCTTTGAGGTCCAGGTGAACGCCATCGCAGAGACCAACGCATCTGTCCAGGCAATGGCGGAGGATATCGATTCGGTCCAGACAGGTACGGGGCAGATGTCGGAGCTGATGGCGCTGGCTTCGAATTCTGCCGACCGGGGGGCGGAGAAGGTTGCCTGGGTGTCGGAGCAGATGACCGAGATCAATACGAGCATGATACAGTCGCAGGACACCATCGTTTCACTGGCGAGGCTGTCCGATCAAATCAGCGAGATCATTACGACTATTAACGGTATCGCGGGACAGACAAGCCTGCTCTCGCTCAATGCCTCCATTGAGGCGGCCAGAGCGGGCGAAGCGGGCCGGGGCTTCGCTGTCGTGGCGGGAGAAATTCGCAAGCTGTCCGAAGAGACCGCCAACAGCTCTCTGCATATTACCGACATCATTACTCAGATCCAGCAGCAGACCCGCGAAGCAGTGGAGTCGATGGCTGGCGGGGCAAGGCTGGCGTCGGAAGGTGTGGAGGGAAGCCGCGAGATTGCGGAAGCCTTCGCTCAAATCGTCGCCTCCATTGAGGATGCCATCCGCCAGATGGAGAAGATGAACAAATCGGTCTCCCATGTGTACAGCGAATGCGGCGATCTGGTCGAAGTCATGAACATGGTAAATGAGGTCACCCAGAAAGGGGCGGCAGGCGTCGAGGATGTCAGCGCGTCCAGCCAGGAACAGATGTCGGCCATGGAGGAGATGTCCAGTTCCGCCCGCTATGTGGCGACAGTCGCCGAGGGACTGCAGAAGGAGCTTTCGGAATTCAAGCTGTAGACTGCATGTACTTCCGGGGGCCCATGGGGTATCTCATTCCGGAGAAAAATCGAAATTCACAAAAGCCTGCTGAAACCTGTTTTCAGCAGGCTTTTTGCATTTGAACTAGCAGCTTGACAGAGCCTCATAAGCGGTGTAAATTGAGGTTGTTAGAATTAGTACCAGGTACTAATATCAAGTATCAATATCTTTGAGGATGATTTGGCAAATCGTGAACAGGAGGAGAACTCATGCAAGCATTTAGTCCATTTGGCTCCGCCATTACGGGAATCGGAACCTATGTACCCGAGAGAAAATTGACCAATGCCGATCTGGAGGCTATGGTAGATACCAATGATGAATGGATTGTCACACGGACCGGAATCCGTGAACGCCGGATTACCGGAGAACAGGAGTTTACGAGCCATATGGCCGCTGCCGCCGTGCAAAATATGATTGACCGCTTCGGAGTGGATGTGACCGACGCCGATCTGATTTTGATGTGCACTCATACTCCCGATTTTCCCTTCCCGGGAACAGCTTGCCTGCTTCAGCGCCATTTCGGGATCGAGAAGGCGGGCGCCGTTGACCTCAATGCGACCTGCGCAGGCTTTGTGTACGGGCTTGTTATGGCAGACGGCCTGCTCCGCTCCGGAGCCTTCCGCAAAATTCTGGTGGCCGCCGGCGATAGCATGAGCAAAATTACGGACTATACCGACCGCTCTTCCTGTATTCTGTTCGGCGACGGTGCCGGGGCCGTGCTGATGGAGCGGACACTTGCTCCGGACGCCTCCTGCGTACTGGCCAGCGATCTCGGCTCGGACGGCTCGGGCGGAACGGTCATCCGCCGCGCCGGGCTGGCGAAGTCGCTCGACGGAATCGATTTTGATCCGGCCGGATATTTCTATCAGAACGGCCGTGAGGTATACCGCTGGGCTGTTCAGACGGTTACGGCGGGAACGAAGCGGCTTGCTGAAGCTGCGGGAACAGCCGTAGACGGAATCGACTGGTTCGTGCCGCACAGCTCCAATCTGCGGATGATCGAATCCATCTGCGAGCGCAGCGGATTTCCGCTTGAACGCACGCTGCTGAGTCTGGAGCTCTTCGGGAATACGTCGGCGGCGTCCATACCGCTTGCGCTGGATTTGGCCGTCAAGGACGGACGCGTTAAGCAGGATGACAAGCTGCTGCTGTTCGGCTTCGGAGGAGGCCTTGTCTACGCGGGAGCGGTCATTCGCTGGTCTTTGTAAAGCGGAGTAACGAAAGGGGGCATGGCAACAATGAATAACCTGAATATCCGGGTTCTTGACGAATCGGATGCTGGAGCGTATCAGGAATTGCGGCTGCGCGCTTTGACTCTCAGCCCTGCGGCCTTCGGCTCGACCTATGAGCGGGAAGCGGCTTTTTCCATGGATACCGTAAGAGAACGAATCGCCCCATCCACCGAGAAATTTGTACTGGGCGCTTTTGCAGAGAGTCGGCTCGCCGCCATCGTTACCTTTGTGCGGGAACCCGGCACCAAGACTTCTCATAAAGCCAATCTGTATGGCATGTACACCTCACCGGAGGTTCGGGGACATGGAATCGGCAAGTCACTGCTGCTGGAGTTGATCACAAGAGCGGAGGATTGCGAAGGCGTGGAACGCCTGAATCTAACTGTGGTGTCGGACAATGAGCCAGCGCGCCGGTTGTACCGGTCGGTCGGCTTTCAAGTGTACGGAGTGGAACGGAAGGCGCTGAAGACGGGCGGCATTTACTACGATGAGGATTTGATGGTGCTTGAGCTTGGCCAATAGCCTTAGAGCGGAGCCGCTCCCTTAAGGTACCACGCTCCGGAAGACGGCCCGCCATTCAACTCAGAAGCTAACTTTCATTCTTCGGGAAGCCGTTCAGGCTGGCCGGATAATCGGCTGACTTGCTGCCTTTCAGCGTCGGATGCTCCTCGGTAAAATGGTCGTAGTTATGCGGGCTGTCCTTGACGTCGGCCCGGTTATTTGAGCGGTCCTTCTTGGGATCGGCGCTATTCTTGGGCATGCCATTCACCTCCTGTAATGTTCCTTTAGTATAGGGAGACGGTTGCCTGTTTATCCGGTGCTCCACAAAAAAAGCGTCCCCCCGCCGAAGCGGAAGGGACGCTTGTTGCTGAGAAATGAAGCTGCACCTTACTTGTACCAGCCCCATACGAAGATGAACATGGTTCCGAAGATGGTGACCAGGCCAACGAACAAGGCGTACGCGATGTTGATGTACAGCTCTTTCTTGGTGTCGGCGGATTCGCCGATATGCATGAAGAGGAAGAGCTGCAGGGAAGCCTGGATTACCGCTGTAATGATGAGAATCGCCATGTTGGTCCCATGGGAGAAATCGCCATAGATGACGGCCAACGCGGCGGCGGAAAGGACCAAAGAGGCGATGTAGCCTATCACATGGCGAATGGGAAACAACGTCTTCAACATGTTACATCAGTCCTTTCAGGTAGACGAAGCTGAAGATGAAGATCCAGACAACGTCCAAATAGTGCCAGTACAGCGAGAAGATAAACGATTTGTTGGCGACAGCCGGGTTGAGGCCTCTGCGCCAAATCTGAATCAAGATGCCGGTTCCCCACAGGAAGCCGAAGGTTACGTGAGCGCCGTGAGTGCCGAGAAGCACGAACAGGCTGGACAGGAAAGCGCTGGTCTGCAGCGTGGCGCCTTCGTTCACATAGGTGACGAATTCCGAGATTTCGATGCCCAGGAAGCCGAGACCCATCAGCAGCGTGATGGCGAAGAACACAATCACGGCACGCTTGTAGCCGTGGCGCATCGCGTGGATGGCCAGGCCGATGGTAAAGGAACTGGTGAGCAGCAAGAACGTCTCAATAAGCACCGGTCCGATCTCGAACAGCTCGGCGCCGTTCGGTCCCGACGCGAAGCGGTTCACCAGAACGAAGTATACGGTAAAGAGAGTGGCGAACAGCGCAATTTCCGCTCCCAGGAACACCCAGAAGCCGAAAATGCGGTTGCTGTTCTCATGTGTTGAGTATTCAAGCGGTTTGGAGGCGTCTACTTTCATACCGTTCTCCCCCCCAATTTCTGTTCTGTCCGCGTGACCTCGGCTGCGGAAATATAACGGCCGTGATCCTGTTCAAAGGACATGGCGGCCAGTGTAATCAGGATGGCCACGCCGGTAACGATTGCCGGGATCCACATGCTGAATACCATGAAGAATCCGGCCAGGAAAAAGATGACGCCGAGTACAAACGGTTTGCCGGTGTTGTTCGGCATGTGAATCTTCGTAATCTGGCCTTCGAACAAAGGCTTCTTGTCGATCTTGGCTGCCCAGAACGGATCGCGGGTGCTGACTTTTGGCTCAATCGCGAAGTTGTATTCCGGAACCGGGCTGTGCGTCGCCCATTCGAGCGTACGGGCACCCCACGGATCTCCGTTCTCGTCGCGCGGCATATAGCGTGTGCTCCAGTAAATATTGTAGACGAGAAGGACAAAGCCGATGGCAAGGCCGAGCGCTCCGACAAAAGAAAGCATGTTAAGCGGACCGAAGCCGGTCTCCGGCGAATACGTGTACATCCGGCGCGTCATGCCCTTCAGGCCGAGAATGAACAGCGGGAAGAAGGTGACGTTGAAGGATACCACGATCCACCAGAAGGAATGTCTGCCAATCCGTTCGTTCAGACGGAAGCCGAAAACCTTCGGCCACCAGTAGTGGAAACCGGCGATAACGGCGAACACCGCGCCCGGAATCAGAACGTAGTGGAAATGCGCTACAAGGAACATCGTGTTATGGTACTGATAATCGGCGCTGGCCATAGCCAGCATGACGCCTGTTACACCGCCGATTGTAAAAATCGGGATAAAGGCAAGCGAGTACAGCATCGGCGTCGTGAAGCTGATTCGCCCTTTTCGCAAGGTAAAGAGCCAGTTGAATATCTTAACCCCTGTCGGCACGGCGATCGCCATCGTGGTGATGGAGAAGAAGCCGTTGACCATAACGCCTTGACCCATCGTGTAGAAGTGATGCGCCCACACGACAAAGGACAAGAGAGAGATGAGCAGCATACTGGCAACCATCGAGGTGTAGCCGTACAGGTTCTTTTTCGAGAAGGTTGCGATAATTTCACTGTATATACCGAAGGCCGGCAGAATAACGATGTAGACCTCCGGATGGCCCCATACCCAGAACAGGTTCGCCCACAGCATATCCATGCCGCCGTTGGCCATTGTGAAGAATTGGGAGCCGAACAGCCTGTCGAACATCATCAGCGCCAGAGCAACGGTCAGAACCGGGAAGGCGAAGACGATGATTACGCTGGTGATGAGAATGGACCAGGTGAACATCGGCATTTTCATCAGCGTCATGCCAGGGGCGCGCATCTTCAGGATTGTCACGATGAAGTTGACGCCTGTCATCAGCGTACCGATACCGGCAATCTGCAGGGCGATGGCATAATAGTTGTTGCCGACGGTCGGGCTGAATTCATTGCTCGCCAAAGGGAAGTAAGCCGACCAGCCAGCGTCAGGCGATCCGCCGATGACGAACGAAATGTTCAGCAGCATCGCGCCGAAGAAGAAGAGCCAGAAGCTGACCGCGTTCAGACGCGGGAAAGCCACGTCGCGGGCGCCGATCTGCAGCGGAATGACAACGTTCATAAGGCCGATGATAAAAGGCATCGCCATGAACAAAATCATAATAAGGCCATGAGTCGTAAACACCTCATTATAGTGCTGGGCGTCCAAAAACTTCATATCTGGGGCGGCGGTCTGCAGACGCATCATCAGAGCGTCGACGCCTCCGCGGAAGAGCATGAGCAGGGCGGACAGAATGTACATGACGCCGATCCGTTTATGGTCAACGGTTGTCAGCCATTCCCGCCATAGCCAGCCCCATCTTTTGGTAACGGTTAAACCGACGACGATCGCGATCGATGCGAGTGCAATGCTGACCATCGCACCGTAGATCAGGGGCTCGCCGTGAACCTTGAATTTCTCCAAATCAAAATTCATTGGGAGGACTCCTTTCGGGTTGTTCGAGTAAGTCTAATGCTAGTTGTGATCCTGATGAGTCTGCTCATCTACTGGAGAGCTGGGCAGTGGAGAACTCAATACGGGAGCCGGGCTGCTGTCGAATTCGGAATCTTCGGTTGTAGCGGGAGAAGGATGTACATCCTTATTGTCCTGATGCTCCATACTGCCGTTATCCATATCCATACCACTGTGATCTCCGTCCATATGCTCGCTGTGCTCGCCAGGAGGCGGGCTGAAGCTCAGGTGATTCGACGAGTAGGTTTCCTGCCCGACATGGGCGGTTGCCAGCAGCGTCTTGAACCGGTCTTCAGTCAGTGGTTGAGCGGTTCCCTTAACATCCTTCACCCACTTGTCGTAATCATCGCTGCTCATGGAGCGGGCGGTGAATTCCATTTGGGCGTAGCCTTTACCGCTGAAGTTCGTGTTTCTTCCCAGGAAATCCCCCTGGACGTCAGCAGCGAGATTCAGGTAAGTGACCATGTCGCTCATGGCGTACTTCTGTCCGCCAAGCTGCGGAATCCAGAAGCTCGCGATCGGTCCGAAGGAATAGAGCCGGAACTCTACCGGACGGTTCACGGGGAAGTTGACGTAATTGACGGTCTCAATGTCTTCCTCCGGATAGCTGAAATGCCATTTCCAGTTCGAAGCTGACGCATAAATGACAAGCGGCTTCTGGTCTTTGTAATCCGCAGGCACATTTTCCACGGCGTTCGTCGTTTTAACGGTTACAACCGACAGGAATGCGACGATAATGACCGGGATGGCGATCCAGAGCGTCTCCAGCCATTTATTTCCTTCCTCATGCGGTGGAATGTATCCTTCGTTGCTCTTTTTTGCACGATACTTCACTAACATGATAATGTAGAGGATGTAGACCACAGCCAGGACTCCGAGCATCGTGAGGATGGACAGGATGATCGTGTCGGACAGCGTTCTAGCCGCCGGCCCCTTCGGATTCAGCACCGTAAGCGAGCTGCATCCGGGAAGCAGCAGAACAAGGCTGAAAAGCAATGCGTATAACGGCCCCTTTTTGTTCATGATGAACTCCTTTCCTTTAATACTGGTTCTAATTAACCGGAAAACATCAACCTGTATCTATATTAAAAATTCCTTAAACACAATGCAAAAACCAAATTATCTTTTTATTCCTATATAAATCCAATAAAATGAACGTTGTGTTAACATTCTGTGTAAATTGTATCACAAAAACAATAAAAATATGATATAAATCACTCGAAAAGCGCTATATTGCGGCAATTTTATATCGTTCATATTTTGTTCATAATTCTAAAATTGTTGCTAACTTTGTCACAAATATCAGCCGGAGGACCATCGCTTTTTCATACGGAAAAGTAACAAAATTTTGCCCTGTCGGTTACATTCTCTCAAATTTACCACTTTTCATTTGTGATATCGTAGGTGGAGGAGAGATCAAAACTACATAGACAGGAGATTTGCCGAAATTGTTCAGGAAGTTTGGAATTACCGCACTTATTTGTATGCTGCTGCTGGGAATGGCATCCTCCGCCTGGGCCGTCGGGAGCACGGGTCTGAAGCTTGGGATCAATGACACGCTGACCGATGTGGAAGCAACGGCCGTGGACAACACCTACTACATCCCGCTTCGGTCGATGGCGGAGCAGTTGAAGCTGAAGCTGGGGGGGACGCCTCAAGATCTGCTGCTGTCCGGAGATTCCGGCAGTCTGAGGATCACCGGAGGAAACAAGGCGATCGCCGGTAACGGAACGGAGATGGCGGTGACTACCTTTGTGCGCGGCGGCAGTCTTATGGTCCCGCTCAAAGCAGCGACGCTGCTTGGGTATTCCGTATCCTACAAGCCCGAATTGTATGTGCTTAGGCTGATGGACGGTTCTCAGAAGCTGGATGACAAAGCTTTCGCTTCGAAGTATCAGGATAAATTGAAGCCTAAAGCTCCGACACTGCCATCCGCAGGTGCTGCGCAGCCGAAGCCGAGCACTCCGAAGCCAAGTACCCCGAAGCCGACAGCCAAGACCGTCTATCTGACATTCGACGACGGACCGTCCGCCAACACAGGCAGGCTGCTCGATATTCTGGATAAGCATGGAGCGAAGGCAACATTCTTCATGCTGGGTCCGAACATCGGGAAATATCCGTCACAGGTTAAGCGCATGGTCGCAGGCGATCATGGGCTCGGCCTTCACGGCATGAGCCATGTGAAGAACAAGTTCTATGCTTCGCCAGCAGCGGCTCTGAATGAAATGAATCAGGACAACGCTGCTCTGAAGAAGGCTGCGGGCGTAACGACCCGGCTGATCCGGACGCCTTACGGCAGCAAGCCCTATTTCACGAGCGCGTTTCGCGACAAGGTGCTGTCTGATGGTTACCGTCTGTGGGACTGGAACATCGACTCCCTTGACTGGAAGTACAAGAGCGACAGCGGATCGATCTACCGGGGGGTGGTCAACCAGCTGACTAAGCTCCAGAAGAGCGGAACGGCGCCGGTCATTCTGATGCATGATCAGAAGACCACTCCTAACGTTCTGCCTCGTATACTGGATTATCTCCAATCCCATGGGTATCAATTCGAAATCATCACATCCGATCTCACCCCGGTTAACTTCTGGAAAGATGTACGATAATTTGGATGTATAATAATTTGCAGCACAAAAAACGTTCCCGGCCGCTATGCGGTTCGGGAACGTTTTTTGTGTGTACCGCCAATGAGAGAGGGGATAAGCTACCCGCCTGACCGTAACCGGCATGGCTCCGGCAAGGGCCCTATTCCCCGAAAGCATAAATGACCAGCATATCGGTCAGCTCGGCTTTGATCCGTTCCGGGTCGATGCCGCTCCGGAAGAAAACCATGCGGTCAACGGCGCTGTTCACCGCTTCGAACATAACGGCGGCCGCAGCCTCCAGATCGCGAACGCGAAGCTCCGGCTCGCTCATCTTCAACACCTCCAGCGTCTTGCGTCTGGCCTGATCGTACTGAATCTCCATAATTTCCTGGACTTCCACGTCCGATGCCGTCATGGCTGACAGCTCACGGTGGAAGGTGATATAGGGAGCATGAGCCTTAACGAGAGCGTCGATCAACCCGGAAATGATCTCCCGTTTGTCCGCATGATGAAGATTGAGCTTCGCGACTGTCTCATCAACATGCGCATGAATAGCCTCGCCGTTGATCTTCAGCACTTCCATGAAGACGGCGCGCTTATCCGTATAGTAGGAATAGAAGCTGCCGGTGGATACGCCTGCAGCAGCGGCAATCTGCTTCGTATTGGTTCCGTGATACCCCTTCTCCGAAAAAAGCCGGGACGCCGCCTGCACGATCGCTTCCTTGGTGCGGATGCTGCGGTCCTGCTGCGGTTGTCTCGTCTTGTCCTGTATGAGTTCTTCGCTGTCCTTCACGTTCAAACCCTCCTTGATTCGATTTTAAGTATGGAAGCAACCGCTGTCAATAAAAGTTGAACTGAAGTTCATATTTATCGTTGACAAACATGAACTAAGGTTCATATAATCAAGAACATGAACTATAGTTCACATTTATTTGAGGAGTGATTATGAAAATGAATGAGAAGACAGCCAGAGTGATGGCGTTCACCGCCATCATACTCGGTTTTTTTATGGCGCTGCTGGACACGACAATCGTCAATATCGCCCTGCCGGAGATGACGCGTTATTTCGGCGGAAATGTCAGCGACATTTCCTGGGTGATGAACGGCTACAATCTGGCGTTCGCCGTACTCATCCTGACGGCGTCCCGGCTGGCGGACCAGTTCGGGCGGCGCAAGGTATTCATGATCGGCATCGCGCTATTCACGCTAACCTCACTGCTTGCAGGATTTGCGCCGACTCTCGGTATTCTGATCGCGCTGCGGGTTGTCCAGGGGCTGGCCGGGGCGATCATTGTGCCGGTGACGATTCCGCTCACAACGACGACGTTTCCCAAGGAGATGCATGGTGCGATCATCGGCATATGGGGCGCGGTATCGGGGCTTGCTGCGGCCAGCGGACCGGCGCTAGGCGGACTGCTGATGGACCAGTTGGGGTGGCAGTGGATATTCTACGTCAATGTGCCTCTCGGGGTACTGAGCCTCATTCTGACGCCGCTGTTCATCCGGGAATCGAAGGATGAAACGGCCGGGCGGCGGATTGACCTTGCGGGAACCTTCTGGATTACGGCCAGCCTGTTCTGTATCGTATATGGACTGATCCGGGTATCGGACTGGGGCTGGACCTCGCCTGCCATCCTCATTCTGTTCGCCGCCGGACTGCTCAGCCTGCTGTTCTTCCTGCTGGCCGAGCGTAGAAGGAAGGAGCCAATGCTCCCGCTTGAGCTGCTGAAGATCAAGTCGTTCAATGGTGCATCGCTTACCCTGCTGATCGTCGGAGCGGGACTGATGAACGTTTCGCTGCTGACCTCGTTCTTCCTGACGAGGATGATGGGAATGACGGAGCTGAAGGCCGGACTGATTCTGTCGATGATGGCCATCGGCTCCACGCTGACCTCGGCGCTGTGCGGCCCGCTGTCCGGAAAGTACGGCAGCCGGTGGTTTGCCGCCGCGGGTGTGGCCGTTATAGCCGGCGCCACGTACTCGCTTAGCGGACTTGAGGCGAATTCGCCGGTAGGCGCCGTTCTGCTGCGGCTTGCCTTCGCAGGGCTCGGCATAGGGCTGACGATGGCGCCGGTCATGTCGTCCGCAGTCCGGAATGTGCCGGAGGACAAGGTCGGCATCGCCTCCGGCGTAACGAATATGACCAAGGCGCTGGGCAGCGTGCTCGGCGTTGCCATCGTCGTCACTCTCCTGCAGCAGAATATTGCGGATGAGATGAAGCCGGCACAGGCCAGCGCGGTCCGGATCGTCAGCGAGGACACCGTTCTGCTTCCTCCTGTGAAGGAGGCGCTGCTGGCTTCGCTGAAGGACGCCGGCGCCGCCGCGGCGGATGCCTCCGCTGCTCCGTCGCCGGGGCAGACCGCGCAGGCGGTCGAGAAGCAGTTGCGAAGCGCTGCCGCCAGCCTTGCGCCTGCGCAGCGGGCCGCTCTGGAGCAGGCGATCCCCGCCCAGGCGGCGGATGCGGAGAAGCTCACCGGCCGGGTCTCGACCGGGCTGAAGGAAGCGGCCGTCCAAGGCTTCGGCCGCACCTTCGCTTTCGCTTCGCTGCTGCTGCTTCCCGGCATCGCGTTTGCGCTGATCAGCGACCGGCCATACCGCCGGGGCCGCCGTGAGATCAACCCCGCCGCAGAGAGCGAGATATCATAGAGCATGAAGCATATAGCATGAAGCATGGAGCACAGAGCATGGAGCATGGAGCATAGAGCATGAAGCATAGAGCGTGAAACACAGCGCATGAGGCATAAAGCATATAGCACAGCGCATTGGCTTTTCCAGCAGCCGGCAGTAAGGATCTGTTGGCTAACAACCAGAACCAGCCATGCCGGTGAGCAGCCGTGCGGCGGGCAAAGGGCGCCGCACGGCTGCTCCCGATTGATCACCAGTTATATCGTAGGATTCCATCCCCGTAAGCGCAGGATTGCGCAGACGGGGATTTTTTCTTGACGGACAACTGTATTATTTAATATAGTACAGTTAACACACTTGCTCCGCGGGTCCGATACGGTCCTGCAGATGAGAGGAAGGGGGAATTGACCGTGTTCGAGCTGGATATCCGCAGCCGGAAGCCAATTTACGAGCAGCTCACGGACAAGATTAAGGAAATGATCCTGTACGGCATTCTGAGACCCGACGAGCAGCTGCCGTCGGTGCGGACGCTGTCGGCGCAGCTCACCGTCAACCCGAATACGATCCAGAAGGCTTACCGGGAGCTGGAGCGGGAAGGCTATACTTACTCCCGTCCGGGCAAAGGAAGCTTCGTCTCCCCGGCACAGCAGGGAAGTCTTGCAATCAAGCGGGCCGAGCTGCGGGGCGAGCTGCTGCGCCTGATGGCGGAAGCCGTCTACCTGGGCTTTACAGATGCGGAGATCGGGGAGCTGTACCGGGAAGCGTCGGAGAAGAGAGGAGAGGAGAGCGGAGATGATTGAAATTCGTGAAGTCAGCAAAAGATTTCAGGACCGTCAGGCGGTCGCCGGCGTCACTTTGAACATACATAAAGGGAGCATATTCGGACTGCTCGGCTCGAACGGCGCAGGCAAGACGACGCTGCTGAAGACTGCTGCAGGCATTTACCGGCCGGACACGGGAACCGTGCTGATGGATGGAGCGCCGGTGTACGAGAACCCGGATATCAAGCGCAGACTGTGGTTTATGCCCGATTATCCTTATTTTTTTCCGCAGGCTACAATTCATCAGATGGCCCGGTTCTACGAATCGGTCTATGAGGGCTGGAACGGCAATCGCTTCAGAGAGCTTGGGGAGCTGTTCCCGCTGGACGTCAAGCGCAAGCTGAACCGCATGTCCAAAGGAATGCGCCAGCAGGCGGCGTTCTGGCTTGCGCTGAGCTGCATGCCCGATGTGCTGATCATGGATGAGCCGCTGGACGGTCTCGATCCGGTGATGCGCAGACTGGTCAAGAACGTGCTTTTTCAAGAGGTTGCGGAGCGCGGGCTGACCGCCGTTATATCCTCGCATAATCTGCGCGAGCTGGAGGATCTGTGCGATCATGTCGGCATCATGCACAACGGCGAGCTGTTGATCGAGAAGGAGCTGGATGAACTGAAGAGCGATACGCATAAGGTGCAGGTCGCGTTCCGGGACGAGCGCCATGAGAGCGCGATCACATCCAGGCTGACGATCCTACATCAGGAGAAACGGGGGAGCGTCTGTCTCTACATTGTAAAAGGAGAGCAGGCCCGGACCCGACAGGCTTTTGCCGCTTACCAGCCCTATGTGCTGGACCTGCTTCCGTTAACGCTTGAGGAAATCTTTATTTACGAAATGGAGGGAGCCGGCTATGACATCTCGCCGATACTTCTTTAACCGGGGCGTTATCCGGCAGGATGTGAAGCAGCACAGCTGGATTTCAGTCATCTACTTGCTCGGGCTGCTGTTCTCGCTGCCGCTGCAAATGCTGCTGACCGCAAATCCCGATAACCCGGCACGGGAAATCACCAGCCTGTTTATGGTGAACGGGGCTCTGACGATGCTGTTCACCGCTACGCTGCCGGTCGGTGCAGGTCTGCTTCTGTTCCGGTATCTCCAGAATAAGGGAGCGGCGGACGCCGCCCACAGCCTGCCGCTGCGCCGGGACCATCTCCTTGCCAATCATTTGGCGAGCGGGGCGGCTCTGCTGCTGATTCCGGTATGGCTGACGGCGCTCATTGCGGGGCTTCTGTCGCTCTGGAGCGACAACCCGTTCCAGTATGGGGCTTCCGAAGTTTGGTGGTGGGGGTTGACCGTCAGTGTGCTGACGCTGTTCCTGTTCGTCTTTACCGCATTTGTCGGCATTTGCATCGGACAGACGGTTCTCCAGGGAATTGTGGCCTATATTTTGCTTATTCTGCCTTCCCTGCTGTCGCAGATGGTGCTGTTCCACCTGAATCTATACCTGTACGGTTTCCTGTCATTATCGAATACTCGCAGTGTAGATAACTGGTCGCTTCTTCTCCATATGATGAACGTAAGCGGCTCGCCATTCCAGGGAGGAGAAACCGCCCTGTACGCCGGATTAACGCTTGTCTTCGCCGCGCTGTCCTTTGTGCTGTACCGCAAGCGCTCATCGGAGACATCCGGACAGGCGATGGCGTTCACCTATTTCAATCCGCTGTTCAAGGGCGGTGTCATGCTCTGCGCCATGCTGATTGCCGGCACCTACTTCGCGCAAATGCGCGCAGGCCAGATCGGATGGGCCCTTGCCGGATATGCTCTCGGCGCATTGGCCGGCTATACGGCAGCGGAAATGGTCATCCGTAAAACCTGGCAAATCTGGAGCCGAAATCTCCCCATCCGGCTTGCTGGATATGCCGCAGTTATCGGCGTGCTCCTGTATGTGCCGGTATCGCCTTTAACCGGGTTTGAGAACCGGATTCCATCCTCGGACCAAATCAAGGGCGTCTACGCGGGGGGACATTACTGGGAGTATTTTGATTCCCGGAATGACGCAGCTGACATGAACCGGGCCCGCAGCCCTTTTGACGACGTTGATCCGTTTGTCTCCGATTCGGGCTATATATCAGCCGTCCGCAAGCTGCATGAGGCGGTGGTGCAGACAAAGCCGAAAGACGATCCGTCTAAGGCCTGGTATGAGCGTTCGAGTATCGCATTTACGATTGTGTATGAGTTGAAGGACGGCAAGCGCCTCTCGAGACAGTATGCGGTTCCTGTTGCGGGTCTTGAGCCAGAGCTGAAGGCGGTTATGGAATCGAAGGACTATAAGAGCAAGGAATTTGTACTGGACCAGCTCGATCAGCCGAATTCCCGGATTGAACTGAATTCAGGGCTGCATACCGCAACGATCGCCGATGAGGATATGGACGAGTTTAAAAAGCTGCTGAAGCAGGATATCCTGCATATGAGCTTTGACGATTATCAGAGAGATGACCGGGCTTCGCTGGCTAACATACAGGTCTTTCCGGATGAATCAATCGGACGCAATTATTCATTCTACTGGTATGACTGGAGGCCTTCCTACCGGGTGCTCGGCACATGGCTGGAAGAGAAGGGGTACGCGGACCGTGTGCTGATCAAGGCGAAGGATGTGGTCTCCGTCGAGCTTGCCGATCAGGCCCGGATTTCGCCGAACATTGTTCGGAATTATGATCCTGAGTCCTACCTTGCGGAGGCCGAATCACTGGATCAGACGGTGACCGTCACGGATAAGGCGCAGATAAGCGAGCTTCTGAAGGTGCGGCGTTCCTTTAGGCCGACCACGAACAGCTGTATAATTAAGGTGAAATATACAAATGGCAACAGTGAGTATTTCCGCATTAATAAAACCGAGCTGCCTCCCGGGATTTTGAAGCAGTCCTGATCGTATGACAAGAAATTCGGCGCGGGGCAGACAATCGGGCGATGTGAGGCGAAGGAGGAAGCGAAATGAATCCGGTAGAGGATCATCTGGATGTTGGCCTGCAGATTGTGTTTATCGGATTCAATCCGAGTCTGAAGTCGGGAGAAGAGGGACATCATTACGCGAACCCGCGAAATAACTTCTGGCGCATCCTCGAAAAAAGCGGGCTGACTCCGCGGCTGTACGAAGCCGCCGAAGACGGGGAGCTGCTGAAGCTGGGCTACGGCTTCACCAATATTGTCGCCCGTCCAACCCGGGCTGCGGAGGAAATTACCCGCGAGGAGTACAACCGGGGAAGGGAAGAACTCCGCGTGAAGCTGGAACGCTTCAGGCCGAAGATCGCCTGCTTCGTAGGAAAAGGCGTCTACACGGAGTTCAGCCGCCGGGGACAGGCTGACTGGGGATTCCAAACCGGCGCAGCGCCTGTGGTGGATGGTGTCCGCGAGTTCGTCGCGCCGTCCTCAAGCGGACTGGTGCGGATGCCGATGGAGGAAATCATCGGAATTTACCGCCGCCTGGCCTGCGAAATTCAGGAGCAGCCGGATGAGGAAGCCGCAGGTTTCGCGGAGGAATAGCACTTTGGCCGGATCAAATCTCCGGATAAGCCCCTGCTGTTAAGCGCCTGCTCTTAAAGATTAGAACCTTCAGACCGCATCTTGTGCGGGCTGAAGGTTTTTTACCGTTTTGCCGTTAATGCTCCATTCAGGGCTATCCTTCATTGCCGGTTCACCGGATGAAAGCTACAATGTACAAAGATATCATGACTTATCATATCGCTCTGCCGGGTATTGCCTGTCCAATGCTTGCCGGCGGGTCTGCTGTTATTTCCATTCAAGCCGGGAGGGTTTCATGAATGAAGTATGAGGTTCTGTTGTTCGATGCGGACGATACGCTGTTTGATTACAAAATGGGAGAGAGCTATGCGCTTCAGGAGGCTTTTCGGGAGTTCGGCAAGCCCGAGTGCTTTGAAGCCTGCTTGACCACGTATCAGCGGATTAACAAGGCACTCTGGAAAGACATGGAGCTTGGTCTGGTTTCGTCGGCCGATCTGCGTGTGGAGCGCTTCGCCCGGCTCTTTGCGGAGCACGGGTACAAGCTGGACCCGGGGGCCTTTAGCGATTCTTACTTAAAACATCTCTGCGCAGCGTCCTTTCTGATGGAAGGGGCATTGGAACTGTGCGCTGCACTTCCGGATTGTACGCTTGCCGTCATTACGAACGGGATCAAGGAGGTTCAATATTCGCGAATCCGGGGCTCCCAGCTGCACGACGCATTCTCGCATATTATCATTTCGGAGGAAGTGGGCAGCCAAAAGCCCGAGCCGGGCATATTCGATTATGCCTTTAACCGGCTCGGGCTTGGTCCCGAGGACAAATCCAAAGTGCTCATTATCGGAGATACGCTTTCGTCCGACATCAAGGGGGGCAATGCCTACGGGATCGACACCTGCTGGTTCAACGTACGGCTTCAGCCGGCCGATCTCGGCATTGTTCCGACTTATGAAATCCGCTCGCTGTCAGAGCTGGTTCCGATCGTCAGCGGAGAGGTCGGACAGGCTTAGTGCCGCGTATCCAGCGGCTTCAGCATCCCCTCAATCTCGCTGCGCTTCGGCTCAAGGAACGGAGGGAGGGCCAGCGCTTCGCCCAGACTCTCGAACGGCTCATCCGTAGCAAAGCCCGGGCCGTCCGTTGCCAGCTCGAACAGAATGCCGTTCGGCTCCCGGAAGTACAGAGAACGGAAATAGTACCGGTCGACGAAGCCGGAATTGGGCAGCCGGACGGTGCGGACGCGTTCGACCCAGCGCCGCAGTTCCTCCTCGTTGTCTACACGGAAGGCGACATGATGAACGCCGCCGCGGCCCAGACGCTCACCCGGCAGATCGTTTCGTTCCTCAACATGCACCTCCGCTCCGGAGCCGCCTTCACCGGTTTCGAAGACGATGACATCCGGCTGGCCCAAGGTGGTTGAAGGATAGGTTCCCTTCCGGCGGAAGCCGAGCAGCTGCTCCAGCACTGTGGCCGTCAGATCGGCGCTCTCCACCGTAAGGTAGGCGGGGCCGAGGCCGGTTATGGCAAACTCATGGGGAACGGGGCTCTTCTCCCAGGGCTGCCCGGCGGCGACGCCCCGGTTATGCTCGTCCGAGACCAGGAAGAAACGTTGGCCTTCGGGATCGCGGAAGAACAGCGTCAGGCGGCCGCCGCGCTCCTCAATATCGCCGTGTTCCGTTCCAAATTGCGTCAGCCGCTCCTTCCAATAGGCCAGTGCCGCATCCGACGGAACGCGCAGAGACAGGGCGGATATGCTGTTGTTGCCGTCGCGGTTGCGGCCCGCGTTCGGGATTTCGAAGAAGGTGACCTCGGTGCCGGGATTTCCCCGTTCATCTCCGTAGAACAGGTGATAGACCGAAATATCATCCTGGTTGACTGTCTTCTTAATCAGCCGGAGTCCAAGCACTTCGGTGTAGAATTTATAATTCTCGGGAGCCTTGGCCGTTAATGCGGATACGTGGTGCAGTCCTTTCAGTTCCATGGCGTATGCCTCCAAATCGTTTGTTTTTAACTAAACTTAAGTTACTATAATTTTAACAGTAACATACAAAGTATTCAAGTCTTTTTCATACTTCGGAACGATGCCATTTGGCTCCACGGATTGTGGCCTGTCCCTATCATTATGTGATATATTAAATGAACAAAAACCAAAGTAAGGAGCTTGGAAATGGAAAAAACATTGATCTTTGGGCACAAAAATCCCGACACCGATACGATTTGTTCCGCTATCGCCTATGCCGCACTCAAGAAAGAGCTGGGCTGGGACGTGGAGGCTGTTCGCCTTGGCGAAGTTGGCGCCGAGACGAAATTTGCGCTGGACTACTTCGGAGTCGAAGCTCCCCGCCTGGTTGAGCAAGTGGCAGGCGAAGCCAAGCAGGTTATTCTCGTCGATCATAACGAACGCCAGCAGAGCGCAAGCGATATCGATCAAGTGCGCGTCGTAGAAGTCATCGACCACCACCGGATCGCGAATTTCGAAACGGCTCATCCGCTCTACTACCGTGCCGAGCCGGTAGGCTGTACAGCAACGATTCTGAAGAAGCTGTACAAGGAGAACGGCGTGGAAATCAGCAAGCCGGTTGCCGGGCTTATGCTGTCCGCCATCGTCTCCGACTCCCTGCTGTTCAAATCCCCGACCTGCACGGAAGAGGATGTAGCTGCAGCCAAGGAACTGGCCGAAATCGCAGGCGTGAATACCGATGTATACGGGCTGGACATGCTGAAAGCCGGCGCTTCCCTGCTCGACAAGAGCATCGATACACTGCTTAATCTGGATGCGAAGGAATTCTCGATGGGCGGCAAGAAAGTCGTAATCGCCCAGGTCAATGCCGTGGATACGAACGACGTTCTGTCCCGCCAGGCTGAAGTTGAAGCTGCTCTTCAGAGCATCATCGACGAGAAGGGCCTCGACCTGTTCCTGTTCGTCATCACGGACATTCTGAACAGCGATTCCGTCGGCATCGCGCTGGGCAGCGCGGCCGGAGCTGTGGAGCAGGCCTACAATGTGAAGCTGGACGGCAACAAGGCCCTTCTGAAGGGCGTTGTCTCCCGCAAATCGCAGATCGTTCCGGTGCTGACCGAAACGTTGTCCAAGTAAGAAGAGCGGCATCCTACAAGGAAGCAGCCGGGATACTCTCCAAAGGGCCGGAAGGGTCCGAAGGAGCTTGTCCCTGTAAGCGCAGAAGAGCGCCACCGTCTGAAATGGCGGCGGCGCTCTTTTATATACGGGACTTGGAGCGGCTACGGATTTATGAACTTCAGCTGTTGCCTGCAAGGATAACCGTTGTTACAATGAAGGGAATGATGGAAGGGAGGAGACTCAAATGACAAAGCGCAATATAGGCTCCCTGCAGTACAAATCTTTCGGTCTTGCTCTCCAAGCGCTGGTAGTGCTGACCAAGGAAGGCGGAACGTGCCCGAGCTGTGAAATCGCCAAGCTGATGTCTTCCGAGCCTACGCTTCTGCGCCGTATTCTGGCCAAGCTGGCCAAAGAATCGATTCTGGTGACCCGGGAAGGAAGAGATGGCGGCTACATGCTGAACATGGCGGCTGACCAGCTTACCCTGGCAGAGGTGTACCGTGCGCTTGAAGTGGGCGAAGCCCGGCACGAAGTGGTCAGCGGAACGGCATGCACGAACGAATTCGGCAGACAGATGAAGACGGCTTTCGGCGATATTCTGGATGAGGTGGACAGCAGCGTTCTTGGTGTGCTGAAGAAATATACGGTTGCCGATATGGCGGCAAGGGCCGGATATTGACAACTGTGTTCTGGCGCCCTATACTGTGCTTATTACGCAACAGTTAAGGCTGTAACTGGAAATTGAACATTGTGATTTGGCGATAGGTTGGCGAAAGATTTTTTTTGTTGTTAACTGTGTTATTAACTACACAGAATATAAGGGAATCCCGGGAGGCTGAATCCAATGGAAAATCAAGTTCAAGTTGCTCCATCTTTTCAAGAAGTTATTCATGAGCGTCATTCGGTGAGAAGTTATGACCCAAGCCGGAAAATCTCCGAGCAGGAGATCAACGAGCTGCTCAGCGATGCCATTCTGGCGCCGTCTTCCTCCAATCTGCAGCCGTGGCGGTTTCTCGTGATCACGGATCAGGCGTTGAAGGAGCAGCTGCTGCCGATCGCGAAAAACCAGCAGCAGGTTGTGGACGCTTCCGCCGTCATCGCTGTTCTGGGCGACCGCGAAGCCTATCGCAATGTCGATCAAATCTGGGATTCCGCCGTTGAAGCGGGCTACGCCACTACGGAGATCCGCAACCGTATGACGGAGAACAGCTGGAACGCTTATTCCAGCTTCGGTCCGGAAATTCAAAAGGACATCGCGCTGGTGGACGGCGGGCTGATCTCCATGCAGCTGATGCTTGCCGCCAAGGCGAGAGGCTATGATACGGTTCCCATGGGCGGATACAATGTGCAGGATTTCCGTGAGTTGTTCCGGATTCCGGATCGTTATGTCAACGTCATGCTGATTGCCGTGGGCTATGCCGCTGGTGAAGGCCGGCGCACCACCCGGCTCCCGCTGTCAGACGTGACTTTCTACAATGAATTCAAAGGCTGATTCCTCTGAATCGTATATAATTCCCGGACGCTCAAACGGCGCCTGGTTAATCATGAACCCCCGCCGGCCGGCGGGGGTTCATTAGCGTCTGCGAACTTCCCGAGCGGTTAAGACCGCCTTTCGCCCGCCGGTTTGGAACAGGACTCCGCTGCGTGCTACAATCGGTGTGAAACGGCCTTGGGCCGTTCGCAGCCCATAAGCGAGAAATTCCAGACCAATCAACAGGAGGCGATGATGACGATGATCCAGGTATACCCGGCCGAGTCGGCCCACCGGTTCGATCACGGATGGCTGAGAGGCAGCCATATTTTCTCTTTCGGCGAGTACTACGATCCCGATAATACCGCATTCGGTCCGATGCGCGTATGCAATGACGATACTATTTTCCCGGGGAGAGGGTTCGGCGCCCATCCTCACAGCGATATGGAGATCGTCTCGATCATTCTGTCCGGCGTGCTCCGTCATGAGGATAATCTCGGGAATGTGGCGGAGAGCACCTTCGGCGGTATCCAGCGCATGTCGGCCGGAACGGGCGTCATTCATACCGAGCATAACCCTTCACAGGACGAGCCGGTGCGCCTGCTGCAGCTCTGGTTCATGCCCGCAGTTCGCGGCAAGGAGCCATCCTACCGGGCGGGAAAATTCCCGGCGGAGAGGCTGGATGGCGCGCTGCTGCCGGTGGTCACTCCGGACGGCGGCGAAGGCAGCGCAGTGGATATCGGACAGGATTTGACCATTTATCTGGGACGCCTGCACGCCGGCCAGAGCGAGATCTTTCGGCAGCGGCCGGACCGGCGTATTTTTGTATATGTTATAGAAGGAACGCTCTCGGCAGGAGAAGCCAGACTGCGCTATGGAGATTCCGCCCGGATTTCAGGCGAGGAGCAGCTCAGGCTTGAAGCGGAGGAGCCCGCTTTTATCATGCTGATTGATCTGCCATAAGCAGCCGTCTTGATAAGGAAACCGTCTGAATGGAGGAACAGAAGATGAGCCAGCAGGAGAGAGTATTGGTCAAGCATGCCGTAACGGGACGGACGCTGCTGAGCAGCGAGTACGGACTGGCGTACAGCTTCGAGCAGAACGGCGGTCTGACGCGCTTGACCATCCGGGGCGTAACGCCGGACCAGGGCCGTCAGGTGCTGGAGCTGAAGTCCGAGCTTAACGTGTTCCGGTTCGAGGAGCCGGAAGGCGCGCCGGTCGTGAAGCATTGGTACTATGTCGGAGACAACCCGGTTGAATATGACGAGAGCACAGGCAGTCTGACCGTCACGGCTGAACGGGAAATCGAATACCGGCCCGACCAGTATTGGGAATAGGCTCCAGGCGGGCGTTTGACTTTTGTGCTCCGGTGTACTAATTTGGGTATGGCTGCCAAATGGATATGCCGGATTTTTAGATGACGGGAGATTTGGAGAATATGGATATTTTCACGGCGATGGGACAGGCTGACTACGAGGAGCTGGTGTTCTGCCAGGACCGGGCGTCCGGACTGAAAGCCATTATCGCGATACACGATACAACGCTGGGGCCGGCTCTGGGCGGAACCCGGATGTGGACATATGCCACGGAGGAAGAAGCGATTGTGGACGCGCTTCGTCTGGCCAAGGGCATGACATACAAGAATGCGGTGTCCGGGCTTAACCTGGGAGGCGGCAAGACCGTCATCATCGGCGATCCTAGAAAAGACAAGAACGAAGCGATGTTCCGCGCCTTTGGCCGATATGTGCAGGGACTCGGCGGACGGTATATTACGGCGGAGGATGTCGGCACGACGGAAGACGATATGGATATCATCCACCAGGAGACCGATTATGTGACGGGGATCTCCCAGTCGTACGGTTCTTCGGGCAATCCCTCGCCAGTTACGGCCTTCGGCGTATATCGCGGAATGAAGGCTGCGGCGAAGGTGGCTTTCGGAAGCGATTCGCTCGAAGGGCGGACCATCGCGGTTCAAGGTGTCGGCAACGTAGCCTTCGCGCTGTGCGGCTATTTAAAGGAAGAAGGCGCGAAACTGATCGTGACCGATATCAACAAGGAAGCGGTACAGCGGGCCGAAGAGGCTTACGGAGCGAAGGCGGTCGATCCGAAGGATATCGCTTCGGTAGGATGCGATATTTATGCGCCCTGTGCGCTCGGAGCGGTCATTAACGACAAGACGCTGCCGCTTATCAAGGCGAAAGTCGTCGCAGGCGCCGCCAACAACCAGCTCAAAGAGCCGCGCCACGGCGACGCGCTCTATGAACGCGGCATCGTCTATGCTCCGGACTATGTGATCAACGCGGGCGGCGTGATCAACATTGCCGACGAGCTGAACGGCTACAACAAAGAGCGCGCGCTGAAGCAGGTGTCGAAAATTTACGACAACATTACGCGTGTGCTTGATATTTCCCGGCAGAAGGGCATTCCGCCGCACGCGGCGGCCGACCATCTGGCCGAGGAACGGATCGCCCTGCTGAAGAACAGCCGCAGCACCTTCCTGCGCGACGGCCATCACATCATCAGCAGAAAGCGGCCCTAAAGTCATCGCCGGATCATGTCACGTCAAAGTTGAAAGCTGAACAAGCACCAAAAGCCCCCTGTTCACTGCCGGCTGTGCCGGATTGAAATCAGGAGGCTTTTTTAATTTGATGATTCTATTGAAACTTCTTTTGAACCTTCTACTGTACCTTCACGGGCTCGGGGTAGCTCACGCCCAGCGTATCCACCGTCACCTTTTTGATAACAGGCGGCTCTTTGGGACGGTCGTTACTGTCACGCTCCAGCGCGGCGATGGCGTCTACGACATCCATTCCCTCGGTTACCTTGCCGAATGCCGCGTAGCTTCCATCAAGAGACTCCGCCGCATCGGTCATAATGAAGAATTGGGAGCCGGCGGAATCGGGATCATTCGCCCGGGCCATCGACAGCACGCCGCGCGTATGCTTGAGATCATTGGTGAAGCCGTTGGCGAGGAACTCGCCTTTAATGCTGTATCCGGGTCCCCCGGTGCCTGTCCCCTCCGGATCGCCGCCCTGTATCATGAAGCCAGGGATCACCCGGTGGAAAATAAGGCCGTCATAGAATCCCTTGTTGATCAGGGATATGAAGTTATTGACCGTATTGGGCGCGACTTCGGGGTACAGTTCGGCTTTGATGATGCCGCCATTCTGCATCTCGAACGTTACGATGGGATGGCTGGCGCTCGCCGAAGGCTGATCTGCGGAACTGCTGCCTTTTGCAGAGGAAGCCGGGGAAGGGGAAGCCGACGCCCCGCCGGAAGCCTCGGGCTTGCTGCCGCAGCCTGCCATCAGCACGAGCAGAGCCAGTCCCAGAAACGCCCAAATGGCAAATAATCGGGTGCGTGTCGGACGCGTTGTTTTCACTTGTTCATCTCTCTCCTTATAAATCTTTGGTTATAATCGTACTATCGAAGTCATCATAACCTGTCCGGTTCAACTTTGTAAAATTAAATGAAGAATCGGGATTGGCAGAGACTCTAAACAGGTTTACAATAATAGGATGTTACTGGGTATCATGGCCCCGCTCTGTGGGCCTTAGCTTCGATAGCCAAGCCTGGATACTTTGCCGCGACCCGAAACTTAAAATTCTTTTATTCCAAAAAAAAAAGGCCGCCGGACCTGTATCCGGCGGCTAAACCTAGTTCTGGGGAATGCTTATACGCTTCAGGAAAGCGGAAGCAACAGGGAGGCCCGCCCTAATCGTCTTCCCCGCCTGTTGACCCATTGAGCAAATCCGTGCCCGGCATAACGTCAATCGGAGGGGAGGACGGGTCAACCGGGCTTCCCGGCGCGATTGTCTCGGCGTCCGGGACATCCTGCAGAGGATCTGTCCCATCCTCATATGCCGCTTCGTCGTCGGCGTAATCCAGGGTCCCCTGGGTCAGCCCGGCCGCGGCGGCCGCGAAGGAAGTATCCGAGCTTAAAAGCTCGTCTCTTCCGGGGGCAGGCCCTTTCAGTATCCCGTCGTCCAGGGGAGAATCAGACGCCAAGCTGGCAGCGGCGGGAGCGCTTAAGCCGACATCCTCCGCCATTTCGCGGTCCAGCGCGAGAACCTCATCATCCGGGGCGAACAGGCCGATTTCATCGGGTGCGCCGCTTCCCGTCCGGTCATGGCTGGCAAAGGCCGATTCGATGGGGGTCCGCATGCTGCCGGATGCTTCCCCGCTCAGGCTCTGGGCCGTCTCCGTTCCGACGAGACGGATATCGTCTGCGGGAATATCCTGTTCCGGAGAGGTGTCGCGCAGCTTCGAATAACGCTCATACTCGAAGTCGGCTTCCGTTTTATTGAAGTTAGCCATTATTATTCAGCTCCTTATCTCAAGGTGTCGCCGTCCCGGCGTGTTTATCCTTGGGCATTGCATGGCGTATCGCGTCTATTTGATCTTCGTCCGGCAGGGAATCCGGGAAGGAACCCTCCCGGAACAGGCCGAATTTGTCATCGATATCGCGTTCGGTTATGAGGCCTTCGTCCTCGGCATCGTTCCTGACCCGGGGGTCTTTCATCAAGCGCTCCTCCTTCCGTATTTCAAGCGTACAGATAACGCTTATATTAATGTATACCCTCCCAAAGGCGAGCGAATCCATGCAGCCTCCGGTTCCTGTATTCCCAACTAGTCTTTCACCGTACCGGAAGATCTATGCCACGGGAGAAGAGCGACCGACACTGTCAAAGGGACAATGGCCCTATACCTATACTGAATTATGATGTGCTTAATCGGCAGGACAGGCATACCCTGGCCCGGAAGCCGTCTGGATATCCAAGGGGAGGAATTTGAAGTGAGCGGCAACAACGAGTTGCTGAATTATTATTTGAATGAAGCACTGATGGATCTTGTGATCGGCGGATCGCTGATTTTTGCCGCCGTTATTCTGGGTATCTGTGCGATGTTTCTTAAGAAAAACTTGTTCGCCAGCGGATTTCTGCTGATGCTGATCATGCTGTCGTCCGGAGTGCTGATCATTTACTACTCCCCTTACTTCTCGTTATTGGTCGGCCAGAAGGAACGATGGAAGGATATTTTCTTCGATTTGGCGCTCTTTACGCTGCTACCGTCCTTCACCTTCTATTTTGAGAAGCTGTTCGGCTCCGGCCGCCACAGGCTAGTGACCAAGCTGAGGAAATTTCAAATCGGATATTCACTCTTGTGTATATCGCTGAGCCTGCTGAACATCCTGTCCTCCTACCATCTGAACGGAATCTATAATATTTTCACGATCTATATCACGGGAATATTAATGATGCTTCAATTTGTCTTTCTGTTGACGCTTGCGGTGCGTTATGCTGTGAGGCACAACGTTGAAGCGATTATTTTCACCTCGGGGTTTGCGGCATTCGCAATGACGGCACTGATTGAACTGTTGATCTTCTATACATCGGGCGAGCGCTATTACTTGTACTGGTGGAAATGGGGATTTGTCGCCTTTCTGATCTCGCTAATCGTCATACTGGGGCGCCAATTTGCGAAGACTCACGAGCAGGTGGTGGAGTACTCCAAGGAGCTGGAGAAGTTCAATAACGATCTTCAGCGTTCGGAGAAAATGGAAATCATCAGCGAGCTGGCCGCCTCGGTTGCGCATGAGGTCCGGAATCCGCTCCAGGTTACCCGGGGCTTCCTGCAGATTATCGGCGACGGGTCGGACAGCAAGCAGAAGGAATATTTGCAGCTGGCCATCTCGGAGCTGGACCGGGCGGTGCATATCATCAATGATTTCCTTACCTTCGCCAAGCCGGAGATGGATAAGGTGGACCGTGTGAACCTCGGCGGCGAACTTCGGCATGTGGCCGGCATTCTTCTTCCGCTGGCCCAGACGCAGGGCTGCAGAATCGAGCTGCATCTGGAGGAGGAGCTGTATGTGAAGGTCAGCGCGCCCAAGCTCAAGCAGGCTTTTATCAATGTGGTCAAGAACGGGATCGAAGCGCATAAGGATAGCGGACTCGTGACCATTGTCGCCTGGAAATCCGGGAATTTCGTCATTGTCAGCATCCGCGACAAGGGAGAAGGTATGACGGCAAGCGAACTGGCAAGGCTTGGAGAGCCCTATTTCTCCAACAAAACAAAAGGAACGGGCCTTGGGCTTATGGTCTCCTTCCGTATTATCGAGGCGATGGAGGGGTCCATTGAATTCCAGAGCACCAAAGGGAAAGGAACCGAAGCCATCATCAAGCTGCCGGCTGTGAGAAGCTGAACGCCGCAGGTCTTTCGGAGCGACAGTACTAAAGAAGAGAGGGACGGAAATGGAATGGTACACATTCGGCCAGATGCTGATTCACCTCCGGCTGGGTCAGAAGGCGGCGACGCCCGACGGGCGGACCCTGGTCCGAAGGCCGGAATACGAAGAGCTGCTGGCTGCTTACCGCGAAGAACGGGGACGACAGTAAGGAGTGGGGCATGGAGAAGATTGAATTCAGGTCTATTATTCAATCTATTGGCATATCTCGTCCAATAGGACTGTTATCCCACCTGCAATCTTGGGTATAACATACATAGCGGCCTTAGCGGCCGGAAGCGGCCCGGATCACCGGATTCCATATGGCCTATCTGCGGTCCGGGCCGGCGGGTCCAATGTCGGGATCATTATAACACAAGGGTCCAGTCGCCCATGGGTGCCAAATTTCGGGTGATGAAATCGGACCTAGTGAGAATGGAGAGCCGGAAGCGGAGGGGGAGTCGATCATGCCTGCGGTGGCATCATGCTGACGGGCAATGCGGGTATAGCTGGCAGCCGCCAGGAAAGTAATAGAACATAGCCTTTACATGCAGTGGAACTTTATGGCAGATGGGGGTTCCCTTATACCCGTTTTCAGACGGAATAAACAGGGAAAAATAAAAAAAATATGCTGATTTTTTTATCGTGTAACCGTTCACACTCTGAAAGATAACTTGTTATTGTGATTTTTCTTTTGTATGATGCTTTTATCGAGGCAGTTCCCAGGAAGGCTTCATGCTCGCATTTTCCACAAATTTGGAGAATTGGGTGGTGGGATGAATATCAGGCTAACTGCGGAAGATCGTATGATTACTTTTTTCAGGTATTTTTCACTGTCCCTTACTTCACTGATTTTCCTGTTGACGCCAAACGGTCCTCCAGTTGTCTATAAATTTTTAGTCATTATCGCTCTGGTGCTGCTTGCTCTCGTGTTCACCAGCACGTACAGATCCATGCGCTACAGGCCGCATGCCGTGATGCTGTATGTCAGCATCGAAATGATGATGATCCTGCTGCTGGCAATTTTTACCGGCGGATTTAACAGCCCGTTCAAACTGTATTCGCTGAATCCCATATTAATTGCGGCGGGTTCGCTCTCATTCTATTTTTGCTGGACCCTGCTGGTTGGTTATTTTGCTATTTTTTTTGGTTGTTGTTATTTTTTCTATAAATCTGCGGGAGATACGTTTGCCTCCGTTCTGCTGGAGAACGGAAATCTGTTTCTTGCGCTTGCGCTTACGGTAACCTTCATGCAATTGTTGTCGAAGCTGAGACGGCAGCGGGAGGAAGCCAATGCGCGGACGGATGAGACGCTTGAGCATATCAAATCGCTCTATCACATCGTGGAAACCTCAAGCGAGCATGATTTTATGAATATCGGACAGGTCATCACGGATTATGCCGTCAAGCTGACGAAGCTCAACAAGGCGCTGTTCTGGTTCGCCGGCACCGCCGGGGAGCCTTCGCCCGTAAGCCGTCAGACCGGCTGGCTTCCCGAAGAGGAGAACAACCTGTTCGGAGAGCTGAAGAAACATGAGTCCGATTGGCGGCGCCAAAAGGAGCCGCTGTTCAAGAGCCTTCCGGGGTTCGGGGATCTGCTTCTGATGCCCGTCCGTATGAGCACCCGTTTCGTCGGCATGATTGGCGTGAAGCTGGAGGCGCATGAGGGGCTCGAAGGAAGAAGATGGTACATCCAGCAGCTGATGTTCCTGGCCGAACTGAGCGCAATTACGCTCGAAAGGCATGAACTCAGCGTAGCCGAGAATAGGCTGATAGTAACGAATGAACAGAACCGGATCGCCGACGAAATGCATGACAGTGTCTCCCAGAGCTTGTTCGGCATTGTCTATGCGGCGCACTCACTCAAGCAATCCTTCCGCAAAATGACCCCTACGCAGCTTGAGGAACAGATCGAGCTGATCCATGATTCCGCGACGAAAGCAGCCAAAGAACTGCGTATTACGATTTACAGCCTCAGCTCCAAGAAAAGCGGCGGGCCGACATGGCTCGGCATGGTGCGGTCTCACTTGAAAAATTTGTCGCGGCTGAACGATGTGGAAATCGACTTTAAGGTCAAGGGCGATGACTTCAGTCTCCCGTATACTTATCACAAGGCGCTCTTCCGGATTATTTCCGAAGCGACGGGCAATGCCATACGGCATGGCGCAGCCCAGAACATCGAAGTGGAGCTTACGCTTAAGCCGAGATGGGCGGGTCTTGCAATCCGTGATGATGGCGTCGGCTTCGACACCGACCTGTTATGGACCCGATCCGAAGAGGGCAGCGGGGGGCTCGGGATGAAGAATATGCAGCATTTGGCCCATTCGCTGGGCGGTGACTTCCAGTTGTCGAGCAACGAGAATGCAGGAACCCAGATTCTGATTTCAATTCCGGTAGGCGTAGTTGAATTAAAGAACGCATAAGGATGATAAGGAGGTTTTTTGCATTATGGATATCGTCATTGTGGATGATCATCCCCTTGTAAGAAGAGGATTGGCTTCGGTAATTTCCATGCAGCCGGATGTGAATTTCGCGGGTGAGGCAACCAACGGAGAAGAAGCGATGCGCGTACTGGAGGAGATTCGGCCTGACCTCGTGCTGATTGATCTCAGACTTGCGGACGAATCGGGACTGGACGTAATCAAGATGGCGCGCAGCCGCGGCATTGACAGCAAGTTCATCCTGCTGACCTCGTCTGCCAGCCGGGAGGATTTCCTCAAGGCGGAGGAAGTTCTCGTGGATGGCTATGTGCTGAAAGAGGCGCTCCCCGAGGAATTGCTGTTTGCCATTCAACTGGTGTATAAGGGAAGAAAATATTACGATCCAGGCCTCATGGAAGATAAGATGCGCATGAGTGGCAAGAGTCCTACTGACGAACTGACGCCGAAAGAGCGGGAAGTGCTCATTGAGCTGGGCCAGGGCGCCTGCAACCGGGAGATTGCCTCCAGGCTCTTTATCAGCGAGTTCACGGTCAAGAAGCATGTCAGCCAGATTCTGGCGAAGCTGCAGGTGGCGGATCGTACTCAAGCCGCCCTGTACGCGAACGCTGTCGGATTAACCAAATACGAAATGTCGGTTGACTAACGTCTGAATACTGAGGGCATGGACCTGGAGTCCATGCCCTTTTTGTATGCATCGCTTCATATAATAAAGCCCCACTCTGCGGGGCTCCTTTGCGCGCATAAATACGAAAACGGTTGCAGGAAATGGGAGCTAGAGGATATGGCACTAAAGTATACCATCCCTCCTCCTTAAGCATTAATTTGGTTTATTCGAAAGTGAAAATGAAAGTAATGGCAGGGACCATGCCTCAAAATGAGAGGATTGATAGAATTAATTCAAGTTAATGAAAATTTCAGAATTTTTCAAAATCCTACGGAAGGAGGATCGCTGTGGAAAAGACGATGCTGGATTACTTGAACCTGATCAAAAAAAGGTTGTGGTTGATTGTACTCTTCGTTCTGATCTCCTGCGGCACTACCTATTACTTCAGCAAGAACTACGTGGTTCCGGTCTACGAAGCGTCCGGTCAGCTGCTGGTCAACAATGGGGCAGTGTCAGCCGACGGCAACAACAACAATAACCTGGTCTACAGTCTGAACTTGATCATGAGTTACAAGGAACTCATCAAATCGCCGGCCATCATGAACAAGGTCGCCTCCGCACATCCGGAATTAAAGCTTACAGGGGATCAACTGGCGTCCAAAGTGGCTATCAGGTCCTCGGAAGGCAGCCAGATCATCAATCTCAGCGTGCAGGATACCAATTACGAGAAGGCGGCTAACATTGTCAACGCCGTTTCGCAGACCTTCATTCGTACCCTGCCGGGACTGATGCATATGGACAACGTCTCTTTCCTGACTCCGGCAGATCCTGAGGATATCCCCGCTCCGGCAGGCAGCGGCTTTATGATGAACATGGTAATCAGCTTCGTCGTATCGCTGATGGCTGCGCTCGGAATCATCCTTCTGATGGAGACCTTGAACGGTACGATCCGCTCCGAGAAGGAAGCGGCATACGAACTCGGTCTTCCGGTGATCGGCACGATTCCCGTCATCCGCAAACGCGATCTCGGCAAGGATTCCAAAGCAACGGTAGGGGAGGGCGCTTATGCTGCAATTAAGTAACACCCTGGTTGCGGACAGCAATCCGAACTCGCATGTGTCCGAGTCCTTCCGCTCTCTTCGTACCTATATCAAGCAGTCTGGTATGCTGCAGGACGGAGGCAAGTCGCTCCTCTTCACTTCCGGTGAAGCGGGAGAAGGGAAGACGACCGTGATGGCCAATCTGGCCGTATCCTTCGTTCAGGACGGCAAGAAGGTGGCGGTTGTCGACTGCAACCTCCGGAAGCCGGCGCTTCACACCGTGTTCGGTGTCGAGAACTCGCCCGGTCTGGCCGATTGTCTAAGCGGACAGAAGGAACCTGGCAAGGTAACGGTGTATGGCAATCTGGCCAATCTCACCATCGTGACTGCCGGAAATTCGATAGGCAGCCCGCCCGACCTGCTCGGCAACAGCGTGATGACCGAGCTTCTGGAAGAGCTGAAGGCCACACATGATCTCGTGCTTCTGGACGCGCCTCCGGCCGTTCCATACAGCGATGCCCGCGTGCTTGCACCATTGACGGATGGCGTAATCATCATCGCCCGTTACGGCAAGTCCAAACGCGAATTGCTCCGCAAGGTGAAGGCCCTGATGGAACAAGCCGGGACACCTATTCTCGGTATTGCCATAAATCAAGCGAAGTAGACCTGTTGCCATAAGCACGAAGACTTGGCAGACGCTTGCGAAGCAAGTTTTGTGAAGCTCTTCTAGCCGTTGAATCATACAAAACTTTTAGGAGGCCTGGATGATGAAAAAAGTGAAGAAAGTGATTATTCCCGCCGCCGGACTCGGAACCCGCTTCTTGCCTGCCACCAAAGCGATGCCTAAGGAAATGCTTCCGATCATCAACAAGCCGACTATCCAGTACATTGTTGAAGAAGCCATTGAATCCGGCATCGAGGATATCATCATCGTTACCGGTAAGGGCAAACGCGCGATTGAGGATCACTTCGACAACGCGTTTGAACTGGAATCACGGCTGCTTGAGGACGGCAAGCTTGAGTTGCTGAAGGAAGTTCAGCGTTCCTCCAAGGTTGAAATTCACTATATCCGGCAAAAGGAACCCAAGGGCCTCGGACATGCGGTCTGGTGCGCCAGACGCTTCATCGGAGACGAGCCTTTCGGAGTAATGCTGGGAGACGATATCGTAACCGGCAGCACACCTTGCCTGAAGCAATTGATCGATCAGTATGAAGAAACCCAGAACTCGGTAATCGGCGTTCAGGAAATTCCGGACGAGTTCACGAACCGCTACGGTATTGTCGATCCTGACATGCAGGAAGGCCGCCTGTACCGCGTTCAGAACTTCGTGGAGAAGCCGCCGCTCGGAACGGCGCCATCCAACCTGGCGATTATGGGACGTTACGTCTTCACTCCGAAGATCTTTAAGTACCTCGATTTGCAGGAAAAAGGAGCCGGCGGTGAAATCCAGCTGACCGACGCGATCCAGAAGCTCAACCAGAGCGAACGGGTCTACGCCTACAACTTCGATGGAACGAGATATGATGTCGGTGAGCGCCTCGGTTACATTTTGACCACATTGGAATTTGCCCTGCAGAGCAAGGATCTTCGTTATCCCGTAATGGATGCCATGGCCGAGTGGCTGAAGAAGGCGGAACAGACTACGATCTGATCGAGGTAGTCAGCTGCTGCTTGCCAGGGCATTAAATCAAGGAGGATTGAGAGGGAGATGAGCATGCCAAAAATGCCGGATGACGCTGAGCCGATGCTGTCGAGCGCTTATGTGCTGCATGCCAAGGAAGAAGCGCAGGAAGCCAATTCTTACCTGCTGACCAAACGGGTAATCGACGTTCTTTTTTCCGCTCTGTGTCTCTTCTTGCTGCTGCCCCTGTTCGCTGTAATCGCCGTGCTGATTAAGCTGGACGATCCGAAGGGGAAGGTATTCTTCCGCCAGACCCGGATCGGCAAAGACGAAAAGCCGTTTGAAATGTACAAATTCAGATCGATGATCGCCAACGCCGAGGAACTGAAGAAGAACCTGATGGCGTATAACGAGGTCAGCGGCGCGATGTTCAAGATGAAGAACGATCCCCGCATTACGCGGGTGGGCAGATTCCTGCGAAAGACCAGCATCGATGAGCTGCCACAGCTGTGGAACGTGCTGGTCGGCAACATGAGCCTGGTGGGACCGCGTCCCCCACTTCCGGATGAAGTGGCGCAGTATACCGAGTACGACAAGAAGCGGCTGACTGTAACGCCGGGCTGCACAGGTTACTGGCAGGTCACCGGCCGGAACAGCGTCGGCTTCGAGGAAATGGTCGAGCTGGATCTCACGTATATCCAGATGCGGAGCACCAAGCTTGATTTCAAGATTATCGTGAAGACCGTCCTGATCCTCTTCGGATCGAAAAACGCTTATTAATTTCGGAAAATAGGTGATTGCCCATGTTAGAGCACGGAGACGTACCCCGGCTGTCCATCATCATCTGCACCTACAACCGCGCCGGGCTGTTATCCAAGACGCTGGATTCCCTGCTCGGGCTCGAGATGCTGGATCAGGCTGAGATCATTCTGGTGGATAACCGGTCCACAGATAACACTGCAGCCGTAGTCAAGCAGTTCATGGACAAAAACGCAGGCCTTATCAGAATGAAATACCTGCTGGAGCCCGTACAGGGGTTGTCGGCAGCGCGAAACGCCGGAATCCTGGCCGCCAAAGCATCGCTGATCGCTTTTCTCGACGACGATGCGCTGCCGGTCCGGAGCTGGATTTCGACGATCGTGACTACGTTTGAAAGCAGGCCTTCCGTAATGGCTATGGGCGGTAAGGTTTCTCCGATCTTTGAGACTAAACGGCCGAACTGGCTGATCAAGCCGTTCGAATTCCCGTACACCATCATGGATCTGGGCAACCGGATCAAAGAGTATCCCGGGAAGTATCATCCCTGCGGAGCCAATATGGCGATGAGAAGCGAAGTCTTCAACCTGAGCCTGTTCCCGCTGGAGCTGGGACGGAAGGGCGATTCGCTCATATCGGGCGAAGAGACATGGCTGTTCGGCAAGATCCGCAAGGAAGGACAGCTTGTGCTGTATCATCCGCAGATGGCTGTCGATCATTTCGTCCCCGCCAGCCGGCTCACCGAGAGCTGGATTAAGAAACGGTACTACAGCCAGGGACTCTCCAATGCGCTCGGCAGCACGGGACCGCTCGGAACCTTGATGATTTGGGGAAAGACCGGAGCCAAACTGCTGTACATCGCCGTGGATTCCACGCTCTCCGCCATATCGGGCAGTGAGGGACGGAAGCTGCTTAACAAATGCCGGATGGAGAGTGTTCGAGGAACGCTCCACATGCTAAAAAATCGAAATCGGGAATCGGCGACGGGGTGAGAGAAAGATGATAAGCGGGCACCGGGCTTCAAAACTTTATGCTTTGCCGTACGGAATGCTGTTTCTTCTGTCGGCTTTGTTTCTCGGAATGGCGGCAATCTACATGCCGGCTCTTGCGGTATTGGCCGTCGGTCTGCTTCTATTCGTTGTCGTCTCTCTGACCCGGCCGGATACGATCAGCTATTTTGTCATTTTGACAACGGCGGTATCCATCAACTTTCTGTATTACGGCAGCCCGTTCGGGATCGAGATTCTGTCTCTATACAAGCTGGGAATGCTGATTCTGCTTATCCCGTGCATTCTGGTGAACGGGTTGCGATTCAAGCTCAGCTATCCGTTGTGGGCCTTGGTCGCGATGACGTTCATGACGTTCAGCTTCTCCATCTGGGAGCCCCAGATGACTGCACAGATTGCGGTCAAGGCATTCATCGGACTATCTCTGCCGTTCGTATTCCTCCTGATCAACTGGAAGAAGGAAGTGGCCCAGCGGCATATTAGACTGATCTGTCTGCTGCCCTCGCTTAGCCTGCTGATTGGCGTTCTGCTTCAGGTGGCGCATCTTCATTCCATGGTCAATGTGGAGTTCACGGGCGCGATCCGGCTTCAAGGGGCGAACATTCCGCCTCACCTGGCGATGCTGGCCTTCATCGGAACGGCCATTCCGTTCATCGAGCTAAGACGGGGAACCGGGAATGTGAAGTTCTACTATACCGTGCTCGGCATCAACTTTCTGACGCTGGTCGCTACGGGTACCCGGGGTCCGCTGCTCGCGCTGGTACCGATGCTGCTGTATTACTTCTTTGATATTTTCCGGCGCTATCTGAAAGGCAAGACACGCTATATCATTCCGATTCTGTGTTCGATTGCGGTAATCGCCGGCGGCGTGTACTCGCAATGGGATAATTTCGAGAAACGCTCATTTGAAAGACAAACCGGCGAAGGCATCGACTTATCGGGACGCTCGGAAGCCTGGGCCTTCTTCCTGGAGAAAGCTTCGGGTTCGCCGGTGGCGGGAAGAGGCATCGGCGCCGTCACAGTGGCTAACGACGGCACGTTGTACGAGGGCTTTGTGGTTCCCCACAATGAATATATCCGCTTCTATTACGACGGCGGGTATGTCGGTTCCGTACTTCTCTGGGCGGCTCTGCTTGCCGTGTTCCTTCTGGTCGCCAAAGCGCTAACGCCGCCGGTAAGGAAATATTATCTGCTCTTCCTTTTAGGATTTCTGATTTATTCGTTTTCTGATAACACGCTGTCGACGGTCCAATTCATTATTCCGTTCTGTTGGTACCTGAACTGCCTGTATCGTGCTTCGCAGCCAACCGATTCCCCACAAAAAGAAGTGATACGATGAATCAAGTGAACATGTTCGATGTCAATTTTAACAATTATGATTTCATGGATCTGCTGGAGTATATCGATACAACAATCCGGGAGAGAAATCATTCCTACATTCTGACCTGCAATGTGGATCATGTGATCAAGCTGCGCAAGGACAAGGAATTCAGGACAGTCTACTCGGAGGCAGGCGCAGTCGTTGCGGATGGCATGCCGTTGATCTGGGCTTCCAAGATGCTGGGCAAGCCGCTTAAGCAGAAGGTATCCGGGGCCGACCTGTTCAACAGGCTCGGCAACGCATTCCAGCAGAGGAAGTACCGGCTGTTCTTCCTCGGTTCCGCCGAGGGAGTACCGGAACGGGCGACGGCGAATTTGAAGGCAGCTTATCCGGACATCAACGTCGTGGGCTGTTATTCTCCGTCCTATGGCTTCGAGAATAACGAGGAGGAGAACAAGCGGATCATCGGCATGCTGAATGAGACCCGCCCCGACATCGTATTTGTCGGCGTGGGCGCGCCGAAGCAGGAGAAATGGATTTATCGCCATTATTTGTCCTATCGCGCACCCATCTCGATCGGAGTCGGAGCAACCTTTGATTTCCTCTCGGGCTCGGTCAAACGGGCACCGGATTTCATGCAGAGAAGCGGTCTGGAGTGGTTCTGGCGGCTTAGCCAAGAGCCAGGAAGATTGTGGAAGAGATACTTGGTTGACGATGCCCAATTCCTGCTTCTTCTGCTGAAGGAGCTGCGCAAGCGGGACAAAGCGAACGGACCGAGCCTTGAATAATGGGCTCTTCCGCCAGGAACAGGAGGTGTATGGGTCATGACGAGCCGCTCTTCGGGTCAAACCGGCTATCCGCTGATTGGAAATATACGTACTCTGGCAACTGCCGGAATTTTCCTGGCAGGCTGTACGATTCTACCCCTGATGATCGGTTACGTCAGCGCCAAGCTGAGCTCGGCGAACAGCCTGCAGCTGGCCCTGGTGGCGGCGCTGCTGTTCCCGGCGTTCCTGCTGGCTCTGTTAAGACCCCGGCAGCTCGTCGCCTACACTCTCCTGGTCTGGGCGATCGCCCCGGAGCTTCGCCGGATTGCAGACTGGAGCGTCGGCGCTTACCATTCGGTATCGCTCCTCAGTCTGGCCCCGCTCCTTGCGGGCGCCACGGTCGCCATTCCGGTCATGCGGGAGATACATAAGCTCCAGCGTCCCTGGATGAGGCTGATTCTGCTCTTCGCGCTTCCTCTGGGCTACGCCACACTGATCGGGCTTGCCAAGAACGGCGTCGGCTCGGTCTACGATTTGATGAATTACCTGGTTCCGCTGCTCCTGCTGCCCTATTTTGCAATAACGCCATTTACGGCGCAGGATACAGACCGGCTGCTTCGCTCATACGCCGCAGTTGCAGTGTTGGTTGCAGCCTATGGAATCGTGCAGTATACGACGATGCCGCCATGGGACGCCTTCTGGATGCAGAATGCGGGCATGAACTCCATCGGCAGTCCAAAGCCGCTTGAGGTTCGGGTGTTCTCCACGCTGAACTCGCCGGGTCCGGCCGCGACCTTTCTGGTGTTCGCGCTTGTTCCGATGATCCTGGAGAAGAAATGGCGGGGCATCTTCGGCTGGGTCGGCGTCCTGCTCGTGGTGGTCTGTCTGCTCACTACTCTGGTCCGGGCCGCTTGGTTGATTCTGCTCGTAATGCTGCTGGCTTACATCGCTTCCTCTTCCTCTAAGGGCAAGTGGAAGACGCTGATTCAGCTGCTCTTCGTCGCAATGGCGCTGTACTGGATCGTGCCGAAGCTTCCGGGAGCGGAAGTGCTGACGGCGCGGATGGAGACATTCTCCTCAATTCAGGAGGACCGCTCCTATAACGACCGGCTCAACCTGTTGGGGAATATGCTTCCCGTTATCAAGTCCAATCCGGTCGGCCAGGGCATCGGCAGTGTCGGACAGAGCACCAAGCTGGGCAACGGAGGCGAGCTTGGTGAGTACGGAATCATGGACAACGGATTTATCGCACTGATGCTGACCTTCGGTGCCCCGGGCGTGCTGCTGTTCTCCCTCGCTCTGGGCGTTGTAATCAAACAGATTGTCGGAAGAATCCTGGGCCCGGTTCCGCTGAAGCCATACGCCAGGCTGGCACTAGCGTCATGGATGGGCGTGGTGATCGGACTTGTGTCGGATAACGGGTTCTCCGGAATCAAGGCTTACCTCGTCTGGATGCTGATCGCCATCGGCCTTGGGGTGAGAGAAATGCGGGAGGAGCAGCGCAGGACACCGGACAGAGAGGCATACAATCGAGCTGAAGCCCGCCACTGGGCGGCTCCAGAGCCCGGTCCCGATGGCTAGGGCAACAGGCGGCCGGAAGACGATGATGAATTCCTATATGTAGAGATCAACAATGGATGGGAACGGTTAGAAAAAGGAGGAGACCAGCATGTATTCATTGACTAGCGAGCTTGCCGGTTCAATCCGCGGCCTGGCGCCGGCATTCCGAACCGCCGGAGAGATCAAGGCCGAAGCGGGAGACGAAGAAGACAAACAGTATTCCCCGGATCATGTGAGAATTCATGGTCGGCTTCAAGTTCTGCGGTTACTGCGGGAAACACAAGCCAGCCGGATGAACCAAGAGAGGGAGAGAGGAGGAAGAAGCAATGCCTGATAATGGCGGACTGAACATTATGGCGACAGGCCTGAGCTGGCCTTCGGTACAGCCCGGAGGGCTTAATACGTATTTTAAATCCGTCTGCGAGCAGCTTTCTTCCCAGAACCGGGTACACGCCCTGATCTGCAGCAACGATCAGCCCGATACTCCCGACAGTCTCATTATTCACAATGCGGGCGACCCCAAGCAGTCCATTTGGAAGCGAAAGGATGCCTTTCAGCGAAAAGCGGCGGAGCTGATGGATCGCGGCGAAATCGACATTCTGTACTCCCATTTCGCACCGTACGGTGTAGGGCCCGCTGTCGAAGCGAAGAAGCGCGGCATTCCCGTCGTTACGACCTTCCACGGACCTTGGAACGAAGAGATGAAAATCGAGGGACAGGGAATCAAGCATCAGGTCAAGACGGCGATCGCCAAGTCGATTGAGCGCAAGGCTTACCGGCTCTCGGATACGTTCATCGTCCTCAGCGAAACCTTCCGCGATATTCTCCATTCCCTTCACGGTATTCCGCTTCATAAGATCATGGTCATTCCGGGGGCGGCCAACGTTGACCGCTTCACACCGGCAAGCAACCGGCTTGCGGTGCGCCGGATGCTGAATCTCCCTGAGGGAGCGACCACGGTCCTCACGGTCCGCAGACTCGTGAACCGTATGGGACTCCTCCAGCTTCTTGAAGCGTGGCGTACCGTATCGGAACAATTCCCGAATTCCATTCTCCTGATCGGCGGCAAAGGACCGCTTCGCGGCGAGCTGGAAGCCAAAATCGCCGATTACGGATTAACGAACAAAGTCCGGCTGCTCGGTTACATTCCCGATCACCAGCTGGCCTCATATTATCAGGCGGCGGATCTGTTCGTCGTTCCCTCCCAGGCGCTTGAAGGCTTCGGCCTCATCACCGCCGAAGCGTTGTCGAGTGGCCTGCCGGTCATGGCGACACCGATCGGCGGCAACAGGGAAATTCTGCAGAATTTCCGCCCCGAGCTGCTCTTTAACAGTCCCTCGGCCGAGGATATGGCTGAAGGCATCTCCCGGATACTCGGGAACCGAAGGCTTCTGCCTTCCCGGGAGGAATGCAGGGAGCATGCGCTTCAGAAGTATACCTGGCAGCATGTCGGCAATCAGGTAGAGACGGTATTCAAAGAGGCAATGGGGAAAGGAGAGACGATCAATGCTGAGAGTGGCGTATATCGATCACACGGCTAGATGGAGCGGCGGGGAAGTCGCCCTGTTCAACATTCTGACCCATATTGGTGATCAGGTGAATCCGCTGGTGATTCTGGCTGAGGAAGGCGCGCTGGCGGACCGTCTGCGCGAGAAGGGAATCGACGTCCGGATCGTGCCGCTGGATGACAGCATCCGCAACCGCGGACGCAACACCGTCAACCTGGGCGCTCCGGCAGCGGCGCTGAAGCTGCTGTCTTACGGACGCAAGCTTGCCCCGATCCTGAAGGAGGAGCATGTAGCCTGCGTTCACACCAATTCCCTGAAATCAGCTCTGTACGGCACTGTTGCCGCCAAGTCAGCAGGTGTTCCGCTGATCTGGCATATTCGCGACCACATCGGCGCGCCTTATCTGAAGCCGGTTGTCGCGAAAGGCATCCGGCTCATGTCGCGTTATATCCCGAGCGGCGTTATCGCCAATTCGAAATCAACACTCAACGCGCTTGAGCTGCCCCGTTCCAAGAAGACGCTCGTTGTCTACTCCGCCTTCGCCAAGGCAATCGCCGCCTCGGCCTCCCGGAAGGAGCAGAAGGATTTCAACGTGCTTCTGGTCGGCCGGCTGGCCGAATGGAAAGGCCAGCATATTTTGCTGGAAGCAGCCAAAATGCTGAAGAGCAACAGCCGCATCAAGTTCTGGCTGGCGGGCGACGCACTCTTCGGCGAAGACGAATACAAGAAGCGGCTCGTGTCTACGATCGACCGCGAAGGATTATCCAATGTCAGCCTGCTCGGACATGTCGAAGACATTCAGGGGCTGATGCAGCAGGCGGATTTGCTGGTGCATACCTCCATAACACCGGAGCCTTTCGGCCAGGTAATTGTGGAAGGCATGGCCGCGGGACTTCCGGTTATCGCCTCGAACGAAGGCGGACCTGTCGAGATCGTCGTTCAGAATGAGACCGGACTGCTCATCCAGCCGGGTGACTCCGCCGTTCTGGCCGAAGCCATCAGCTGGATGCTGGAGCACCCGGAGGAAAGAGAAATGATGGCGGAGGCAGGCATCAAACGGGTCAAGGAGCATTTTGTAATCGAGAACACGGTAAAAGATATCGTAGCTTACTATAAAGGCCTGCTGGCAGGCGCCTAAGCGAACTGGCGAAACCAATTGCTCCATCAAACATTGAGGATGATTCACATGAAAATTGCGATAGCGCATGATTACTTAATCCAAATGGGCGGGGCGGAGAGAGTGGTGGAGGTCTTTCACCAGATGTATCCCGAAGCTCCGATCTTCACGACGGTATTTAACGGAAGCCGCCTGACCGAGAATCTCAAAGATGCGGATATCCGGGCCTCCTGGCTGCAGAAAATTCCGGGAGTGAAGGCTAACTTTAAAGGGGTGCTGCCGCTATATCCCATGGCTATTCGCGATCTGGATTTCCGCGGTTACGATATCGTCTTGAGTTCCAGCAGCGCGTTCATGAAGAGCATTCAGGTTCCCAAGCGCACCTTTCATCTCTGCTACTGCCATACACCGATGAGGTTCGCCTGGGATTACGACACCTATATGGAACGGCAGTCCAACTCCGGCCTGTTCAAACGGGTGCTGAAGCTCTATATGCAGCAGCTCAAGATGTGGGACCAGCGGACTTCCAAAAATGTGAATCAGTTCGTGGCCAACTCTTCGGTCGTCAAGAACCGTATCCGGAATTATTATCACCGGGACGCCGACGTGATCTTCCCGCCAATCAATACGGCCCGCTTCACCAGCTCCAGCTCGATCGGCGATTATTACCTGATCGTCTCGCGGCTGGTGTCCTACAAGCGGATCGATTTGGCGGTGGAAGCCTTCAACCGCAACGGGCTGAAGCTGCTGATCGTCGGCGACGGGCCCGACCGCAAGCGTCTGGAAGGCATGGCGAAGAGCAATGTGCAGTTTCTCGGCAGGCTGGATGATGAACAGGTTACGGGGCTCATGTCCCAGTGCCGCGCTTATATTTTTCCTGGAGAAGAAGATTTCGGCATTACCCCGCTCGAAGCGAACGCCGCAGGAAGACCGGTCATCGCTTACCAGGCGGGTGGAGCGCTGGACACAATCGAGCCGTATGTCAACGGTGTCTTCTTCAAAAGGCAGGAGGTTGACGACCTGCTCCGGGCGATCGCCGAGGTGGAGTCCTACGCGTGGGACATCGGCAAAATCATGAAGCACGCGCAGAAATTCGATGAGCAGAACTTCATCGTTCAGTTCAAACAATATGTCGAGCAGGCATATGTCAACTTTTTAAAAGGAGGATGATGGTATGAATCTGGCGGTAATTGGCACCGGCTATGTCGGCCTCGTATCCGGCGTATGTTTTACACTTGGGGGTAATCATGTCATCTGTGTCGACAAGGATGAAGAGAAGATAGCCAAACTGAGCCAGATGAAATCGCCCATCTATGAACCGGGCATTGAGGCGCTGATCGAACTGAATCTGAAAGAGGGAAGACTGTCGTTCTCTTCCGATCTTCAGGAGTCGGTGCGCCGCTCGGATATCGTCATCCTCGCCGTGGGCACACCGTCCCTACCGAACGGCGAAGCGAATCTTCAGTACATCGAGAGCGCAGCCGCTGAAATCGGCCGGTCCATGGAAGGCTACAAGGTTATTATGACGAAATCGACGGTGCCGGTCGGCACGAACGAGAAGATCCGGCAGATTATCGCTGCGAATACCGGATATCCGTTCGATATCGTGTCTGCCCCCGAGTTCCTGCGCGAAGGCTCCGCCATCCAGGATACGCTCCATCCGGACCGGATCATCATCGGTCTTGACAACCCGGTTCTGGAGCCGAGGATGCGGGAGCTGCACAAGGGCTTCACCGAGAACATTATCGTCACGGATATCCGCAGCGCCGAGATGATCAAATATGCGTCCAACGCTTTCCTCGCGACGAAAATTTCGTTCATTAATGAAATTGCGAATATTTGCGAAAAGGTTGGCGCGGATGTGACAGAGGTGGCGGAAGGCATGGGTCTGGACCGGAGAATCGGTACTTCTTTCCTTCAAGCAGGGATTGGATATGGAGGCTCCTGCTTCCCGAAAGACACCAAGGCGCTGATTCAAATCGCCGGCAACGTTGATTATGAATTCAAGCTGCTGAAATCCGTGGTTGAGGTTAATCAGGGGCAGCGGTTCATGATCCTCTCGAAGCTCCACGAATCGATCGGCAGCCTTCAGGGCACGTCCATCGGAATTTGGGGCCTTGCGTTCAAGCCGAACACCGATGATGTCCGGGAATCGCCGGCGCGGGAAATCGTCGAAGCGCTCGTGAAAGAGGGAGCGATTGTGAAGGTGTATGATCCGATCGCAGCGGATAATTTCCGGAAGGACTACGATCACCCTAATATCCACTGGTGCGCCGTGCCGGAAGAAGCGGCTATGGGCAGTGATGCCCTGTGTCTGCTTACCGACTGGAGCGTATTCAAAGACATCAATCTTCATCTCTTGTCCGCAGGCATGCGCAAGCCGATTCTGATCGATGGACGCAATGTCTACTCCAAAGAGCAAATCGAAGGAACCGGGCTGGAATATTTCTCGGTAGGCCGTCCCCGGATGGGCGGATTAAGCGGATTTTCACCAAGCGTAGCGGGTGCGGTCTAAGCGCTGCCCGCAGTCCTAAATTGACCATTTTGAGGGAGGTTACTTGTTATGAAACTGGTACTCTTGTCTGGCGGTTCGGGAAAACGTCTCTGGCCTTTGTCCAACGATTCCCGCTCGAAGCAGTTCTTGAAAGTGCTTGAAGGTCCATCGGGTGAATCGGAATCCATGGTTCAGCGGGTATGGCGGCAGCTGGGAGAAGCCGGTCTTGCCGATTCCTCCTATCTGGCGACAGGCCGCGGGCAGGTGGAGATGATCCAGAGCCAGCTCGGCGGCAGTGTGAATATCATCGTGGAGCCGGAGCGGCGCGATACCTTCCCGGCCATCGCACTCACAGCGGTCTACCTCTATTCGGTGGAAGGCGTGCTTCCCAACGAGACGGTCGCCATTCTGCCGGTCGATCCTTATGTGGAAGGCACTTTCTTTGACGCCGTGTCCCAGTTGGGGGATGTGCTGGACGAAACCGGAGCGAATCTGGCGCTGATCGGCGTTGTGCCTGAACTTGCCTCGGAGAAATACGGCTACATCATTCCGGACGGGGAAGCATCGGAGGGCGGTGCCAGACAGGTGAAAGGCTTCCAGGAGAAGCCGGACCGCAGCCGCGCCGAACAGCTCATCGCCCAGGGAGCCTTGTGGAACTGCGGCGTCTTCGCTTTCAAGCTGGGCTACTTGCTGGATATTCTCCAGCAGAAGGGGCTTCCGCTGTCCTATGACGAGATGCAGAAGCAGTATAAGCTGCTCTCCTCTATCAGCTTCGATTACGAGGTCGTGGAGCGTGAGGAGAATATCGTTGTCCATTCGTATGACGGCTTCTGGAAAGACCTGGGTACCTGGAATACACTAACCGAGGAGATGGCGACCAACAAGCTTGGACGCGGTCTGCTGACCGAGGACGCTTCGTCCAGCTGCCTGGTGAACGAACTGGATATTCCGATCACTGTAATCGGAGCCCAGGACATTATCGTCGCAGCCAGTCCGGACGGCATTCTGGTCACTACGAAATCGGAAAGTCCGCGCATCAAGGAAGTGCTGAAAGGCACGGAGCAGCGGCCGATGTACGAAGAGCGGCGCTGGGGGCATTACCGCGTTATCGATTACGTAAAATACGAAGAGGGCAACGAGGCGCTGACCAAGCGGATTTATATCGCGGAAGGCAAGAACATCAGCTACCAGTACCATCTGAAGCGCTGCGAAATCTGGACGTTCATCAGCGGTGAGGCGAGCATTATTCTTAATGAAAAAATGCACAACGTGAAGGCTGGCGATGTGGTGCGCATTCCGGCCGGCACGAAGCATAGCATTCTGGCTCTGACCGATGTGGAATTTATTGAGGTGCAGACCGGCTCGGAACTGGTAGAAGAGGATAACATCCGGATTACGCTGGACTGGAAGGACATCGAGCTGCAGCAGTTTATTTCATAAAAATGAATCCGCCTTGAGGCGGAGAAGCTTCTTGTACAAAAGTAATATAATACCCAAAATTAAAAGATTTCAAACAGGACTTTCGACTTATTTCTTGCTCTTTCGCGCAATAAACCTTTATTAATAACGGAATAGCGTCGATATGTACGGTAGAAGGTGAATCCTTCCAATACGACAAAGGCAAACCTATCGCGAGGTAGGGACGCAAAGCCAAGGGCCTCTCTGAGGCAGCCTGGTTACCGAAAGGAAGATGAAATTGAAAACCCACCGCACGTATCGACTGTTCTGCATGCTGTTGTCCTTTAGTTTGATTTTGACATTTATCCCCGATCTTGGCGGACGCTACGCGTCCACGGCTTCGGCGGCTTCTGCGGAAGGCGTTCCGGTTAACCCGGATGCTTCGCCACAGGCGGTCAAATTGCTGAATTATCTCTACTCGATCTCCGGCAAGGGCATCATCACCGGTCAGCACGACTACTTCGAAAGCCCGGATGAATTCAGTAACAAGCTTCAGGCAACAAGCGGCAAATATGCGGCTCTCCATGGCTATGAGATGGGCGCGATCGGCGGCCAGAGCGACTCGGCTGTAGCGGCTCAACGTAAAAATATCGTATGGAGCGCAACGAACTGGTATAAAGCGGGTGGAATCGTCGCCATGACTTTCCACGAGAATCTGCCGGGTACGACTTATGAATGGAGCAATGTTCAGAAGAGCATCTCCCAGGCGGAATTCAATAAATATGTAACGCCCGGAACATCGCAGTACAACAGCCTGATCACGGAGCTTGACAAGGTAGCCGTATCGCTGAAATCGCTGCGGGACGCCGGAGTTCCCATCCTGTGGCGCCCTTATCATGAAATGAACGGCGGCTGGTTCTGGTGGGGACAGAAGTCCAATTTTACCGCTCTTTGGAATATTATGTATGACCGTTTCACGAACTATCACAAGCTGAACAACCTGTTGTGGGTATGGAGCCCGAATGCTCCCGGTCAATGGTCCGATCCTTATGACAAGACCTATCCGGGTGCCGACAAAGTGGATGTTCTCGCTGCGGATATCTATAGCAATGATTATAAGCAGAGCCATTATGACAGCCTGCTCAGTCTGGCAGCCGGCAAGCCGATTGCGATCGGCGAGAACGGCGAGATGCCCGATCCGTCGAAGGTTCTCCCGAATCAGAGCAAATGGGTCTTTATGATGAACTGGGGCAAAATGCTCTATGACAACAACAGTACGACTACAATTAAGAACTTTATGAGCAGCAGTCTTACTCTGAGCCGGGATGAGGTTATTTCCGGGATGGCGGCGATGACTTCAACGCCGACACCAACACCAAGTCCGACGCCAACGCCATCGCCAAGTCCGACGCCGACACCATCGCCAAGCCCGACACCAACACCGACTCCAGTGAGTGATACTCCCGTCACCGTTCCGTTCCCTCCTCTTGAGGAGAATGGTTCCGAGCCGGGGTCAGGAATAGCTGTCAACGGTCTGACCGGTGAATATTTCAACAATCTTCAACTGAGTGGAACGCCGGCCCTTGAACAAAATGCCTCCCAGGTCAATTTCAACTGGGGAGCGGGATCGCCAGGGACAGGAGTGAATACCGACGGCTTCTCGGTACGCTGGAGCGGAAAGATCAAGCCGAACTACAGCGAGAATTACTCCTTCTATACAACATCCGATGACGGCATCCGCGTGATGATCAACGGGGTGTGGGTGATTTACAGCTGGTCCAATCAGAGCGGGATCGAACGGAAAGGCAGAATCGACCTGGAAGCCGGCAAGCTGTATGATATTAAAGTCGAATATTACGATAACACGGGAAATGCCAATGCCCGCCTGATGTGGGAGAGCCCGAGCCAAGCCAAGGAGACCGTGCCGTCATCCGCATTCTTTCTACCGGGAACGTTGACTGAATCGGCATCGTCGCCTAGCCCAACGCCGACACCTACTCCAACACCTACTCCAACGCCAGCACCGACGCCGACGCCTACGCCAACGCCGACACCAACACCAACACCGGAGCCTACGCCAACGCCGACTCCAGTGCTAATCCAAGCGCCGGTCCTGAATATTACGGACGGCCAGACTACGGACTCGATAGAGCCAAATGCAAGCCAGCCTGTTAGCGGGCTGCTGGGCGAATACTTTAACAATCTTCAACTGAGCGGAACGCCGGCTCTTGAACAGAATGCCTCCCAGGTCAATTTCAACTGGGGAGCGGGATCGCCAGGAACAGGAGTGAATACCGATGGTTTCGCGGTACGCTGGAGCGGAAAGATCAAGCCGAACTACAGCGAGAACTACTCCTTCTACACAACATCCGATGACGGCATCCGCGTGATGGTCAACGGGGTGTGGGTAATCTACAGCTGGGCTAATCAGAGCGGCATCGAGCGAAAAGGCAGAATCGACCTGGAAGCCGGCAAGCTGTATGATATTAAAATTGAATATTACGATAATACGGGAAGCGCCAATGCCCGCCTGATGTGGGAGAGCCCGAGCCAAGCCAAGGAAATAGTGCCCGCATCCGCATTCTTCCTTCCCGATTCGCTCTAAATATATTGCTGTCTGGCATATCCTTGCACGGCAGCCGATACTTCAACCTTATAACGAATTCGTTCATTCGAGCCTTGCCGGGCCCTGCTTGTTCTATAGCAGGGCCTCTGAACTATCAACGGCTGTTGATGGGACAGACCGGGATTTTGATGAGAACCTTCCGGTGGCAGATATGCTAAGAAAGGAAGATCACATTGAACATTCCCCGCAAGTATCGAATAATTGCTGCCGTGCTATGTCTATTTTTGCTTGCATCCCTGCGTCCCTGGAGTTCCGGCGACAATCTGGAGGAGACGGTGACGAGAGAAATGGATTCGCTTCAATCTGCGCCTACATCCGGGGTGACAACAGGCACGATCACGAGAACTGCGCAATCTCCCGTTAATCCGAATGCCACCCAGGAAGCCCGGGAGCTGCTTCAGTACCTGTATGACCAGAGCGGCAAGGGACTGATCTCGGGCCAGCATGATTATTTGGAGGCTCCGGACGATCAGATGAACAAGCTGAAGAAGCTTACAGGCCAATATGCGATCCTCCACGGATATGAGCTCGGCCCCATAAGCGGCCAGAGTGCAGACATGATCAATAAGCAGCGCCAGGGTGTAGTCCAGAGCGCCATTAATTGGTATAAAGGCGGCGGAATCGTCGCCATGACATTCCATGAGTATCTTCCCGGCACCTCTCCCGACTGGTCCAATGTCTCCAAATGGATCAGCCAGGATCAGTTTAACGCCTATGTTACGCCCGGAACTGCCGAGTATAATCAGCTCATAGCGGATCTGGACCAAGTGGCGGTATATTTAAAAATGCTCCAGGACGCCGGCGTTCCTGTGCTGTGGCGGCCTTACCACGAAATGAACGGCGGCTGGTTCTGGTGGGGGCAAAAAAATAATTTTTCTGCGCTCTGGGATATCATGTACGACCGTTTTGTGGGTAAACATAAATTAAACAACTTGATATGGGTATGGAATCCCAATGTGCCCAACAGCAACTCGGGGCCTTATGGGGATTACTATCCGGGAGCGGATAAAGTCGATGTACTGGCGGCCGACATCTATGACAACGATTATCAGCAGTCCTATTATGACAAGCTGCTCAAGCTAGCGGACGGCAAACCGATTGCCATTGGAGAAAGCGGCGAGCTGCCGGACCCGCAGCAGTTGGCCAAGACGCAAAGCCAATGGGTCTACGTGATGACCTGGGGGAAGATGCTGACCGAGAATAACAGCACACAGAAGATCAGCAGCTTCATGAAGTCGGGCTACACGCTGTCGAGAGAGGACTTCGTCAAGGTTAAGCAAGGGAGCACCAGCACGGGCAAGAGCAATATCAGCAATAATATCAGCAGTGGGAGCAGCGGCGGCACTAACGGTCTCAAGGGCGAATATTTCAATAACCGCTTCCTGGAGGGGGACCCCGTCTATACACGGACGGACGGACCGATCAATTTTGCCTGGAAGAAAGGTTCACCGGTTAAAGAACTGCCGGATGACTATTTCTCTGTCCTATGGACAGGGCGAATCAAAGCTCCGGCAACGGGGACCTACACGTTCAAGCTGGTGGCGGATGACGGCGTACGCTTGTGGATCGACGGCAAGCCGATCATCAAGAGCTGGGTTCTGCAGAACGACGTCGTCCGGACGGCTACCGTGAAACTCAAGGGAAACACGTATCATGCCATTCGGGTGGAATACTTCGAGAGCAAAGGAAAGGCTAATGTCAAGCTGCTCTGGAAAGTTCCGGGTGGGCAGGAGGAAGTTATTCCAAAGAAGGCGCTGTTTCTCCCCGAGTAACGGGGCTTCTTATGTAACCGGGCTCCAGACTTCCTATTGAAAGTGAGGACAGTGAATGAGAGAATCGAAACCAAGTCGACCTTTATCCGAACTTCTCAAGTTTTCAGGACTAATCATCTTATTTCTGCTGTCCGTGTCATTTCTGGGGAAAAATGAAGCAACGGAAAACGAAACCGGCTCCGCAGTCAACGACAGTGCCTATGATGTTTCCGAAGCCAATGTAATCTGGAAGCTGGGCGCACAGAACGATTCGGCGGAAGAATTCTCTGCCAAGACATTCACTACGTCAGCCAAAGAGTCAGTCAGCCTTAACGCGAAGACACTAAGCGCGTCGCAGCTGAAGCAGCTGCCCTCGGGCCTTAATGGCAAATCCAATCCGGAACTGACGATCACCTATAATCTGAGCAAAATCCCGCAGAATGGCGTCCTCTTCACGGTTCGCATCCTGGATGCCAACCAGTCGGTTCCCCAACTGGCGGTCTTCTCCAACCGCGAGCTGTCGGGCATCATTCAGATAGCGGGTGTAGGAGGGACGGGAGTCGAGTACTCGTTCAGGAAGACCTATGAGTTGTACATTCCGAAGGAGCAGTTGAAGACCGGGGAGAATACCCTCAGGCTGCTGGCGGCCCGTTCCGAATATGCCTCAAGCGAAGAGGATCAGTATACCCGGTGGACCTGGGATGAGCTTAGTCTGGCCTCCCTGAGTTCGCCAATCAAGGAGCCTATTCACGGCAATTATGTTAACACCGGAACCATGCTGGCCAACAAGCAGTTTTATTACGACACAGGCGCTACCGCTCATCTGCCATACATAATGAAGTGGCTAGGTGTGGCATACAGCGGCAATATCATGCGTACAGGCGGTCCCAGCAATGTCGGCAATTCCAATTCCGATATGGAGAATTATTACAAGACGCTCGCGGAATACAATATGCAGGCCGTTGCGCTGTATCTGTACACCGGAGACATCAAGCTGAACCCGGATGGCAGCCTTCCGGACAGTGCCAAGAAGAAGCTTACCGATTACTTCAAGAAGTACGGTTCTTACATCCAGTATGCCGAAGTTGACAACGAGCCGGGGCTGTTCAACCGCTCCAAGGCCGTCAATCTGGCGGTGGCCAAATGGCTTAATACGGAAGGCAAGAAGATCGCCCCGCATCTTCTGACCGTTGCACCGGGCTGGGCCTATGCGGCTGAATATAAAATCCGCCGCTGCGGGAACCAGACGGGAACCGTCCAGCAGTGCGGGAGCCCGGACGGCTGGGAGCGCGATCCCGCCCAGCGGCTTGAACTGGAGAACATCACCGATCTGACGAACGGCCATTCATACGGCGGATCATTCGCCGCCAAAGACGGAGGAAGCTTCACCGAGAATTTGAAGACTTTCCGCGGAGCCGAAGACGGGCTGCCCAAGAAAATGCTGGTGACCGAGTTCGGCACCTCGGATGCGCATACGGATGATTGGCATTACGGGGCGAAGGAATCGACTGCCGCCATTTTTGACCGGATCATGAGAGCTCATATCGGATATGCGGATATGTTCGTGCAGCATGCCGCTTTCTTCTACAATTACAGCCTGTTTCAATTTAAGGACATCAATCTGAGAACTCATGATCCGGCTAAGACGGAGATTTATTATACGAAGCAGGACGAGGATTCCCGTGTTAGCATTATGCGCCGGTTGAGCACGGCCTATGCCACGCATGGAGCGCCGCTCACCTATAACCTGCTCAACAAAGACGAACTGGCCGATAAAATGGTCTATATCCGTCCGGTAGATACTTCCAAGCTGGAGCCTTTGCCCGGCTCGGGAGCGACCTCGAACAAGGTGCTGGTCAATCTCGTGAATTTCGAGAACACGACGCAGAAGGTTAGTGTGAAGGTGACGATGCCGAAGCAGACGGTATATGAAGGAGAACGCTTTGGCAACGGGGACACGTATGAAGAAGCCCGCAGCTACGTGACCGGCCTCAAGGCATCGCCCGAGCTGACCTTTACCGAGACGCTTGCACCTGGTGAAGCAGTCCAATATATTCTTCAGCCCTCCACGGAGGTAGGCGACAAGGCGCCGGACAATCTGACTGCGACTGCGATCAGAGGAACCGCTGTACGCTTGAACTGGCATGAAGCCCCCGGCACAAGCTATGATGTGCTGCGGGCGGAGGGCCAGGGAGAACTGAAGACCATCGAGTCCGGTCTCGAAGCGACAAGCTTCGTTGACCGGGCTGTTAAGGAGGGCGTCGTATACCGGTACGCGGTCCGGGTTACCGGGAAGAAAGCGCTGTCTAAGGAAGCCCAGATTACCGCCACCGGGCTTGTGCCGCTGGACCGGACCGGCTGGACGATCTCAAGCAACATGACGAATAATTCATCGAATCCTTGGGCCGCCATCGACAATGAGCTAAGCTCACGCTGGGATACGGGAAAGAACATGACCTCCGGCGAGAGCCTTCAGGTCGATATGGGAACCGAGCACAGCATTGAGGCAGTATTGCTCGACAGCTCCCGGTCGGAATACGATTATCCCAGAGGGCTGGCTATCTATGTATCGACTGACGGGAAGAGCTGGAATCAGGTTTTCACCGGCAAAGGGAAAAAGGATCAGTATCTGTACTCCTTCTCCAAGGTGAAAGCCCGCTATGTGAAGGTGGTGCAGACCGGCTACGGTGGCAACTACTGGTCCGTTCACGACCTCGAAATCTACTCAAGGGATTAGAGGCGCGGAATATACGGTCGATCCTAGAGGCATGGCCGAAAAGAACCCTTTGTATCGGAGGCCACTGAAAAAGTCCATCTCATAGAAAAAGGTACAGTCTTTCAATTAAATTGAAGAGGCTGTACCTTTTTCTGTATAATGGAGTCATAACGAAAAGCGGGTGAGTGCGGATGATACGGCAACAACAAACTTTAATCCTGAGTCCTTACGCGGCATTGTATGACATCGTTGTACCAAAGGACAATATGCTTCGTCAAATTAACGATTTGGTGGACTTCACTTTCATATACGAGGAACTCGAAAAGAAATACTGCTTGGACAATGGACGCAACGCCATTGACCCTATTCGCATGTTTAAATACTTGCTTCTGAAGGCAATCTTTGAATTGTCTGACGTAGATATTGTTGAGCGTTCAAAGTACGACCTCTCGTTCAAATTTTTTCTTGGCATGGCACCAGAAGACTCGGTAATCGACCCCAGTTCTCTGACGAAATTCCGTAAACTGCGGTTGAAAGACATGAATCTCTTGGACATGCTCATTGGTAAGACCGTAGAACTTGCCATCGAGCAGAATATCCTGAAGAGCAACTCCATCATCGTCGACGCAACGCATACGAAAGCACGCTACAACCAAAAAACGCCCCAAGAAATTTTGCAAGACCGTGCACGTAAATTACGAAAAGCCGTGTATACCATGGATGAATCGGCCAAGGCCAAGATGCCGGCAAAGAATACGACGAGCGAACTCGAGGATGAACTTACATACTGCCAAAAACTCGTCCACTTCATCGAAAACGAGAGCGGCATTGCACAGGTGCCCAAAATTCTGGAGCCGCTCAACCTGCTAAAAGAAACGGTTGCGGATGATGTTGAGCAGCTTCGTTTGGCGGCAGATCCGGATGCGCGCGTGGGACATAAGAGTGCAGATTCCGCGTTTTTTGGATACAAAACTCATCTTGCGATGACCGAAGAACGGATCATTACAGCGGCTGTAATTACAACAGGCGAACAGAATGACGGCAAGCAATTGCAGACGCTCATCGAAAAGAGCGTAGCGGCTGGCATGCAGGTCAAAACGGTGATTGGGGATACAGCCTATTCAGAAAAAGGAAATATTGCTTACACGAAAACAAATGAAATTGAACTGGTTTCCAAACTAAATCCGCTCATTACGCAGGGCGCGCGAAAGAAAGAAGACGAATTTTTGTTCAACAAAGATGCAGGCATGTACGTATGTCCAGCTGGACACATGGCCATTCGGAAGGCTCGGCAAGGCAAGAAGGGCGAGGGCCAAAACCAGCAGACTACCTATTATTTTGATGTGGATCAATGCAAGCGTTGCCCGCTTAGGGAAGGCTGCTACAAAGAAGGAGCCAAGAGCAAGACCTACTCCGTAACGATTAAATCTGAAGAGCACACGGAGCAGATGGCGTTCCAGGAAACGGAGTATTTTAAGACAAAAGCGAAGGAACGTTACAAAATTGAAGCGAAGAACAGTGAGCTTAAACATGGACACGGGTATGATGTAGCGATATCCTCGGGTCTGCTTGGCATGCAGTTACAAGGTGCGATGGCCATATTTGCTGTAAACCTAAAACGAATATTAAAGATAGCAGAGTAAGGATAAGGAGCAATACGCCCCTAAAAAGAAGACACCCTCCCCCATATACTGGGAATGGATGTCTTTTTTACGTATTCACTTCTCACCAAGATTGAAAAACTGTAAGTTCTTCAGCGGCCTCTTGTATCGGGGGTTCTTTTTTTCATTGCTAAAGAGAGGAAATCCGGAAATGCTACAGAACAGATTGTCGCGGAGCCGGGAATTTCAGGGTAAATAGAGAGAAGAACAGGAAAGGGTGTGAACCTGGCCAATGACCCATCTAGCCGATTCCGTTATTATGCTGCTTGCCGCACTGCTGCTGATCGGGGTGCTGTCCACCAAGTTCTCCTCGCGCTTCGGCATGCCTTCGCTGGTATTGTTTATCGCCGCCGGAATGATCCTGAGCCGTTTCATCTATTACGACAATGTGGCTCTCACGCAGCTTGCCGGCATCTTTGCTCTTGTCATCATTTTGTTTGAAGGAGGCATGCAGACAAGCTTTAAGGACATCAAGCCGGTGATCGGCCCTTCGCTGGTCTTGTCCACCCTGGGCGTTCTTGTGACGACGGGAGTAGTCGGCTTAGCGGCGACCTATATTCTCGGCGTCTCCTGGGAGGAGGGGCTGCTGTTCGGCGCGATTGTGGGATCAACGGATGCGGCTGCGGTATTCTCGGTCCTGGGGGGCAAAAATATCGATAAGCGTCTGACTTCGACGCTGGAGGCGGAGTCGGGCAGCAACGATCCGATGGCGGTGTTTCTTACCGTATCCCTGATCGAGTGGATTGAATCCCCGGAGACGGGCATTTGGAGTCTTATGCTGTCCTTCGTCTGGGAAATGGCAGTCGGACTGCTCGTGGGTCTCCTGGTGGGGAGGATCGCTGTTTATTTGATCAATAAAATCAACCTGGACTCCACCGGGCTGTATCCCGTCATGACCGTCGGGTTCGCTGTCCTAACTTATGGCTCTGCCGCCCTGCTCCACAGCAGCGGGCTGCTGGCTGTTTATGTGATGGGGCTTGTGCTCGGCAACTCCGAAATCGTCTATCACCGGACGATCATGAATTTCAACCACGGCTTTGCCTGGATGATGCAGATCTTCATGTTTATTCTGCTCGGTCTGCTGGTCTTCCCGCAGGAGCTGACGCATATCGCCTTTCAGGGCCTGCTTCTGTCCGTCATTTTGATGATCGCGGCCCGGCCGGTAGCGGTGTTCCTGTCCCTGCTGTTCTTCAAGTTTACCGGCGCGGAGAAGACGCTGATCGCGTGGGCGGGACTGCGTGGCGCGGTGCCGATCGTGCTGGCCACCTATCCGCTATTATCGAATCTTGAGAACGGCAGGCTGTTTTTTAACGTCGTCTTTTTTGTTGTGCTGACCTCGGCTGTCATCCAGGGGACCACCATCTCGCCGCTGGCCGCAAGACTGAAGCTGACGAGCGGACGAACGGAGGCCCCGACGCTGATGGAGCTGGTTGCGCTCGGGAGGACCGACGCCGAGTTCAACCATGTCAGCATCCAGCCGGATATGCCGATTGCCGGCATGCGGATATCCGAAATGCAGCTGTCCGATGAAATCCTGTTCACCGCCATCATCCGGGATGACAAGATCGTTACACCGCATGGCTACACGGTAATTGAGCCTGGAGATGTGCTGTATGTGCTCAGCCCGAAATCGAAGCGTGAGGAGATGAAGGCTTTATTCCGGGTGCCGGAATCGGGATAGCCGGATATGTGACGGAAAACATAGTTTTGGGACAACCGGGTATGATAAGATGTGCAGCAACAAAGATTGTTAAAGGATTGCATTATGGCGAAAAGTATGATAATCTAAATATAGATTTAGATCAAGTCTAAATATTAATATTAAATTTTTAGAAGCCGGGAGGAAACAAATATGAGTACAGATCTGAAAAGCCAAACCGAGTTGCATGCTGCGCTGAACCGTCAAACCGCCAACTGGACACTGCTTGGCATCAAGCTTCATAATTACCATTGGTTTGTAACCGGCCCGCAGTTCTTTACACTGCATGAGAAATTTGAGGAATTCTACAATGAAGCGGCTGGTTATGTGGATGAGCTGGCAGAGCGCCTGCTCGCAATCGGAGGCAAGCCGGCTGCAACGATCAAGGAATATCTGGCGCTGTCCAGCCTGCAGGAAGCCACCGGTGGCGAAAGCGCTAAGGACATGGTAGCGGCTCTTGTGAAGGATTTCGGAGTCCTTGTAGAAGAATCGAAGGCTCTGATCGGGCTGGCCGAAGAATCCGGCGACCAACCTACTGCCGACCTGCTGATCGGAATCCGCAGCACGCTCGAGAAGCATGTCTGGATGTTGAGCGCTTTTCTTGGATAATTAACCCGAACATGGATTAGTCCGCGCTTAATTAGGCGGTAAATGGCCGATATCCGTCACTGTTAACGGACATCGGCCATTTTTGGTGGCTGAGAGTCTACTTGATGATAACGCCGCCGAAAGGCAGCACCTCGCGAAGAAAACGCTTCAGAAGGCCGTCTTCCCGAATCTCCTGCTCGAAGCGCCGATTCTGCCGTCCGGCCTGAAAGAGAACCGGTCCGCTGCCCGTCATCTTCCATTGATAGCTCATATGCTGGCTTGCCAGATGATTCCCATAGACGGTCAGCTCCAGGCTGGCGTTCTCCGGGTAGGCGATCACGCTGCCGGCATCGACATACAACGGTTTGACCGGGTCCAGAGCCGCTTCGCATACCGTTCCTTCCGTGAGGAGGCCGAAGCTGCCTTTTCCCGAGAATTTGATTTTGACAACATCCCGGGTCACCACCATGTTCTTCATACTGAGAATCCGGGTCTGCATGGAGATTCCTTCCGAATAATAGAAGAGATGCTTGAAATCATAGAGCAGGTCGTCGTCTCCATTCAGCGTAATGCTCTTGATCCGGTAGCCGGGAGGAAGCGCCGCTGTGAAGCGGCACGGTCCCGTCATGTCCGCCCGGATCAGCTTCTTCTTCCGGTACATCCCCTTCAGATCCATCAGGCGGTCAGCACGTCCGCTTGACGGGCCCTGATAGGCGATGATCTGCTGCGGATGCAGCAGATGAATCCGCTCGTTCTCCTCAAGTAAGAAGGACACCGCTTGTCCTCCGGAATCGTCGTCCGAGAAATGGTTCTCTATATTCACCGTGCCGCTCATTCTCCCTTCACATGTATAGTCTGTCCAGCAAGCGGCGACCCTCCCAGGTCTGCAATCCGGAGATTCATCGCCACTGATCCCTCCGCCCGGACCGGCTGCGCATGCTGAAGCGGATCACGCGGATCAGGATAAAATAACCCACAACCAGTCCCAGACCCGTCAGGGCCGTTATCTTCAGCCGCCGGATATAGCGCTCGCGGGCGGTCCGTTCGTCACGGAGCTCATCAAGCATCTTGGTCAGCTGCTGGTTCTTCTCCTGGAGGGTCACATTCTCGTTTCGGTAATCCTCAAGCTGACTCTTGGTCTGCTCCAGTTCATTTACCGTCTGTTGATAGCTGTCTTTAAGCTCGCTCATCTGGCCCGGAAGCTCAGAGAACTGTTCGAGCCCCTTATACATGTCGTTGAATACATTCGCATGGGCAGGTGTTGCCGGAAGGGAGAAGAGCAAGCCCGCTGCCAGCAGCAAGGCGGTCAGCAGACGCGGTATAATCAAAAAAAGCTTATTGTTCATAATGGGCACCGCCTGTCATAATGATGATTAATACCCATTATACCACGCCAGACAGACAGCTTCCGACATTCGGCGACAGGGCAGCTGTTCATTGAGATGAACGGCAGGTTAGCGTATACTGTGGGCGAGAGAAGGAGCTGATATTTCTGAACAATTGGCTAAAAACCATCTTGTTTCTGATCGGGTCGGTGTTCTTGACCCGCTGGATTCCATTTTCCAGCCTGTTTCGCAATCTGGATACGATGATCCATGAATTTGGCCATGCGGTCGTTACGCTGCTGCTGTCGGGACGGGTGCTGCGCATCGAGCTGTACACCGATCACAGCGGCGTAACCTACTCGGCCATACAAGCGGGGTTCAGGTCTGTCCTGGTCGCTCTGGCGGGCTATACGTCCGCTTCATTGTTCGCGCTCCTGCTGTTCTGGTTTTATGTGAAAGGACGCAAAGATTGGGGACTCATACTTTCAACGGCTGTTGCGGTGGTCATGCTGGCTCTCTATGTGAGGGGAAGCTTTGGCATGCTGTGGCTGACCGGGTTCGCCTGCCTGAATATGATCATGCTGCTGGCGGGCAATGGAATTCGTACGTTCTATTATTTGCTGCTATCTTTCTTAACGCTGGAGGAATCTGTCGTCGGAGCGCTCTACCTGGTGTTCGCAGCCGCCGGCTCTCCGGCAAGTGCGGGCGATGCAACCAACCTGGCACATCTGACAGGTATCCCCACCGTGATATGGGCCGTTCTGTTTCTGGCCTTCGCGCTGATTTGCGCCAAATGGGCACTGGGCGCTTTCTTTCAATCATCGAGATCGCTGGGGAGGCCGAGACAGACAGAATTCGTGGAAAAAGAGTAGGGATGGCATAGGGCCGATGCATATTTGCGAATCGGCTCTTTTTTTGTCGATTTTATTAAACCGAACATACATTCCCTGACAAGGAGTTGTCCGCCATTATTGGTACATTATATAGAAGACCCAGAAAAAGAAAGAGGTGGAAATAATGCCGTCCAGCATACAGCCGGCTTACATCTGGAGCCGAGATTGTGTTTTTTCGGGAAAACCGCAGAAGAACGTTCTGCTTGTTGAATGGAAGGGGGCCGTTCAGCAGGGAGCGGGAGGTAAGAAAAGCCAGCGGATTACCGCCCGCAGCGTTGAGCTTCGAATCTGGCCGGAACCTCATGTATCCCTGACAGGACTTCAGGGCTGCCGTTCCGTAACCGGAGGAGAAAGGGGGCTTGTGCTTTCGCTTGGCGATATCCGCGCCGGGCAGAGCAAATGCCTGGCCTTTGAATTCATGCTGGATTCCCGTGAGCCCGGGCATCATGAGACGCTATGGCTGCAGTGGCGGTATAGCCGTCGTCAGGGAGAACGCTGCCGGGAGATGCCGGTTCAGAAGCTTACGCTTGAATACACCCGTCATACCGGTTACCTGAACGCGGCTTCCTCTTTTTATGTAGAGAAGCATCTGGAGCTGCTTCGGACGGAAGAAGTGATCGATAAAGCGTCGGAGCTGTATGCCTCTGGGCAGAAGACTGCCGCGAAGGAGCTGCTCCGGCGCCATGGGGACAAGCTGTTGCTGCTTGGGATACGGACAGGCGACAATGAGCTTGCACGGGAGGCACAGTCTCTCTATATGCAGAGCGATCGCGAATTGTTTCTAGAGCGGGATGTGAACAAAGACCGGGATTGCATAGTGAAAGATGAAAGGATTGTAGGTAAATATTCCTAATTTTATGTAGGTATATATACATATTTTTCTATGCTTAATTAAGGAAATCAATCGGTCCATGTGATAAAATAGTAAAATAGTTCTATAAAATAAGCCATTATATGGAATTTGTTTTTGCGTTATTGCATATCTGGACTATGCTTCTATATATCTATTTTACTAAAGGGTGGCAAGGAGAAGTTAACATGACAGACCGGTTAATTCGTCTGATGCGCATAATTACGCTCGTGCAGGCCAAGCCTGGCATCCTCGCACGGGAGTTGGCCGACCGATGCGGCACAAGCGAAAGAACGATCTATCGGGATATGGATGCCTTGAGCGCCATGCATATTCCGATCACCCATCTGGGGCATGGGAAAGGGTATGCATTTATCGGCAATTTTGCGCTGTATCCGCTTGACTGGTCTCCCGAGGAAGCTTCGGCGTTCTCGCAGCTCAGCGGGTCCTTTGAAGAGATCAAGCCGCATCTACCCGACGGATTCCTGAGTGCATATGAGAAAGTGATGGCCGCCGAATATAAATACAGGGCGGAACGGGAAGAGAAGGTGGAGAGCGTCCAAAGGCAGGCAGGTCTTACGGATCAGCTCGTTCCTCTGTTGAATGCTATTTTGAAGGGAAGAAGGATCCGGGCTGATTACAGCGACAATACCGAAGAGGAAGCCGAGCTTATCATCGACCCATACCATCTGATCTCGCTGGAGAACCGGTATCATCTGGTGGGCTACTGTCACCGCCGCGGCAAGATCCGCACGTTCCGCACCCGCTGTCTGAGTCATGTCTGCTTGCTGGATCAAGGCTTCTCCAAGGATGGATTCGATCTGACTACGTTTATCAAACGGAAATGGTCGATGGAGGAAGACAGCCTCAGACTGGAGTTCAAGGTGCGCTTCTCTGAAGAAGCATTGAGGGAAGTTGGAGTAGGGGGTTACGCCGTAAAGCCTGTCAAAATTGAATCGTTGAGCCGGGTGGCGAGCTTTGAAGTCCCGCTGGAGCGCGATCGGGAGTTTATGGAATGGGTGAGGCGATTCAAAGACGAAGCGGAGATTCTGGAGCCCGTCCATTACCGGGAAGCGTTCCGTTACGAGCTTGAGAATTGGCTGTCCCTCTATCAATAGAGCACGGAGGGAGAGAGATTCTCGGCTGATAGAGATTGTGAAAAAAAGCGCCAGGATCGATACAGTTTCCTACTCTACCGAAATTTGGTCTTGTAGGAAATGCTGATCTGGTGTAAAGTCAAGTTATATAACATCTTTGCCCGTTTAAAGCGGTATCTCTTTCGTATGATGTCAGGTTAATGCTCTATCAAATGTCAGATCGCCATACTCTCTGTGGTACAGGGAGTATTTTTTTCCTATACATTTGACCCTTGTTCAATTTTACCGGAAAAGAGGTAAGTTTCTGTGGTCCAGCCTATTTTGAAAATAGAGAATTTACACACTCACTTTTTTACGGAAAAAGGCGAAGTGCCCGCCGTCGATGGTGTCGATCTGTATATCAACCCTGGCGAGGTGCTTGGAGTGGTGGGGGAATCTGGCTGCGGGAAGAGCGTCACCTCGCTGTCGGTACTCAAGCTGGTCCCGAATCCGCCGGGACGCATTGTGGACGGGCGGATTCTGTTCAAGGGCCGGGATATTGTCCCGATGAAGGAAAGAGAAATGCGGAAGATCCGGGGCAACGCGGTCTCGATGATTTTCCAGGAACCGATGACTTCGCTCAATCCGCTTTTTACCGTAGGCCAGCAGATTATCGAGACGGTGCGTTTGCACCAGGGGATCTCCAAGAAGGAAGCGCGGGAGCATGCCGTCGATATGCTGCGAAAGGTCGGCATTCCAAGACCGGAGTCCATTATCGATGAATATCCCCATCAGCTGTCCGGGGGGATGCGCCAGCGGGTCATGATCGCCATGTCGATCTCCTGCAATCCCGAGCTGCTGATCGCGGATGAGCCGACGACTGCGCTGGATGTGACAATCCAGGCCCAGATCCTCGACCTGATCCGCCGTCTTAACGAAGAGCAGGGAACCGCTGTTATGATGATCACTCACGATTTAGGTGTTGTAGCAGAAATGTGCCACCGGGTCGCCGTCATGTATGCCGGCAAGGTGGTGGAGGAAGGACCGGTGCGGGATATTTTCAAGAACCCGCTGCATCCCTATACCCAGGGGCTGATCGCGTCGGTGCCAAGAATGGACGAGACCCGGGAGCGGCTCTACTCCATACCGGGCAATGTGCCGATCCTCAGCACCAACATGCAGGGCTGCCGGTTCGCGCCGCGCTGTCCGCATGTTATGGATATTTGCCGGCGGAGTCTGCCTGAGCTTACGCTTCAGGATGATCGGCACAGCAGCCGCTGCTGGCTGCATGAAAGCGACCGGGAGGATGCGGTATGAGCGAACATTTGCTGGAAGTGAAAGGACTCAAGAAATACTACCCGATCAAGAAAGGGTTTCTGAACCGGACGCAGGGCTATGTCAAAGCGGTTGACGATATTTCGTTCGCGGTCCGCAGCGGCGAAACCTTCGGCCTAGTGGGCGAAAGCGGCTGCGGTAAATCGACGACAGGCAGGTCCCTGCTCCGGCTGATCGAGCCGACGGCCGGGGAAGTGTACTTCGAGGGCCAGGACATCACGAAGCTGTCGCTGGAGGAGATGCGCAAGCGCCGCCGGGAGATGCAGATCGTATTCCAGGACCCCTTTTCCTCGCTTGATCCACGCAATACGGTGGAGCGCATTCTGGAGGAGCCGATGATCGTTCACGGTGCAGGGAATGCCCGGGAGCGAAAAGCCGCGGTCAGCCGGCTCGCCGATGTCGTGGGCCTGTCGAAGGCTCATCTCCAGCGGTATCCTCATCAGTTCTCGGGGGGACAGCGGCAGCGGATCGGCATTGCCCGGGCACTCGCCCTCCAGCCGAAGCTGATTATAGCCGACGAGCCCGTCTCGGCGCTGGATGTGTCGATCCAGTCCCAGGTCATCAATCTGATGCAGGATCTGCAGCGGGAATTCGGTCTGACCTACATATTTATCGCGCATGATCTCAGCGTGGTCAAGCATATTTGCGACCGGGTGGCGGTCATGTATTTGGGCCGAATCGTGGAGATCACAGACAAGGAGATGCTGTACGCCAATCCGCAGCATCCCTATACACAGGCGCTGCTCTCGGCGGTTCCGGAGCCCGATCCGGATCTGCGCAAGGAGCGCGTCATCCTGCAGGGCGAGGTTCCGAGCCCTGCCAACGCGCCGGTCGGCTGCGCTTTTCATACGCGCTGTCCGCATGCCATGGATATATGCCGCAATGTCCGTCCGCAGCTCACGGAGACGGAAGCGGGCCATTTGACCGCCTGTTATCTGTATGGAGAGACACAGACGCAGCTGGCTTGAGAGGGAGAAGGGCTGATCTGGATAAGGTTTATGGCCGCGCTACTCTATATGGCGGCTCCATATAAACGCCAATCAATTTCTAGGGGAGAAAGGAGCTTCACAAAACATGAAAAAATGGGGAAGTTTGGCATTGATGTTGACTCTGGGCGCGGGACTTGTGCTTAGCGGCTGCGGCGGCAACAACGGAAGCTCAACGACGGAAGGCAGCGCTTCGAGTGCGCCGGCCAGTACGGCCGCGGCGACTGCGGCAACTACGGCGTCCACGCAGGACACGCTGATCGTGGGACGCGGGGGCGACTCCGCTTCGCTCGATCCCGCGATCGTTACCGATGGCGAGTCGCTGAAGATCGGCCACCAGGTATTTGATTCACTGCTGGAGTACAAGCCGGGAACATCGGAAGTCGAGCCTTCCCTGGCGGATAGCTGGGAGGTCTCTCAGGACGGCCTGACTTACACCTTCAAGCTGCATCCGAACGTGAAGTTCCATGACGGCACGGACTTCAATGCCGAAGCGGTAGTCTTTAACTTCGAGCGCTGGAGCGATCCGAAGAGCCCTTACAAATTCGAGGGGGATTCCTTCGATTATTATGATTCCATGTTCGGACCGGACGGCTCCCGCGTTATTAAGGAAGTGAAAGCCGTTGACGATCTGACTGTTCAGTTCACGCTGAACCAGCCTCAGGCTCCGTTCCTGCAGAACCTGGCCATGACCTCGTTCGGCATCGGCAGCCCGACTGCGATCAAGGAGAAGAAAGAGAACTTCAAGAATGAGCCGGTCGGAACGGGCCCATTCGTCTTCAAGGAATGGAAGCATAACGATTCCATTACCCTCGACAAGAACCCGAACTACTGGAAGGAAGGCCTTCCGAAGCTGAACAAGGTCATTGTCCGTTCCATTCCGGACAACTCCGCCCGCTTCAATGCGCTGCAGAACGGCGAGATCGACCTGATGGAAGACCTGAGCCCGGACGATCTGTCCACGCTCGAGAGCAACACGGATTTGCAGAAGATCGAGCGTCCGCCGTTTAACGTCGCTTACCTTGGCTTCAACTTCAAGAAGAAGCCATTCGACAACGTTAAGGTCAGACAGGCGCTGAACTATGCCGTCAACAAGCAGGCGATCATTGACGCATTCTTCGCGGGACAGGCCCAGCCGGCCGTCAACCCGATGCCGCCTTCACTGTGGGGCTATAACGACCAGGTCAAGGATTATGAGTACAACCTGGATAAGGCGAAGCAGCTGCTGGTAGAAGCCGGCTATCCGAACGGACTTCCGGATACGGTAACCCTGTATGCGATGCCGGTATCCCGTCCTTATATGCCTGACGGCAAGAAGGTGGCCGAAGCGATCCAGGCCGATTGGGAGAAGATCGGCGTGAAGACCGTCATCGAATCTCCGGAATGGGCGACCTACCTGGACGACACGAAAGCCGGTGAGAAGGATGACATTTATATGCTTGGCTGGACGGGCGACAACGGCGACCCCGACAACTTCATTTACACGCTGCTTGACAAGGATACGATCCCGGGCAACAACCGGAGCTTCTACGTGAATGAGGACCTGCACAAGATTCTCGTTGAAGCACAGAAGGAGACCGACCAGAACAAACGCGCCGATCTCTACAAGCAGGCCCAGGTTATCATCAAGGAAGACGCCCCGTGGATTCCGCTCGTGCATACGACTCCGCTGCTTGCAGCGAAGGCTAACCTGAAGGGCTATGTACCGGGACCGACCGGCACGGAATATTACAGCGACATTTACTTCGAATAGCTATAGCTGCATAGCACAAACGCCTTGCCGCCGCGCAGTTTGCGGCGGTAAGCCTGTGTAAGGAAGGTGATTTGTCCTTGAGTTCCTACTTATTTAAACGCATCATGGTGCTGATTCCCGTGCTGATCGGGATGACGATCATCGTATTCTCGATCATCCATGCCATCCCGGGCGACCCGGCGGAGACGATTCTGGGGCAGAAGGCGACGGAGCAGTCCAAGCAGGCGCTCCGGGAACAGCTCGGTCTCGACAAGCCCTGGATCACCCAATATGTCGATTACATGGGCGATCTGCTTAAGGGCGATCTGGGCACCTCGATCCGCACGAAGACTCCGATCGCCAAAGAGATTATGCCCTACCTGGCCGCAACGCTTGAGCTGACCGTGTCCGCCATGCTGTTCGCCACTATCGTAGGGGTGAATGCCGGTATATTGAGCGCATGGAAGCAGAACTCATGGTTCGACTATGCGGCGATGATTATCGCGCTGATCGGCGTGTCCATGCCGATATTCTGGCTGGGACTCATGGAGCAGCTTGTGTTCGCGCTGAAGCTGCACTGGCTGCCGTCCATCGGCCGGATGAACCAGCGCGATCCGGTTGAGAGCATAACGAATCTGTACGTTATCGACAGTATTTTGGCGGGACGCTGGGATCAGCTGTGGACCGTAATCAAGCATCTCATCCTTCCGGGCATCGCGCTCGGCACGATTCCGATGGCGATTATCGCCCGGATGACGCGCTCCAGCATGCTGGAGGTCATGAATTCCGACTATATCCGCACAGCCAGAGCCAAGGGGATGTCGCAGTTCCTTGTCGTCTACAAGCATGCGCTCAAGAATGCGCTGATTCCTGTGCTGACCGTTATCGGACTGCAGACGGGGGCGCTGCTCGGCGGGGCCGTACTAACCGAGACGATCTTCGCCTGGCCGGGGGTGGGGCGGTATATATTTGAAGCGATCAGTTCGCGCGATTACCCGGTCATCCAATCCGGCATTCTGATCATCGCATTCATCTTCGTCATCATTAACCTGCTTGTGGATCTGCTGTACGCCTCCATCGATCCGCGCATTCAATATAAGTAAGGAGGAACCCTTTTGTCACAGGTATCATTCAACCTGAACCCCGAAGCGGCTCCCGCTGAAAAGGCCTCCAGTCCCTGGCGCGACGCATGGAAGGCATTCCGCAGGAACAAAACGGCGATGCTGGGGCTCGGCATCATCCTGTTCTTCATTATCATTGCGCTGTTGGCGCCGCTGATCGCGCCTTACGATTACAAGGAACAAGTACTGATGGACCGGCTGAAGGCGCCATCCGCCGACCACTGGTTCGGCACGGACGATCTTGGGCGGGATATGTTCACCCGGATTATTTACGGGGCCCGCATCTCTCTCTGGGTAGGCTTCTTCTCGGTAATCGGCTCCATTATTATCGGTACGATTCTTGGTGTGCTGGCGGGCTTCTATGGCAAATGGATCGATATGCTGATCTCCCGCCTGTTCGACATTCTGCTGGCGTTCCCGAGCATTCTGTTGGCCATCGCCATTGTTGCGATTCTCGGACCGTCGCTGCAGAACGCTCTCTACGCGATCGCTATTGTCAACGTACCGACCTACGGGCGGCTCGTCCGTGCGAAGGTGCTCAGCCTGAAATCGGAGGAGTATATTACCGCAGCCCGGGCAATCGGGATGAAGAATACCCGGATTTTGCTGACCCATATTCTGCCGAACAGCCTGACGCCGATTATCGTGCAGGGCACGCTCGGCATCGCTACCGCGATCATCGAGGCGGCGGCGCTCGGCTTCCTCGGACTCGGTGCGCAGCCTCCTGAGCCGGAATGGGGCAAGATGCTGTCCGATTCCCGCCAGTTCATTCAGAAAGCTCCCTGGACAGTGGTGTTCCCCGGCCTGTCCATCATGCTGACTGTGCTTGGCTTCAACCTGATGGGGGACGGACTGCGCGATGTGTTGGACCCCCGGATGAAGAACTGAATGACCGCTGCTTGCATGCAAGAGCCCGGCTTCTCACAATGGAGAGCCGGGCCTTTTACTTTTTTAAAATATAAGACATTATAAGTTGTTGCTTACAATAGGTCTTCTATTTCTCGGTAAACGCACGGCGCCAAAAGGACGCCGTCAGGCGTTTATCCTTGCCAAACCGGGTTAAGTCTTCGTTCTCTCTGATCTACTACCGGGCGACGGCTTCAGCCCGTTTCTTTAATGACTTTATAGCTTGTCCGTGCTGGCCTTCATGGTACAAGTTGAGGGTCAGAAACTCACGGACTGTTCTCAAGGATAAGGAATGGATGGTTAGCGGGTTCCTGACCACTTCATCCAGCCGGTTATCGAGTCTTTCTCTGATTCGGTCAGGCTGCTCGCTTAAGAGCTGGCGAAGCTCGGTTAATGCGGGTGGGGACAGCGTCTGACCCGAAGGGCGGGTTCCCGATCCGAATAATTCCCGGTACCCGTCCGGAATCTGCATCGGTTCCCCGGCATGGTAAAAGGCGAATTGTTCCTGAACCAAATAAATATGTCCCAGATTCCACCGGATATTATTATGATATCCCTCCGGTATGAGATCCGCTTGGCTCTCGTCAATATCTTGAGTGATATGAAGGGTTACCTGACGCACAAAACGCAATTGGTCAAACAAATAATCTTGCATCGTTCTCCTCCTTTATGAGATGGTAGGGGTATTTTTTTACTAATCCTATCCTAACTGAAATTTATTGGAAAAAATGGGGCATTTATTATTGTTTTGCTTTGAAGTCAGCAGCCAGATGATTGACTTCTTGAAACGTCTTTGGAGAAAAGGGGGGCGCTTCATGCAGCCTGTTTATTCTCCTGTCCGGAGGATTGGTCCCCGCCAAAGGCCAGGATGACAATCATTCCGATAATGCAGACTGCGCCGAACCACTGGAAGATGCCGAAGGGCGCCTTCAGCCAAAAGACCGTTGTCACAACAGCGGACAGAGGCTCGAGACAGCCCAGCAGACTGGTCTCCTTCGGAGACAGCGAGTTCAGACTCTCAATGTAGAACCAGAAGGCGATCATCGTCCCGAAGAGGATGATGAAGCTTAAGATCAGCCAGGACTCCTGCGGCATGAGGAGCAGATCCATTTTCCAGGGAGGATGAATGGGGGTTAATGCGAGGCCGCCGATCAGCATGGACCAGCCCACCACGACCAGTGAATCATAGCGCTTCAGAAGAGGCACGGCATACAAGGTGTAAAAGGCTGCCGCCAAGCCGGACAGTATACCCCACACAACTGCGGTCGAAGAGACGGCAAGACCTGAGAAGGAGCCGCCCGTCAGAAGCAGAAAGGTTCCTCCCAGGGCGAGCGGCACGGTCAGCAGGTCCCGGCCGGTCAATCGCGCGCGCCTTCTCAATACGGCATACACAATGATCATAACGGGGGCCAAATACTGCAGCAGCGTCGCGACGGCGGCATTGCCGTGGCGAATCGACGCCATGTAGGTGTATTGAACGCCGAGCATGCCGATGAGACCGAATATAATCAGCCGCAGAGCGCTTCCGCCGTCCCGCCAGATCCCCAGAATTTGCCGGCGGCGCGGGCGCAGAGACTGGATGGCCAGAAGCAGAATCCCCGCCGCCAGCAGACGGACCTCTACGAGTCCGTTCACATCGAGGGTCCCCAGCGTGAACAGTTTATTGGCTGCCGTACCGGATACGCCCCAGCAGATGGCGCCTGTCGTGACGAGCAGCAGTCCTTTTCGCGAATGCTTCTTCACTTACTTCACCTCAAAAATATCGTAATACTGATATAATAAATGCAGTTTACGGCTGATAATACGCAAATCGAATTCAAAAATATCGGAATATTGAGGTGAAGCGGCATGCAGATCAAACAGTTCGGAATCGGAAAGGATCTCAGGGAGCTGACTGATCATCACACAGCCCTGCTTCCGATGGCTTGCTATCAGACGGAAATACGGAGTCATGTTCAGGGATATGTGCCGCTTCACTGGCATGAGGAAGTTCAATTTGTGCTTATTGTAAAAGGGGAGCCGCCGTTCTACGAGCTGCAAGCCTCCTGCCGGTTGACGGAGATATGGCGAAATCTGATCATGAACGGTCTGGAGCCGGAATACGATCAGGCGGAGCAGCTGAAGAGCGTCCGGATGAAGGAGATGCTGGACTGGATTCATGCCCATTATGCGGATAAGGTGACGCTGGAGGCAATTGCAGCAGCCGGCGCCCTTAGCCGGTCCGAGTGCTGCCGGTATTTCAAGCGGATGCTCAAGACGACCCCGATGAACTATGTGACGGATTACCGGCTGCAAAAAAGCAAGCTGATGCTGCGGCAGAGTGACCTCAGTGTAACGGAAGTGGCCTATCTGAACGGATTCAGCAGCACGAGCAATTATATTGAACGGTTTCGCCAATCGGCGAAGACAACACCGCTTGCCTACCGGAAGCGGCTGAAGCCGGAGTGAGAATAGGAAGCATGAGAATAGGAAGCATGAGGATAGGAACTATGGGAACACGAACAGCTTGCCGGGGGAGAGGCGCTTCGAATTCTTGTTGTAGAATGATCCCCGCTCCCTTAAAGTAGAACATAATGCAGCCGTTTCCAAAGGGGGCGCTCCCGCCGGAGACGGCTGTCCATGTGCAAAGGAGATAATAAGCATGAAGGGGAAGCTGCTGATTATTGAGGACGATGCCGGAATTGGCGGCATGGTCTCGGACTATATGGCCAAAGAGGACTACTGCTCCCGGATTGTTGAGGACGGGAACGAGGCGCTGGCGCAGTTTCAGTCGGATGCCTATGATCTTGTGCTGCTCGATCTGATGCTGCCCGGAAGAAGCGGACTAGACATCCTGCAGCAGATCCGGTCAATCAGCCGGGTCCCCATTCTGATCGTGTCGGCCAAGGACAATGAAGTGGATAAGGCGCTGGGCCTGCGTTTCGGGGCAGATGACTATATCGCCAAGCCGTTCTCGCTAATCGAGCTGTCCGCACGCATCGAAGCCTCCATTCGAAGGGCGACGCAATATTCCGTGCCGGAGGCTGCGGCCAGCCCGGCGGCGGGGCTGCTGACCGCAGGGGAGTTGACCGTGGACCCGGACAGCTTCATGGTGCGGAAGCGGGGCGAGGAGATCAAGCTGACAGCGAAGGAGTTTCAGATTCTGAAGCTTCTGGTGCAGCATCCTACCCGGGTCTATACCAAAGCGATGCTCTACCAGTTGGTATGGAATGATGAATATTACGGAGACGAGAATTTGATCAATGTACATATGCGGCGACTGAGAGAGAAAATCGAGGACGATCCCTCGAGCCCCCGCTATGTGGTGACACTCTGGGGGATCGGTTACCGATTGGGGGAAGTGTAATGGCCGGTTTATGGTGGCTGTGGCTGCTTGTCACGGCGGCGCTCCTGCTCCTGTGGGTCCGGGAGCGCCTAAGGGGCCTCAGGACCCGGAAGGAGCTTGCCTACATCAATGGCAAGCTGAACGCATGGACCGCTCCCGGGCAGCCGCTGGGACAGGAGCGGCTGCTGGCGGTCACGGCGGACCCGGAGCTTCGGGAGCTGCTGCGGTCGGTTAATGCCCTGGTAGACCGTGCCAGGCAGTCGGCGGCGGACTATGCCAGAACGGAGCAGGCGATGCGCAGGATGCTCTCCAACGTGTCCCATGACCTGAAGACGCCGCTTACGGTCATCATGGGATATGCGGAGGTTCTGGACCGCAGTCCCGAACTGCCACAGGAGGAGCGGCAAAGAATGCTGGGACAGGTGTACCGGAAAACCGTTGAGGTGCATGAACGGATTAACGCCTTCTTCGATTTGTCGAGGCTGGAAGCTGATGATTATGACCTGCCGTTAAGCAGGGTGGATGCCTGCGAGGTATGCCGCCGTCAGATATTGGCGTACTTCGATCTTCTCAACGAGCAGGGGGCCCGGGTCGAAATCAACCTGCCTGAAGAACCGGCATGGATGTACGCCAATGAAGAGGCTTTGTCGAGAATCCTCGACAATCTGCTCTCTAACGCAGTGCGTTACGGCTTGGATGGAGGCTATTTGGAATTGTCTCTGATCCATGATGACAGCCGCATTACAATCGAGGTTGCAGACCGGGGGCAAGGAATCGCCCATGCTGATCAAGCTCTGGTATTTGAACGGATGTATACCGTGGACGATTCCCGCAGCCGCAGCATACAGGGAAGCGGCCTGGGACTCGCCATTGCCAAGAGGCTGACGGAGCGGCTTGGCGGCAGCATCTCCGTGGACAGCGAGCCCGGCAGATATACGTGCTTCAGGCTTCAATTCCCCTCATCTCCGGCGAAGTGAACAGCGGAAAGGAATGAAGAAGAACTTAATGCGCGAATTAAGAAATAAGTAAGATTTGCGACATAGAAACGAAAGAGTTCCTTTATAAGATGAGAACAGGTTCAAATCAAGCGGGGAGTGAAGAATAATGGCGAACGTCATCCGGACACATATGCTGTGCAAAAGCTTCGGCACGTCGGATGTGATAACGAGCGTAAATATGAATGTGAAGAGCGGCGAAATCTACGGATTTCTCGGACCCAACGGAGCAGGCAAGTCAACATTGATGAAAATGCTGCTCGGTCTGGTCAGACCGACCGGCGGCGAGGTTGAGCTGTTCGGACAGACTGTGCTGGCCGGTTCGACCGAGTATTTGAAGCGGATCGGCCACCTGATCGAGACGCCCGTGTTCTATGAGAAGCTGACCGCCGAAGAGAATCTCGGGCTTCACTGCGAGTATATGGGATATTACAACAAGCAGGCGGTCTCTGAAGCGCTGTCGATGGTCAGGCTGGTCGGGGTAGAGAATAAACCGGTGAAGCAGTTCTCCCTCGGGATGAAGCAGCGGCTGGGGATTGCAAGAGCCATTTCGACGAGACCCGAGCTGCTTATTCTGGACGAACCGATTAACGGCCTGGACCCGGAGGGAATTCAGCTTATGCGGGGGCTGTTCCGCAGGCTGCGCGACGAATGGGGCATGACGATTCTGATCTCGAGCCATCTGCTGTCCGAAATCGAGCAGGTGGCCGATACCGTCGGCGTTCTGGACCAGGGGCGGCTGCTCCGGGAAGTGTCGCTGGACAGCGTGCGGGCTTCGACGACGGAGTTCGTGGAGATCGTTACCTCAAATGTCACCCAGGCCGCATTCGTACTTGTCGACAATCTCGGGATCAGCAGCTTTAAACAGCTCGGCGACCGGACGCTGCGCGTCTATGACAACTCGGTTTCCCAGGAAGCATTATCCAAAGAACTCGTGCTGAACGATGTCCCGATCGAATCGATCAATCGTCGTCATCACACGCTGGAGGAATATTTCTTCGAGATGATCAAAGGAGGCGGAGAGCATGCTGCATCTCATCGGACTGGAGTTTAAAAAAGGGCGCGCCGCTGGCTACACCTGGGGCTCGCTGATCGCCTGGGCGGCTATTGTCGGCATGATATCGCTTATTTATTTTGTAGATGGCAACAATCTGGCGGACCCTGCGTTCAAGGATCAGGGCGAATTGCTGCAGGTGATTGAGATCATGGTTCGGGCCACCTTCATTATTTATGCCTCTGCGCTTCTGTCCAAGCTGATTATCAGCGAATATAAGGACAAGACGATGGCCCTGCTGTTCACATACCCGATTAGCCGCAAAAAGCTGATTTTTGCCAAGTTGATCATCGTGTTTCTCTGGTGCTTCCTGAATATCGTGATCGCCAATCTGCTAATCGATGCGCTGTTCCTCGCCATTGATTCCTACATGGGCTATTTGCCGGACCGTCTCACCCGCCATGACCTCTTCATTCATGAAGGCAATGTGCTGATGCAGGCATTAGGCGCCGCAGGCATGAGCCTGCTCCCGCTTGTTATCGGACTGCGCCGCAAATCGGTGGCTGCTACGGTTGCATCCTCGATCTTCATCGTCATGATCGTCTGCTCCAACAATATGGGCTTCACACTCAGTTCCATCATCGCAATCCCCCTGTCCCTGGCCGGGCTGGGCATCCTGATTACGTATCTTAGCTTCCGGAATGTGGATCAGATGGATGTCGGATAGACTTTGCAGCAGAGAAGTTATAAGGTTATCCAATGTTTAAAAAGGCTTCGCTTGAGGCTGTCTCAAAAGAAAAAATGAGCAGAGCAGCGGTTCTCCCGTTAAAGGAGGATCGCTGTTTTGCTTTTTTTGGTCTGCTGCGTATTTCACTTCGCAGAAGTTAGTACCTGCTCTTGGTTGATGGAGCCGCTCCAAACTGACAGCGATCTCCCATAGGACTCAATATTGCAGATAATCTGACACGAATTATTCAAACATAACTTAAATATATGAAACATAACAAAAAATATGGTCGATTATTGAAAAGTATGTTAGAATGTCTCCTAAATCACATCAATACATATATTAAAGGAGTGGGAGTATGTTAAGAAAGCTGGCAATTACGGTAATGGCGGCGGCACTCTTGGTGGCAGCGCCTGTAGCGGGAAGCGGAAAGGTGGAAGCTGCCGGCAAGACACAGCTGCTTGTATCCGCGGCTGCAAGCTTGCAGGACAGCCTGGACAAGATCGAGGTTACCTATGAGAAGCTGCATCCTGATGTTGATCTCGTGTTCAACTATGCCGCATCGGGCACGCTGCAGAAGCAGATCGAGCAGGGCGCACCGGCCGACATCTTCTTCTCTGCGGGGGACAAGCAGATGAACGCGCTTGTGGACGCGGGATTGATCGGATCCCATCAGGAACTGCTGAAGAATCAGCTGGTCGTTGTGGTTCCCGCCAATTCGAAGGCGAAGCTTACGACCATTTCGCAATTGACCGGCTCTTCCTATAAAAAGATCGCGGTTGGCCAGCCGGAATCCGTTCCTGCCGGACAATATGCTCAGCAAGCTCTGACTTACCGTAATATTTGGGACACGCTCCAGAGCAAGCTTGTATTCGGCAAAGACGTGCGCGCCGTTCTCTCCTATGTGGAAACAGGCAACGTTGATGCCGGCTTTGTCTACAAGACCGATGCGCTGACTACCAAGAAGGTGAAGATCGCTCTTACCGTCAGTGCCCAGGCTCACAAGGCCATCAACTATCCGCTCGGCATCGTCAAGAATACGGAGCACAGCGCCCAGGCTACGGAGTTCTACAATTATCTCAAGACCAGCGCCGCAACCAGCGTCTTTAAATCTTACGGATTCTCTCTCTACTAAAAATAATCACAGAACAGCGGGTTGATTGTGCATGAATATCAATTGGACTGACTTTATGGCGCCTGTATGGCTGTCGATAAAAATCGCGGTAATTACAAGCCTGGTCGTATTCCTTCTGGCTGCGGCGGCGGCCAAGGGGATGGCGAACCGGAAGTTTCCGGGCCACAGCCTGATCGAGACGGTTCTGCTGCTGCCGCTGGTTCTTCCGCCTACCGTGGTCGGCTTCGTGCTTCTTGTTATTCTGGGAAGAAGAAGCTGGATCGGACAGTGGTATGAGGATCTGACCGGGGGAACGATTCTCTTTACCTGGGGATCGGCCGTCATTGCAGCTGTCGTCGTTGCCTTTCCGCTCGTCTACCGGACGCTGAAGGCCGGCTTCGAGGGGGTCGACCGGGATCTGGAGGACGCGGCTCGCGCCCAGGGAGCAAATGAGTTTCAGGTGCTTCGCTACGTAACCTTTCCGCTGGCGCTTCGTACGCTGGCTGCGGGCTATGTGCTCGGATTCGCACGGGGCCTTGGAGAGTTCGGCGCAACCATTATGGTTGCGGGGAACATTCCGAACCGGACGCAGACGATTCCAACGGCCATTTATGTGGCTGTGGACGGCGGAGATATGACGCTGGCCTGGGCTTGGGTTATATCCATTATCGCAATATCGGCGGTTATGCTCATGTTCGTCAATCGGTATTCCTAAATTCATCTCGTACACAAATAGCCCTCCCGAATCCGTGATTCCTGCGGATTTGGGAGGGCTAAGTTGTGGGAAGTCTTAGGTCTCATAGATGATGGTGCCGGTTTCGGTCAAGTCGTAGCCGTATAGAGAACCGAGCTCGTCATGCAGTGCTTTGGAACGGCAGATTTCCAGCAAGGCGGAGATCAATTCCTGATTCTCGGGCCGTTTCAGCATGACGAGATCATACTTCTCATGAATGAGGGGGATAAAATCGACTCCGTCTACCATGCGCGCCGACTTCTCGTTGCCGACGCCGACATCGGCTTCGCCGCGGGCCACCTTGCCGGCAACCGTCAAATGGCTGATTTCCTCATTCGTATACCCTTCGATTTGCGAAGCCTTAATTCCGTTCAGCCGGAGCTGCTCGTCCAGAAGCACACGGGCTCCCGAGCCCCGTTCCCGATTGACCAGCTTCAGGTCAGGTTGGTTAAGATCCTTCCAGGACGACAGTTTCTTGGGGTTGCCCTTTCTGACGTAAAGGCCGGCTTCACGTCCAAGCAGGCGAACGACCATATAGCTGGAGCCAACGAGCAGCTTTCGGATGTACGGAATGTTGAATTCGCCCGTGTCTCCGTCCAGCAGATGGGTGCTGACGATGTCCGATTCGCCGCGGTACATGGAGATCAGGCTGTCCAGACTGCCGGCATAGGAGCGCAGAGGACGAAGGGAAGACGAATGCTTCTCCAGATGCTGGGCGAGGATGTCCAGGCTGATATCCTGCCCTGTAATGACGATGTCTCTGGCCGAAGACCGTAAAGGGACCGCCGCTGCAGGTGCTGGCGTATAGACCTGAGCAAGGGCTGGTGACGAATAATTATAAGCCTGCCGTCCGCTGCTCTCTCTGGATTGCTGCTTGTACATCTCAAGATCCGATGAGTCTACTCGCATTTGCTTGCCGACCCGGTAGGAAGAGAGCTCTCCTTTTTTAATCAGATCATAGACTTTTAATTTCGATATTTTCAGAAGTTGGGCAACTTCTTCCGTTGTATAAGATGTGTTATCGGACATTTCCATGAAGCCTCCTAGATCGTCGGCTGAATCATCAGCCGCCCGCACTTGATACATTAATTAGTATCAGACTACCTTATTTTGTGCCGGGAAGCAATTCAGGATCGCCAGAAGATTTAAGTAAAGGAAGACGGATTTGGATGGGCGGGGGCTAGAGGATTGCCAGTTATCACATAAAAAAGAACCGGACGCGGGGAACAAATCACCACTTGTCCGGTTCTGCTGTGCAATTTCTGAAACTGTGCTGCCGGTTATTAAGCCATCAGCAGTACGGAAGAGGCTTTGAAAAGAGCGGTAACCTTGGAGCCTTCCTTGATTTCGAGCTCTTGAAGAGCATCCAGAGAAATGATTGAGGTAATGGTCTGTCCACCGGCGTCTATGACAACCTCCGCATTGATTGGACCCGCTTTAACAAGAGTCACTGTGCCCTCCAACTGATTTCTTGCGCTGAGCTTCATTGAAAACTCTCCTTTCCATGGCAGGGTGAGGAATCATCTATAGTGTGGGTCATGATGTTCTCAGGATATAAAATATACTCAATTCTACTATAATAGATTTAGAGGTTCAAGGGAGTTTATGGGATTGACGGGAGTATGGCGGGCCGAAATCTCTTTTGGCCAGCAGGTTCATTATCCCGGGCAATTCATATATAATGAAGAACTAAATAGCAAGCATGAGGGATGACAAGCAGAAAGGTGGGAGGATATGAACCTCATTGATCTTAGAGAACACCGACAATATCCGGAAATTACCCGCCAGGAAACGTCGCGCGCCGCTTATGAACGGGATTATTCCCGTCTGATTCATTCGCCAACCTTCCGCAGGCTGCAAGGGAAGTCGCAGGTGTTCGGCGCTGGAACCGGAGACTACTACCGGACGCGGCTGACCCATTCGCTGGAAGTGGCGCAGATCGCCCGGGAAGCGGCCAAGAGCCTGCTGCGCGCCTATCCTGAGGTAGGGATGGAGAGAGCGGATAATCCGGGACTCGTTCTTGATCCGGAGGTGGTCGAATGCGCGGCGATCGCCCATGATTTCGGCCATCCGCCTTTCGGACACAAAGGAGAAGAGGTGCTCGACGGAATTCTCGACAGCCTGATTGAAGAGAAGACCAGCGAGAAAGCCCGGGTTACAGGAGCCGATCCGGCCCGCAAACTGGAAATCTACAATGAAATGCGCGGCAAATACGAGCATTTTGAGGGCAATGCCCATAACTTTCGGCTTATCATGTTCCTGGAGAAACGGGAGAATATCGACGGCCTGAATCTGTCGGACGCCGTTCTGCTGGGAATCAACAAGTACCCGTTCCCCGGCACGGTGCTCAAGAAGGGCATGTATCAGTATGAGTGGGATTACATTTCCCATATCCGCTCCGAGTGGCACATCCCTCCCGGCAAAAAGACGCTCGAAGCCCAACTGATGGACCTGTGCGATGATATCGCATACTCTGCGCATGATTTGGAGGACGGCATCAAGGCCGGGAAGATCGAGGTGCATGAGTTTTTTATGCATGACCCTTATATTTTGCGGCTTATCGTCGAGAAGATCATGACGCTGGAGGATTCCTTTTGGGACGGCTGGGATGAGGCGGCGATTCGTCCGAAGGTGGAGGAGGTCCTGAATTCATTCCTGAGCATCTGGAAGGAGAAAATGCCGACCTGCGAGAACGACTACTCCCGGACGCGCCGCGAGGTCAAAGCGTATTGGGTGAGCACCTTTGTCGGTAGTCTGGGCGTCATCCCGGATGGCGACTGGAAGAAGGTTACCTTCGTCAAGGAAGGCAGAGAGGACGAGGATCTGCTCCGGACAGTCAGCGTGCTGAAGAGCTTCGCCTGGGTGACGATGATCCGCGATCTCCGCGTTCAGCGCCTTCAGAAGCGCAGCGAGTGGATTGTCCGCAAGCTGTGGGGAGCTTTTCTGGACCCGGAAACGTCGAAAGCGATCATCCCGACCGACTGGCTGCAGCGGTTCGAGAAGGACCAGCGAAAGGCGCGGCCGATCTGGACCTGGGAGCATATGGTCATCGACTATATCGCCGGAATGACGGATGCTTTTGCCGAGAAAATCTATAACGAGCTCTTTGGTCTCAAGGTCGGTTCGATTTATGACCTGGATTGAAAGCCGGTTCTAAATGCAAGTCTTCACTTTTGGGCCTTTCCTGCCGTTATAGGTATGAAGGGCTATTTTTTGCGTTTTTTTATGAAAATGATATTGAAATTTCAGAAATTTCCAAAATGGAGGCAGCGGCTATGCAAAAGAATCACAAATTTATGTCCTCATTCAAATCCCGCCCCCTTCCAAGACTTCGGCTTCGGAAGCTGAATCTGCTGGGCAAGCTGCGGGTCAAGATGGCCATCTGTTTCACGGGAATAGGGCTGTTCGTACTGTTAACAGGTGTGATTTCCCTCTATCAGATGAACGGGATGCAGAAGAACACGGAGGACATCACCCGGAAGACTTTGCCCGCGCTCGAACAATTATATGATATGAGCTTTTACAGCGAGCATATTATGTCGGTCAGCCTTCAGCATTTCCAGAACGAAGATCAATCCGCCAAGCAGCAGCTTTCGGAGGAGCGCGACAGCTATATCCGCAAGTTCGCCCAGGTCCGCACCAGCTATGAGAAGAGCGTCTCCGGACCGGAGCTTGATCAGGTTAAATCTCTGTCCGGCCAGTGGGACGAATTCATGCGGATTAACGATCAGGCGCTGAAGCTGAGTACGCAGCAGGACGAGGAGCTGGCGCAGGAAGTATCCGGCAAAGGAGTCACGGCCTTTAACGCCATGCAGAAGACGCTGGATGAGCTCGTTCAGCAGAAGAAATCGGAAGCTGTCATGAAAGAGGGATTGTCCGGTGATATCTTTCGCAGCGCCCGAATCGTCGTCATGGTATCGGTTGTAATCGTCATGCTGCTTACGCTCCTGATGAATATCCTCGTTCACCGGGCGATTACTTCTCCAATCGGACGGGTGACCAGCCGGCTGAAGCGGATCGCCGAAGGCGATCTGAAGGAAGAGCCGTTGAAGGTCCGAAGCCGGGATGAAATCGGCACGCTGGCTGACACGGTAAGCGCCATGAATGCTGCGCTGCTGGATATTGTAACCCGGATTCGCAGCGTATCCGGAACGATCGGGGAGCAGAGCGTACAGCTCGGCGTCTCCACGATGGAGGCTCGGGAGGGCGGCAGACAGATCGCCGCGACGATGGAGGAGCTGGCGGACGCCGCCGGCGGGCAGGCGGATGCCGCGTCGGACGCCGCGAGCGCGGTGGACCGTCTTAACGCCTCTATTGAAGAGGCGGCCGCCAAGGGTGAGCAGTTGGCCGAGGCTTCGCGCCAGGTTATGGCAAAGGGCGATACGGGCAGCGAACGGATGGCCCGTTCCGTCACCCAGATGAGCGAGCTGGCCGATGCGGTATCGGAATCGATGAAGATGGTGGAATCGCTGATCGGGCGGAACGAGGGAATCTACGCTTTGGTAGGATCGATCTCCTCGATATCGGAGCAGACTCATCTTCTGGCTATCAATGCGGCTATCGAAGCGGCCAGGGCGGGAGAGCATGGAAGAGGCTTTGCAGTTGTGGCCGATGAGGTGCGCCGGCTGTCGGAACAGGTGCAGCAGATTGTGGGCGAAATTACGGCAATTACGCAGGCTATACATACAGATTCGAGTTCGGTGGCAGATAGTCTGCGCCAAGGCATGGAGCAGACAGCAGAAGGCAGACGGCGGATCGCCAAGACGGGCGAGGCGCTGGCCGACATTACTTCATCTGTCGGCGTAATGGCCGAGACAATTGCTTCTGTCTCCGAAGAGCTTCAAATGATGCGGAAGACCAGCGATGAAATGCGCCGCTTCAGCCTGCGGACAGCGGAGCTATCCCAGCAGTCGGCCGCTGGTGTGGAAGAGACCTCGGCTTCCGCAACCGAGCAGGTGCACACGAACGGAGTAGTGGCCTCGGGGATCGAACGTCTGAAGACTCTGTCGGACGAGCTGGAGCAATCGGTGTCCCGCTTTCAGGTATAGGATAGGGTATAATAATAGGAAGCGGCATCTGCCGCTTCTTTCTTTTTATTTTCTTACATTATATATGCATGCAAAGGCGGGATTACCCGATGGACGATAAATTGGCATCCTATCTCTATATGTACCGGAGTCATGAGAATGAGAGCGGATTATGCGAGTTGGAGCTGAATGCGCTGCTTCAGGGCGACAGGCTTGGAGCCGGGCTAATCATTACCCGGGAGAAGATCGATCCCGGCCGCAGCCCTTATGTGACCGGCAGAATCGACATCCTGGCGTCGTCGGAGTCGCTGGACGACATTGCCGAATATGCCGCAGGGATACCGTTTGCGGAAGGCGAGACATTCAAGGTGTTCTGCCCCCGTGAAGTGGAGGGTACTTACGACGAACACCGCAGGCTGGAGCGGATTGTGGGTGCGCGGATGGCCGGACAAGCGAATATGAAGAACCCAGGCCGGTTATACGGAATCGCCGTTCATGACGGAAGGATATGGTTCGGGACGTATACGGAGAGCGATCGCAGCTGGCAGGAGCGCAAGAATAAGCCGCATAATTATTCGACCGGCCTCGGGGTGGCGCTCGCCAGATCAGCAGTCAACATTGCGGCTCCGAGACCGCAGGGGATTAAAATTCTCGACCCTTGCTGCGGCATGGGAAGCGTGTTGATTGAAGGGCTGTCCATGGGCATGGACATGACCGGCTGTGATCTGAACCCACTTGCCGTCCGGGGAGCCAGGGGGAATCTTCGCCATTTCGGCTACAGCGAGAAGACCGTAACGTTGGGCGACATGCGGGAGCTGGACGGCTTCTATGATGCGGCAGTGCTGGATATGCCGTATAATCTGTGCTCCGTCCTGCCTCAGGAGGATACGGCCGAAATGCTGGCTGCCCTGCGCAGACTAACCGCCCGTGCGGTCATCATCTCCACAGAAGCGCTGGAGGAGGAGATCGCACGGGCGGGATTCGCGGTTATTGGCGGCTGCATCGTGTCCAAGGGAAGCTTCCAGCGCTCCCTGTGGCTGTGCCGCTAGTACTGCCGGGCGTAGTCGACAACATTTCGGGAAGGGCGGCCGGAGGATAAATAGGATTTCATGTTCTCGGCAAAAATAGCGACAACCCGGTCTGCGTAATAATCGGTGGCGCCGGCGACATGAGGCGTTATGACAACCTGCTTCATTCCCCACAGCGGATGATCGCTTGGCAGCGGCTCATTCTCAAACACATCAAGGCCGGCTCCGCTGAGCTTGCCTTCGTTCAGGGCATCGACCAGAGCTTCCGTATCGGTAGTCCCGCCGCGCCCGATGTTGATATAGCAGGAGCCTTCTTTAAAGGAAGAGAAGATGGAGGCATCGAACAGATGGTGGGTGTCGTCGGTCAGCGGCAGCGTATTGATCACATAATCGCCAGTGCTTACCGCTTCCTTGAGCTGTGCGGTCTCGAACATCTCGTCAAAGCCGGGCAGCGGTTCTCCGCTGCGGCGCACGCCGACAGTTCGCATGTCAAACGCCTTGGCGATGCGGGCGGTTTCGCTTCCGATTTCGCCTGTGCCGACGATGACGACCGTCTTGCCCGTCAGCTCGGTTGAATCCATGTGCTCCCTTCCAATCCATAACCGGCTTTCCTGGTTGCGGATTGCCGTGTGGAATTTTCGCGCAAAGATCAGCATGAACCCGAAGATTACCTGCGCAATGGGCTTGGAGTGAACGCCGCTTGCGCTTGTCAGACAGATATTATGTTCCTCCAGCGCCTGGAGCGGCATTGTGTCCACTCCGGCCGACCAGGACTGAACCCAGCGCAGCGGTCCTCCTTCACGGAGCACCGTGTCCGAGATGTTCTTAGTCCAGCCGATGATGATCTCCGCATCGGCAAGGGCGTTCATATCGGGGTTCTTTGCTTCGCTCTGCACGAATGTGTAGCCCGGAGAGGCCTGGGTGACCGCTTCTCTCTGTTCATCGGTCAGCGTTTGAAGACATACGATCGATTTTGTCATAATGGTTCCCTCCCGTAACATCGTATTCTACAAGAATAACAAATCAGTTGAGAAAGGTGAAATGACCATGAGGAATGATAATCAGCAGGCTGGAACAAGCTCCTCTTCAGAGAGACTGTTCACGGCGGTTAGACTGTCTCCGGAAATTCGGAGCAGGACTGGAGAGTTATGCAGAGCAATGTCAGCTGAGCTGCCTTTCGCCAAATGGACGCATGCGGAGGACTATCATATTACGCTCCAATTTCTGGGCGACACCCCCGCCTCGGATATACCGGCGCTTATCGGCTCGCTTAAGCAGGCATCAGAGAAGATGGAGCCCTTTACCCTGACGCTTCAGGAGCCTGGCACTTTTGGTCCTCCAGGGGCGCCGCGAGTGCTCTGGGCTGGTGTGGGAGGAGAGAAGGATGCCCTGCGGGAGCTGTATGCCCGGATCACCGGGAAGACGGCAGCACTGGGCTTCACTGCGGAGAACCGCCCGTATTCTCCCCATGTGACGCTGGCTCGCCGTTACCGGGGGACGGAGCCCTTTCAATCCTCCAAGCTGGAAGTATGGTCGAACGATGAAGTGTTCCGCATGTCCTGGAGGGTGGAGGAGTGGGTGCTGTTTGTGACCCGGATGCACAATCAGCCGATGTACGAAGTGGTGGAATCCTTCCGATTTTAGGTCGGATTAGGGCAGATTTTGGTGTTTTTTTAAAAAAAAGTGGTCAAAAAGTGTTCAAACCTCCCATTTCCGGTTACATAGAGTAGGAATGTGCCGCATAATAGGAGGACTGACATGCCTGTATTTTTTAGACAAAACCGCTGGATGATGCCGCTTTTCGGCGTTATTTTGGCGTGTTTCTCTGCAATTATAATTTTGGCGCCTATGCTGGGCCAGGATCGTGAGAGAGCTAAACCGCTGGGAGGAGAATTGAGGCGGACTCTCACGCTGACTTCCGCAGCAAGCCGGGCTGAAGCGGATGCCGGACCCCGGGAGGAGGCCTTCCGAACAGCGAGATCAGGGGCTATATCTGCAAATGCGCCGGACCTTGTGAACCATCTGCATAAATCCCTGTCTCCTGCAATTAAGATTTCATCCGCTGCCTGGAAGGCCGCCCCGGTTCTGCATGTGCTGGACCCCGGTCGCATCATCCGAATATCCGCAAGCGAATCGACAGCCAGGGGAGCCGGAGCACCGGTCAGGGTGACCGGGAGCGGACAGGCGGTGAAGCGGGAGACAGTGCTGACCAAGAAGCAGGGCGTCCAGCCCAAGGTAAAGAAAGCCGTAATACCGAAATCTCCCCCCATAATCCTATACTTCTCACGGACCAAGCTGTTAAGCCGGGATGAACGCTCCCAAGCGACCCGGAGCTATACGGTATCCAATGAAGAGGTGCTTCTGCTGCAGAAAATTGTCATGGCAGAGGCGGAAGGCGAACCGTACGAGGGCAAGGTGGCAGTCGCCAACGTTGTTCTAAACCGGCTGCGGTCAGCCAATTTCCCCAAATCGATCCGAGATGTAGTATACCAGAAGCATCAATTCAGTCCGGTCGCCAACGGCAGGCTGAAACGGGTGCGTCCGAATGCCGACACCGTCAAGGCGGTCTCTGCCGCTCTGTCCGGAAAGAAGGCCGTAAGCGACGACACATATTATTTCCTGTCGCTTAAGCTGGCGCAGGATTTGACGGTACATCACTCGCGCACCTTCACCAAAAAAATCGGCAATCACAGCTTTTACCGCTAACCGTTTAATTCTTTTGCTATATAGGGTAATTTACGTTAATAAAGTAGAAGCCCATGTACAGAGGAGAGCGAGAGCATGAAACTGACATACTACGGCCATTCGGCGCTGCTGGTGGAATCGGCGGAGGCGAGCGTCATCATCGATCCCTTCCTGTCGGGCAATCCCGCTTCCGGAGCGGACCCGAAAGACATCAAAGTCGACGCCGTCCTGTTGACTCACGGGCACTCTGATCATCTGGGCGACGCGGTCGAAATCGCGAAGAACAACGACTGCCCGATCTTCGGAGTGTACGAGCTGGCGGATTACTGCCAGGACAAAGGCGCCAAGGTGCAGCATATGAATATCGGCGGAGCAACGTCCTATCATGGATTCACGATCAAATACACGCCGGCCCTTCATTCCTCTTCGATCAAAGAGGGCGATACGTGGATCTATCTCGGCGAGCCCGCAGGCATTCTGCTGACTCTGGAGGGCAAGACGCTGTACCATGCGGGAGATACGGCTCTCTTCGGCGACATGCGGCTCATCGGAGAACGCCATGCCATTGATGCCGCGTTCCTGCCGATCGGGGATATGCTGACGATGGGGCCGGATGATGCGCTGCTGGCCGCGCGCTGGCTGCGGGCGGGCAAGGTGATTCCCGTCCATTACAATACGTTCCCGGCGATTAAGCAGGACGGGACGCAGTTCTGCGACCGGCTGAAGCAGGAGGGCATCGAAGGCTATCCGCTGAAGCCAGGGGAGAGCCTGGAAACATAAGCGCAGCAGCAGAGGGAGCCAGGGGAGACATTATCACGTTTAGAGCAAAAAAGGACGAACCGTCTGAGAGCGGTTCGTCCTTTTACATATTTATACGATGCAAGCATCATGTCTTAGAATTTCCGGTAAACGCGTCGGCGTCCGTAGGATATCCGAAAGCCGTATACCTGCGAGGAACGGAATGCAGCTCCGGCGCGGCAATTCGTAGCCTAAGGCGTTACACAGACAGCTTCGTCGGGAATAGCCTGAGTCCGCGCTCCCCGGAGACCGGCCAGGCCATCGGCCTTGCCCAGCATTTCCAGTACAGCAGCCGCGCAGCCGCGGGGCTGGTAACGGTCGGGAGACAGCCGGCGGCTGCGCTGCTCCTCAAGCTCCGCGTATTCCCGGTTCAGACGCTGGAACCAGTTGTCAATGACGGCTTCGGAGTCCAGCACCTCGGCGAGTCCCAATTCCACGAAGTATTGGCAGTTCTTCTCTTCCTGTCCGGGGATCGCCTGATAGAAGAGCATCGGAATGCCTTTGGCCAGCGCCTCCGTGCAGGTCATACCGCCGGGCTTCGTAATGAGCAGATCGGCGGCGTCCATCAGCTTGTTGACTTCATTCGTGTAGCCCAGAATCTTCACGTTAGGATGATGCAGCCGGAGGTCATGGCGCAGCTTCTCCACCAGCTTCTCATTGCTGCCCATGCAGAAGATCAGCTGGATTTTGTCGAGTTTGGCCGTCAGTGCGTCGATAAATTGTTCGCCGAACATAAGACCCCAGCCGCCTCCCATAACCAGTACGGCAGGCATGTTCTTCAGCCCCAGTTCCTGCCGCAGAGACTCCCTGCTGGTCCGTTCCCAGAATTTCGGGTGGACGGGGATGCCTGTCACGGTGATTTTGCTCTCCGGAATGCCGCGCCCCGTCAGGATCGCCTTGACCCTTGAAGTGGAGACGAGGTAACGGCTCACCTCATCGTTGATCCAGCTGCCGTGGGCATCGTAATCCGTAATGAGCGTATACAGCGGCACATCCAGCCCCTGAGCCTTCAGCCGGGAGACGACGGCGGCCGGAAGGGGATGTGTGCATATAATAAGATCGGGTTTCAACTGCTCGATGACCTGCCGTGCATGATTATAGAAGACCCGGTGCAGCGCAAGCTTGGTGAACCGGTTGAGCGATCTGTCATACTGCGTCTTGTACAGCATGCCAACCAGCTTCGGCTGACTGCTGACGGTCTTGCGGTAAGCGGAAAGAATCCAGGGGGCCACAGTCGGATTCAGGAACTTGCCCAGCTCGATGACCCGGCACTGAACCTCCGGATTAAGGCGCTTGATTCCTTCGGCCAGAGCATAGGCTGCTCCTGTATGCCCGGTGCCGAAGCCTTCCGAGAACAGCAGTACTCTTTTCTTTCGCATAATTTCACCCGCTACTTTCCGTATCAATAGAAGTCCAAATTCTGTTACATCCACTATACGCCATTTTTGTCCAGAAATTCTGTACTCTTTTCACATTATACAAATAAGACGTAAATAGAAAGTTAAAACACTGCAAAAACTAAAAATAAAAACATTTCAGAAAGTATTGCAAATGAGCGGGTGAAGTGATAAATTAGTAAATGACCGGATGACCGGAAGTGAAATTTAGTCAATAAGTCATTTCAAGTCTAAAGCTGTTGATTAATGAAGAAAGGAAGTGCGAATGATGGCAGTGGTGGATCGAAGGCAGCAGGTGCTTCAGGCGGCGGCGAAATCCTTCTCGTTCTTTGGATACAAAGCGACCACGATGGACCAGGTAGCCAAAATCGCCAATGTCGGCAAAGGCACGATCTACACGTTCTTCACCAACAAAGATGAATTGTTCGATGAAACAGTGCGGAACGTGACGACGGAATTCAAACGGATCGCAGCCGGCGCGATTGAGCGGGGCAAGCCGTTCTTCGAGAATCTGCTGCGGGTGCTGGACGTGCTGGATGGGTTCCGGAAGGAACAGGAGCTCTACATCAAGCTCACCCAGGAGCAGCGGGAATTCGGAACGCCTCAGGCGCAGGAAGGGCTCGACCGGTTCGAGAACGTCATTCTGGATTTCATCGAGAAGGAAGTAAGCGAGGCGATGGAGCGCGGGGAAATCAAACGCTGTGACGCCAAAGTCGTGTCCCATGTACTCTTCAGATTGTACTTCACGCTGGTCTCCGATTTGAACAAAGTCCGCGAGCCTCTAAGCAAGGAAGAGATCAAATCGTATTTCCGGCTTTTTCTGGCAGAAGGAATCGAGATTGCCCCCTCGCAGGGTGTTTGATCAGTCTAAGTCAGGGAAAAAACAAGCAAGTGCCGAGAGGCGCTTTTTTCACCCCTTGATTGACCGAACGGGGAAAACGGTCAGTTGTTATTGCAGTAAATGAATGAAAGAAGAAAGAAACTACAAAAGGAGAGAACCGGAGTGAAGTCATTATTAGTGTTTTTTAGGGATGTGGGTGCGGCTCTGAAGAAGCCGAAGGTTTTTATTCCTATACTGGTCGTTCTGTTCATTCCGGTACTGTACAGCGGATTGTTCCTGAAGGCATTCTGGGACCCCTACGGTAAAATGAATGAACTGCCCGTTGCAGTCGTCAACGAAGACAAGGGTGCGGAGTATGAAGGGAGCAAGCTCACCGCTGGCGCCGATCTAGTTGAGGAACTGAAGAAGACCGACGGTTTTCAATGGAACTTTGTAAGCCGTGAAGCGGCGGAAGCGGGACTTAAAGACAATACTTATTATATGGCTGTTCTCGTTCCGGAGGACTTCTCTGAAAGAGCAACAACTTTGCTTGAGGACAATCCGACCCCGGCTCAAATCATTTATGAGCCTAACGAAGGCTATAACTTCCTTGCCGGACAAATCGGCAATACGGCTGTGAAGGATATCCGAACCAAGATTTCCGCCAAGGTTACCGAGGCTTATACCGATTCGGTATTCGACAAGCTGACCGATATTTCCAGCGGAATGGGAGAAGCCAGCGATGGCGCAACGAAGCTGGCCGACGGCGCGACGAAGCTGAACGATGGCGCAGGCAAGCTGAAAGACAATCTGCTCGTACTCACCGAGGGAGCGGGCAAGCTTCAAGCGGGCGTAGAGCCGCTGAGCAAAGGCGTATCCGACCTGAACAGCGGCGCGTCTCAATTGAAGAGCGGCAGCAGCACTCTGGCTTCCGGGCTTCAGCAGCTGTCCGACGCGCACAAGCAGCTTCAGAACGGCGTAGCGCAAGCAGCTGATGGCGGCAAGAAATTGAATGCCGGACTGCAGCAGACGCTGACCGGGTCACAGAAGCTGCAAGCCGGTACGGAATCTGCCGTTCAAGGCAGCGCGCAGCTGCAGGCCGGAGCACAATCGGTCGTGAAAGGGAGCGAGCAGCTTGAATCGGGACTTAAAGCTTCCAGTGCAGGCAGCGTCAAAGTATCCGAAGGCGCGAAGAGCGTAGCGCAGGGCCTTCAGGCGCTCGCACAGTCCAATGAGCAGCTTGCGGCAAATCCGGCCGTGAAGCAGCTGATTGCAGCGAGTGCGGCGGTAGCGGAAGGCAGCGAGCAGCTGTCGCAAAGCCAGCAGCAGCTGGCGCAAGGAGCGACGGCGCTGCACACCGGCTCCCAGCAGCTGTCCGCCGGACTGGACCAGCTCCACAGCGGGGCACAGCAATTGAACACCGGCGCGGAGCAGCTCGTTCAAGGACAGAAGCAGCTGGCTGACGGCGCATCTTCCCTTGTAGCCGGAGGCAGCAAGTTGACTGCAGGCATGAATCAATTTGGCACGAAGCTGGGTGAAGCGGCTGCCGGCGGCAGCAAGCTGGCCCAAGGCGGAGCAGCGCTTGAAGCCGGAACAACGAAGCTGCTGAACGGCGTATCTCAGCTGAACAGCGGAATCGGGTCTGTGGCTGACGGATCGAAGAAGCTCGCTGACGGCGCAGGACAACTGCAGGACGGAACCAAAGAACTTCAATCCGGTTCATCTGAACTGGCGAGCAAGCTTGGAGACGCAGCCGAACAGACGAGCAGCGTGAAGAAGACCGACTCCATGGTCAGCATGTTCGCAGAACCGGTTCAAATGGAGACGAAAGTATTGAATGAGGTTCCGAATTACGGAACAGGCTTCTCTCCTTATTTCATGTCGCTTGGTTTATTCGTAGGCGCACTGATCTGTACGCTCGTTATCTCGCTGCGTGATTCCTCCGTAGAAGGTGCGACGTGGTTCAACCGCTTTATCAGCCGGTCGCTGGCATTCTCGGGCATGAGCTTGATTCAATCCCTGCTGGCATCGCTTCTGCTGCTCTACGGCCTTGACCTGAAAGTGCAGAGCGTACCGCTGTTCTTCCTGTTTACCTTTATAACGGGTCTGGGATTCATGTGGATTATTCAGGCGATTGTAACCTGGCTTGACCAGCCTGGACGCTTCGTTGTCATCGTTCTTCTGATCTTCCAACTGACAACCAGCGCCGGAACATTCCCGCTGGAGCTGATTCCTGGCTGGATGAAGCCGATCAATCCGCTGCTTCCGATGACTTACAGCGTTCAAGGCTTCAAAGCGGTTATCTCGACTGGTGATTTCAGCAAAATGTGGAGCGACGCGTTTACACTGCTGTCGTTTGGCGTAGTATTCCTGTTCTTCACTTTCCTGTATTTCATGAGCCGCAGACACGAAGTGCAAACCGAAGCAAATCGTGAACAAGTTTTGTCTGTATAATCGCGAATGCGGAGTACTCCGCACAGTCTGGAGAAGCGCCCCGAAAGGGGCGCTTTTTGGTTATTGAAGGGAAAATAAAACGCTTTCTAAAGAGATACTGGTAAATGTAACATGTATAAAACGCTTTCAATGCATAAGCGCTTATTCACTCATGTTGCATAAATATACATCCTTTAGTTTATTTAGGCTTTTATTCGTTAAAGCTGTGTCGCAAAAGGCAATGTTAATCGGCGTAATAAAAAAGTTTAAATTGCGCTCATGTAAGGTCGATGATAAAATAATATAACCAATCTGCCTTGAATAATTATTAATAATGCCCCACTTTATTATAGAAAGGTTGCGTAAGATGAGACACACTGAACTGCCCCCAAAACAGGGCCTTTACGATCCCCAGTTCGAGAAAGACGCCTGCGGTATGGGCTTTGTCGCGCATATCAAAGGAAAGCCCTCTCATGAGATTGTCAGCAACGCCTTAACGATGCTCATTAACATGGAGCACCGGGGAGGCCAGGGAAGCGAGCCGAATTCCGGCGACGGAGCAGGAATCATGCTGCAGATTCCGCACCGTTTCTTCTCCGAAGAAGCGAAAGCGCTCGGCTTTGAACTGCCGGAAGCGGGCCGTTACGGCGTCGGCATGCTCTTTTTGTCTCACAATGAAGACATTCGCTCCAAACATGAAAGCATCCTGAGCGCAATTGTCGCTGAAGAAGGACAGAGTCTTCTTGGCTTCCGCGACGTGCCGACCTACGACGACATGCTGGGCAAGACGGCTAAGGCCGCCAAGCCGTATGTGCGCCAGGTATTTATCGGCCGCTCCGAGGACATTCAGGACGATCTGGCCTTTGAACGAAAGCTGTATATCATCCGCAAGCGCGCGGAACTCGCGATCCGCTATGGCGGAGAGGAAGAAGGAGAATCCTTCTATCTGCCGAGCTTGTCCTGTCGAAAGATCGTCTACAAAGGCATGCTTACCACCGTACAGGTGGGACAGTTCTACCTGGACCTGCAGAATGAGAAGCTGGAATCCGCGATCGCGCTGGTTCACTCCCGCTTCAGTACGAACACCTTCCCTAGCTGGGAGCGCGCGCATCCATACCGCTTCATGATCCACAACGGCGAAATCAACACGCTTCGCGGTAATGTGAACTGGATGCATGCCCGCCAGTCGCTGTTCAAGAGCGATGTGTTCGGCAGCGATCTGGAGAAGATCAAGCCGATCATCAATCCGGACGGTTCCGATACCGGAATGTTCGACAATACGTTCGAGTTCCTGTATTTGAGCGGACGCTCCCTGCCGCATGTCGCCATGATGATGGTGCCAGAGCCTTGGAGCAATCACGACAGCATGGACGACAGCAAGAAAGCCTTCTATGAATACCACAGCACCTTGATGGAGCCGTGGGACGGGCCTGCAGCCATGGGCTTCACCGACGGCGTGCAGATCGGCGCCATTCTGGACCGCAACGGTCTGCGCCCATCGCGTTATTATGTAACCAAAGATGATCTGATCATTCTGTCTTCGGAAGCGGGCGTGCTCGATATCGCTCCGGAGAACGTTCTGTATAAGGACCGCCTGAGACCGGGCCGCATGCTGCTGGTCGACACCAAAGAAGGCCGCATCATCTCTGACGAAGAGGTTAAGGCCGCGATCGCATCGGAGCGTCCGTACCGCCAGTGGCTTGACGAGCATTTGATCAGCCTGGAAGAGCTGCCGGATGCGCCTGAGCTGCCGAATCCGAAGCATGACAATGTCCAGCAGCTGCAGCAGGCATTCGGCTACACGTTCGAAGACCTGCGCAAAGTGCTGGAGCCAATGGCTTCCAGCGGCGCCGAGGCTGTCGGCTCCATGGGCTATGACGCACCGCTCGCGGTGCTGTCCGACCGCCCGCAGCGGCTGTACAACTACTTTAAACAAATGTTCGCCCAGGTAACCAATCCGCCGATCGACGCCATCCGCGAGGAGCTTATCACCTCGACGATGACGACGATCGGACCGGAACGGAACCTCCTCAAACCAGAACCGGAGAGCTGTAGACAGATCGCGCTGCATACTCCGATTCTGTCGAACGAGGAATTTGCGAAGATCCGCCACGTGCGGCGTGCGGGCTTCAAGGCGATGACCATTCCGATTCTGTTCCCGGCCGACCTGGGAGCCGAAGGCCTCGGCAAAGCGCTGGATAACCTCAGCGAAGCTGCCGACCGGGTTATCGACAAGGGCCACAATATTCTGATTCTGTCCGACCGTGGCGTAGACCGTGAGAACGCGGCTATCCCGGCTCTGCTGGCCGTTTCGAGCCTGCATCACCATCTGATCCGCCAGGGAACGCGGACGAAGGTTACGATTCTGCTGGAATCCGGCGAGCCGCGCGAGGTACATCACTACGCGCTGCTGCTCGGCTACGGCGTGAGCGCAGTCAATCCTTACCTGGCTTTCGAGAGCCTGGATGACATGATCACTCAAGGCCTGCTGAGAGGCGTCTCGCATGAGAAAGCCGTGAAGAATTACATCAAGGCCGCCACGAAGAGCGTGGTGAAGATTCTGTCCAAAATGGGTATTTCCACGATCCAGTCGTACCGGGGCGCGCAGATTTTTGAAGCAGTCGGCCTGAAGAGCGAATTCGTGGACCGTTACTTCACCTGGACGCCGTCTCGAATCGGCGGCATCGGCCTGGAGGAAGTGGCTGCCGAGGCGCTGGCACATCATTTCCGCGCTTTCTCCGATAAGGACGGCACAGACAAAGTTCTCGATTCCGGCGGCGAATACCAATGGCGCAGCGACGGGGAGGATCATCTGTTCAACCCGCAGACGATTCACCTGCTGCAGCATTCGGTCCGCAGCGGCGATTACGAAATGTACAAGAAATATTCGGCGCTCGTACAGGGCGAGAGCAAGAAGCATCAGACACTGCGCTCCCTGCTTGAGCTGAAACCGGTCGGAGAACCGATTCCACTGGAAGAGGTCGAGCCGGCCAGCTCGATTATGAGACGCTTCAAGACAGGCGCCATGTCCTTCGGCTCCATCAGCAAGGAAGCGCATGAGACGCTGGCGATCGCCATGAACCGCATCGGCGGCAAGAGCAACACCGGCGAAGGCGGCGAAGATCCGGCGCGCTTCGTTCCGGAAGCCAACGGCGATTCCCGCCGCAGCTCGATCAAGCAGGTTGCATCCGGCCGGTTCGGCGTAACGTCGAACTATCTGGTGAATGCGGACGAAATCCAGATCAAGATGGCGCAGGGCGCCAAGCCGGGCGAAGGCGGACAGCTTCCGGGACGCAAGGTCTATCCTTGGGTCGCCGAGGTTCGCGGTTCGACGCCGGGCGTAGGTCTGATCTCGCCGCCTCCTCACCATGACATCTACTCCATCGAGGATTTGGCGGAATTGATCTACGATCTGAAGAACGCTAATCCGCGTGCGAATATCAATGTGAAGCTGGTATCGGAGGTTGGCGTAGGCACGATCGCCGCTGGCGTGGCGAAAGGCCGTGCCGACGTAATCCTCATCAGCGGTTATGACGGCGGAACGGGCGCATCGCCGATGAACTCCATTCGCCATGCCGGTCTTCCTTGGGAGCTGGGCCTGGCTGAGACGCATCAGACGCTGATTCTGAACAATCTGCGTGACCGCGTCGTTCTGGAGTCGGACGGCAAGATGCTTAGCGGCCGCGACCTCGCCGTCGCTGCGCTGCTCGGAGCGGAAGAGTTCGGCTTCGCCACTGCTCCGCTGGTGGCCGTAGGCTGCATTATGATGCGCGTCTGCCAGATGGATACTTGTCCGGTCGGCGTTGCCACGCAGAATCCGGAGCTTCGCAAGAACTTTGCTGGAGATCCGCAGCATGTCGTGAACTTCATGACGTTCGTTGCAGAGGATCTTCGTGAGATTATGGCTTCGCTGGGCTTCCGTACGATCAAGGAAATGGTAGGACGCACGGATTGTCTGGATGCTGTTCAGGCAGCCTATCACTGGAAGAAGAAAGGCGTCGACCTCAGCGGCCTGCTGCACACGCCTGAGCTTCCGGAAGGCAGCACGCGGTTCAACAGCAAGCAGCAGAACCATGGTCTGGAAGAGACCATCGACGTTTCGAAGCTGCTGTCCCTTGCGGCTCCGGCGCTTGAGAACGGAACGCCTGTAACGGCATCTCTGCCGATCACGAACGTCAACCGTGCGGTGGGTACGATTCTCGGCAGCGAGCTGACCCGCAAATACGGAGCAGCCGGTCTGCCGGACGACACGATCTCCCTGACCTTCACCGGCTCCGCCGGCCAGAGCTTGGGCGCATTCGTGCCGAAGGGCATTACGATCAAGGTCGAGGGCGACTCCAACGACTATGTCGGCAAGGGCCTGTCGGGCGGCAAGCTGATTGTGAAGCCGTCGCCAAAGGCAACCTTCGCGGCCGAAGAGAACATCATTATCGGCAACACGGCGTTCTACGGCGCGACAAGCGGCGAAGCTTACATCAACGGCATCGCAGGCGAACGCTTCGCAGTCCGCAACTCCGGCGTCAATGTCGTCGTGGAAGGCGTGGGCGACCACGGCTGCGAATACATGACAGGCGGACGTGTCGTAGTTCTGGGCGAAACCGGACGCAACTTTGCCGCGGGGATGTCAGGCGGTATCGCGTATGTCTATGATCCGGACAACACATTTGTTAACCGCTGCAACCTGGAAATGGTGCTGCTGGAGCGTGTTGAAGATCAGAGCGAAGCTGAAGAGCTTCGCGGCATGATCGCCCGTCACGCGGAATTGACCGGCAGTACGCTCGGTCAGCGCATTCTGGACGGCTGGCAGCAGAACCTGGCGAAATTCGTTCGCGTCATTCCGAAGGATTACAAGCGGATGCTGGAGCAGATCCGCAAGGCGGAAGACACCGGTCTTCGCGGAGAAGCAGCCCTTCTGGCCGCTTTCGAGGCGAATATGCGTGAACTGGCTCGCGTAGGCGGCTAATTCATCAGTGCATAATTCAGCGATGATCTATAATAGGGTTTAATATTACGGGGGCGGCTCGGAGCTTTAACAGCTTGGGGCCGCCGCCTTTTTTTGAAATTGATGACATGCAGGGAAGAGATGGAATGTCTATTTTTCCCGAGAGTGGAAAAAAATCATAAAGGATTGCAGGGTTTGTCGGACAGGCTGCGTCTAATTACATAGGGGTCTTTTTTCAAAAAAATGGATTGTGAAAGGAAGGGCGATCATGACATTATCTACCCCGGCCGCCGAGCCGGTAGCCCGTCTGCTGAATGTGAGCAAATCGATCGGCAGCAAGAAGCTGGTCAGCGATCTGACACTGGATATCCCGGCGGGGCAGGTCTTCGGATTTCTCGGCCCGAACGGTGCGGGCAAAACGACGACCATCCGCATGATGGTGGGACTCATCTCTATCAGCAATGGAGACATTCTGATCGGCGGCAAGAGCATCCGCCATCAGTTCGAGGAGGCGGTGGCCCAGGTCGGCGCCATTGTAGAGAATCCCGAGATGTACAAATTTCTGACAGGCTATCAGAATTTGAAGCAGTACGCGCGTATGGTTCCCGGCGTGACGAAGCAGCGGATCGACGAGGTGGTGACGCTTGTCGGACTGAATCAGCGCATTCATGACCGGGTGAAGAGCTACTCTCTCGGCATGCGCCAGCGTCTGGGCGTTGCCCAAGCTCTGCTGCACCGGCCCAAGCTCCTGATTCTGGACGAGCCGACCAACGGTCTTGATCCGCAGGGCATACGGGAGCTGCGCGATTATTTGCGGCGGCTGTGCCAGGAGGAAGGCACGAGCGTGTTCGTCTCCAGCCATCTGCTCTCCGAGATGGAGCTCATGTGCGACACTGTGGCCGTCATCCAGAATGGCCGGCTAATTGATGTGCGCGGGCTTAGGGGGCTGGAAGGCGACGACGATGGGGCCCGGAAGATGGAAATTCTGTTCGAAGTGAATGAACCGGCGGCGGCGCAGGCGCTGATCGGCGGCAGTATCCGGAAGGAAGGGCTGGTTGTAACGGCGACCCGCGACGAGATCCCTGCACTGAATCAAAGGCTGGTGGGTGAAGGTCATCTGGTCTTCGGCATCCGGGAAATCACGGTTTCACTGGAAGATCAGTTCCTGAAGATGACGGGGGGTGAAGGCATTGAGTAATTGGCTGTCGCTCGTACATAACGAAAATATCAAGGTTTACAGCCGGGTTCGTACATGGATCATGCTCGTTCTGCTTGTGCTGCTGGCCGTGCTGATGCCGGTTCTGGTCTATACGACTACCGACATCGCATCCCGGCCGGACCGCTGGAATGTCTTCCAGATTACGATCAGCGTCCTGTTCTACCTTAACACGATTTTCAGCGTCATTATCGCTTCGGATGCGGTGGCCGGCGAATTCACCTGGGGAACGATCAAGCTGCTGCTGATCCGTCCGTGGAGCCGTTCCAAGATTCTGCTCTCCAAGTACACCTCACTCATTCTCTTTAGCCTGCTGTCCACCGTGCTTCTGGTGGTCGTCGGATTCGCAGCCAGCTTCCTTCTCTTTAAAGCCGGCGGGGATGTCGATCCGCCGGTGCACGGATGGAGCATGTGGCAATATATGCTGGTAGATATCGCCTGCCGGTATATCGAGCTGTTTCTGACCATTGCGCTCGCCTTTATGGTATCCAGTGTGTTCCGGGCCAGCGGGCTGGCGATCGGATTGTCGCTGTTCATCATTTTCGCCAAAGATATCTTCAATACGCTGTTCAATCCGGAGACTTACGAATGGGCGAAGTATTTGCTGTTCCCGCATATGAATCTGAGCGGCTATATGTTCTCGAATACAGGGCCGGGCGGCGTATCCTTCGGATTCTCGATCGCCGTGCTTGCCGTATACTACGTCGTCTTCCTGGCGCTGTCCTGGCTGGTATTCAGCCGGAGAGACGTAGCCGGGTGATTTGAAGGTGTAGTTAAGGGAGTTGTTGAAGGTGTATATGGCAAGGCTCGAGGGAGTGCTGCCGCAGCACAGACAGACATAGACAGACCGCTGCAGCCATCTGCTGCAGCGGTCTGAACATGCGGACGGACTTTGCCCGTCCATATGCTAGATAGCGGCCTTGCTTCGCTCAAGGCTTCCATCATCGTCAGACTCCGTCTCACGTAATTCCCATGCGCCGCCGGTTCCAGCAGGAGCCGGCGGCTGTTCCATGTCCACCAATCCGCTGAGCACGCCGCCCTCCATAATGGAGAGCCGGTTGGCCGTAGCCGTCCCGTTCAAGTAGCCGGTCGAGGTAAGGATCAGCCGCCGCTTGGCCCGGATGTCTCCAAAGACATGACCGGCGATAATGATTTCTTCTGCGGTAATGTCCGCATGAACCTTGCCTTTTTCGCCGATCGTTACCGTACCGCCGCTGCAGATTTCACCGGTGAACTCCCCGTCGATCCGCAGATTGGTCTCGCACAGCATTTTGCCTTCAAGTGTCTGTCCCGCGCCCAGCAGCGAATCGGATGCCGCAGGCCCCCGGCGCTTCTCCGTCTTATTCCACATGTGAATCCCTCCTTATAATCGAAAAAATCGAACAATAAATTCGAATCTGAGTCACACTCAAAAGCATATTCAGAATTAGATTCAAACGCAGATGCTGATACAGATTCAAACCCAGACTCAAACCCAAACGCAGGCTCGCACTCAAATTCAAACACTAATCCAACTTGCATTGCATATGCCGCATTATTCTGGATGCACGTACGATAGCGGATCAACCAATTTGTCCTGCTTCACCACCTGGAAATGCAGATGGGGCCCGGTGCTTCGCCCGGTGCTGCCGACTTCGCCAATGCGCTGTCCTTTGGCGACCTTGTCGCCGGGGGAGACATTCTCAGCGCTGAGGTGCATGTACCAGGTCTGAATGCCGTCTCCATGGTCGATAACAATATAATTGCCCCGCGCGGCGGTCTGGTCGGCGGTTATGACCGTTCCCGCCTGGGCGGCAAATACGAAATCGCCTGTCTGTGCTGCGATGTCGATTCCGCCGTGGTAGGCCGCTGTTCCTTTGAACGGATCGGTGCGGTAGCCGAAGCTGGAGGAGATCGTCCGGGAGGAGGTCGGCCAGAGGAAAGCCTTCGCCTGCTCGCGAAGCGCCTGCTCCATCCGGGCGGCGTTGGCCTCCTGAGCCTCCTGTACGGTCCGGTTAAGACTTGTGATCATCTCCTCCAGTTGAGAGCCGAGCTCGGCCAACTCGTCCTTGGTCTCGCTGACGGCGAGAGCTTCGGGCGCTCTGTGAACGGCAACGTACTCTCCGCCTACACGAAGCAGAGGGGTGTGATCGATAGCGGTCTCCAGAAGGCCGATCCGGATCGTGATAGCGCTGGGAGATACAGACTGGGAAGGCTGAACGAATAATGCGTTCTGAACATCATCTGCATTTTGCTGGACCCCGGCGGCTGCGGACGGCTTGGGAACGGGCTTGAGCCCGGCAGGGACCGCGTCTCCTGTGCCGGCGGCAGAAGCTTGAGCGGCGGAAGAAGCCTGAGCGGCGGCCAAAGCGCTGGAGGTCTCCATCGGATTATCTTCCGGATTTTCTCGAACGGAGGAGCCCGAAGTGCCTGAGCTTCGGCTGAACGCCGCAAACGGTGCGATATAGGCAGAAGCCTTCGTGGACTCCACGCTCTTCCTTACGACTGTCTCATTCTTCGCGGCCGCGGTAGCCGAGCTCTTGGAGCTCTTCGCAGCGGAGGACTCCTTTCCCGTACTTGCTCCCTGCTTCTTGATCATGTCCTGAAGCTTCTGCTCCAGCGCGTCGACACTTTTCAGACGTTCCCTGACCGTATCCGCTTCCTGAGACAGCTTCGCAGCTTCGGTCTGAACCTGCCTCAGGGTAGTCTCCCTGTCGGCTGCCTGGGCTTCGAGCCGTATATTCCGTTCCGACAAAGCGGCGGCCTCCGCTTCCAGCTCCTGCATGGAACGGGAGGAATGGACATACATGGAGGTGACCAGACTCGAGACGGACAGCACAGCCGCAGCCGGAAGGGCGATGGCCAAAGGCTTGGCGAGCTGAAGCTGTCTGACAGGATGCTCCGCATCCCCGACGACCAACAAGGTAATCTTGTCCGAGTGACTTTTCATAGTGACTCCTTCCCGCGTCCGTACCGCCGGTCCGGCAGAGGAACGCTGCTTGATGGCACGTTCTATTATTCTATGTATTCGCCCGCAGGCAGGAACATGACAGGCTCGGCTTTGAATAAATCGGTACGGTTTGGGCAAAAGCTGTAGTTATCCGGCTTTGGAGCCACCAGCGGCGGAGGTGAAGGGAGGAGAAAGCTCAGATATGATCATACTGGCCGTTCTATTAGCTGTCTTTATCGTACAAGGCATGGTTATCCTGCTGCTCGAATATCGTCATCCGCAGAAGGCGGTGGCATGGCTGTCTTTACTCTTTTTTTGTCCGCCTCTTGTTCTGTTTCTCTATTATGCATTGGGGAGGGACTATGCGAGCAGGCGCCGCATCCGGGCCGCGGCTACGGATAACAAAGGGGTACGCTGGGAATGCCATGCCTCGGAGAAATGCCGGCCGATTACTGATCCGGAGGAGACTGGCAATCCGGAGATGTATGGACGGAACGATCTCCTGAATCTGCTGAACGAATTATCCGGCTATCCCGCCACGGCGCGCAATCATACTGAAGTTCTGATCGATGGAGAACAAACCTATGAGTCCATGCTGAGAGCAATGGAGTCGGCATCTGAGCATATTCACTTGGAAGTCTATATTTTCCGGGACGATGAGATCGGCGGAGTGTTTCGCGATTGTCTGTGCCGGAAGGCCAGACAAGGGGTGAAGGTCCGTCTGCTATATGACGGTCTGGGCAGCCATGCGCTGAGCCGCCGCTTCATAGCCTCGCTGCGCGGCAGCGGGGTAGAGACGCATGCCTTCCTCCCCCCGCTGCTGGCGCTGCGGACCGGCAGATTCAACTACCGCAATCACCGCAAAATCCTTATCGTCGACGGACGGATCGGCTTTACCGGCGGCATCAATATCGGCGATGATTATTTGGGCAAGGACCCGAAAATGGGAAATTGGCGGGATACGCAGCTTCAGGTGGAGGGTGATGCGGTCTTTTTCCTGCAGCGTATCTTTCTGAAAGACTGGCGGCTCGCTTCAGGCGAGCGCCTGAGCCACCCGCGTCATTTCCCCGCGCACTGCTGCATAGGAGAAGAAGGGGTGCAGATCATCGCCAGCGGACCGGACGGCGACCGCGACTCTTTGCAGGCGATACTGTTCGCGGCCATTAATGCCGCGCAGCGGCGGGTCTGGATCGAAACGCCGTATTTTATTCCGGACCCGGCCATTCGCCGCGCCTTGAAGAACGCCGTGCTGCGCGGTGTCGATGTGCGGATCATCATTCCGGCCAAACCTGACAGCGAGCTTGTATACAGCGCATCTCTCTCTTATCTCGGTGATCTGCTGGAGGACGGAGTCCGGTTCTATCGGTACCGCCGCGGCTTCCTTCATGCCAAGATGTGGGTTATGGATGGAATGCTCGCCTCGGTCGGCTCCGGCAATCTCGATTTACGAAGCTTCTATTCCAATTTCGAGGTATCCACCGTGCTGATGAATCCGGAACGGATCGAAGAGCTGGCGGACATCTTCCAAAGGGATCTTGCGAACAGCGATCCGGTCGATACGGAGTGGTACTATTCCAGAGGCAAAATGGAACACTTGAGGGAGGAAATTTGCCGTATTTTCTCTCCATTATTGTAGGCGGGAAGGCTCCAGGGAACCGTTTGGAAGGTAAATTTACATTTCAGGGTCATCAAAGAATATGACAATATGATATACTATTAGAAATAAGGATAAAATTTTGATTATGGCAGGGGGAGTTTTATGGGTACGAGTTCACATGTACTAGTCCAAGAAGGACCCAACAAGCCCCGGAGATCGGGGACAATCAAGATGGCAAGACTGGCTCAGCGCACGATCATGATGATCGTAGGGGCCGGCATGATGGCCGTAGCGCTTGAGATTTTTCTCGTTCCTAACCAGATGGTCGACGGCGGCATTACGGGCATTTCCATTATGCTGTCGCATATCTTTCATATCCCCCTCGGTATTTTGCTGACTCTTCTCAATCTTCCTTTTCTCATTATTGGCTACAAACAGATCGGTAAAACCTTTGCGCTGTCCACACTGTTCGCGGTCGTCATCATGTCGATCGGGACTCAGTTATTGCATCCCGTTCCTTCCATTACTGGAGAGCCGCTGCTGGCAGCCGTGTTCGGGGGCGTCATTCTGGGCGTCGGCGTGGGATTGGTCGTACGGTATGGCGGTTCTCTGGACGGTACCGAGATTGTTGCGATTCTAGTCACCAAGAGAATGCCGTTCTCGGTCGGAGAAGTGGTCATGTTCTTCAATCTGTTCATCCTGTCCAGCGCAGGCTTTGTATTCGGCTGGAACAACGCCATGTTCTCGCTGATTGCGTATTATATCGCCTTTAAAGTAATCGACGTGACGCTCGAAGGTCTGGACCAATCGAAATCGGTCTGGATTATCAGCGAGAAGTACCGCGATATCGGTGAAGCGCTGACAGAGCGTCTGGGACGCGGCGTGACATATCTGGAAGGAGAAGGCGGCTTCTCCGGCGAGAACAAGAAGGTTATCTTCGTGGTCATCACCCGTCTGGAGGAAGCCAAGATGAAGGCGATTGTCGAGGATTGGGATTCGGACGCCTTTATCGCCGTCGGCAACATTCACGATGTGAAGGGCGGACGGTTCAAGAAGAAGGCCATCCACTAATGCCATCAACTTATGATGGGGAAGCTATTATTCATTTTTTTCATACTGGAAAAATAGTTCAACAACCAAACCTCCGGGCCGCGCTTTTCGCGGCAGACGGAGGTTTTTGTTTAGGTGCTGGCGTGGGCTTTGGAGTATGCCGTACCGTTTCGGAAATACGCCGAACTCAAGACAGTGCCCCGATCTCTCGCTTCACCGGCTGCTCAGCCCAAGACCGCGCCCCCCGATCACCCACTCCACTGGCTGCTCAAGGCAGCGCCTTGATTACCCGCTCCACCGGCTGCGGAGGCAGCAGGGCGATCAGGTCGCCGGTCTGGCTGAGCCGGTCCGTGATATTGAGCAGATGGAACTGCTCCGGCGAAGCCCCGCTGCGCACTTCTTCCCAGGTCAGCGGAGTCGATACCGTCGCCAGCGGGCGCGCGCGGGGCGTATAAGGGGCGGCAAGTGTTTTGCCTCCGTAATGCTGGAGATAGTCGAAGTAGATTTTATCCCCGCGATGCTTCTTCAGCCGCTCCAGAGTGAACAGGGAGGGATGCTGCTCCGTCACATAGCGTCCGACGAACAGCCCCAGCTTCCGCAGCTCATCGAACGTGACGCCAGGCTTGATGGGAACGATGATCTGCACGCCCGTCGCACCCGAGGTCTTCGGGACCGACTCGATCCCTAAGGACTTGAGAACATCGCCGACAAGGGCAGCCGCTTCCATGATCCGGGGCTCTTCATCAAGCGAAGGATCGAGATCGATCATCCATTCGCAGGGCAGCGTGCTGCCTGCGGCATGCAGTGAGGGATGAAATTCGAGGGCAGCGGAATTGCCGAGCCACAGCAAGCCGGGGAGTCCGTCAAGTGTGATATAGTTGATCCCCTCGTGCATGGTGGTATGGATGTAGGGAGGGAGGGGGTCAGGCGCGTTCTTTTGATAAAAAGACATGCCCTCAACTCCATGCGGGTAACGGATGACGGTCAGCAGCCGGCCCTTCAGATAGCGCAGCAAGTAAGGAGCCAGAGCCGCCAGCTTCTCCAGATAGATCATCTTGGTGATTCCCTGCTGCGGCCACAGCGGTTTGTCGGGATTCGTAATGGGGACGACCTCCCCCTCGATTGTGATGGAACCCTTCACCGTAGGCATCGACGATTCCTCCAACCCTTAATTATTGACAAAAGCCTCCGGCAGCACGCACTCGGCAGGCGCGATATCGACTCTGGCCTGAATGCTCGGCTGCCGCAGCGTTCCGGAGGCGTTCCATTCGAGAAAATGAATCTTGAACACAAGCTCCGGCCTGATCCAGAACGCTCCCTTGGCCCGCTGGGGGAGAGAAGCGAACGGCATGGAAGATGCGGCCAGACTCGGAGCCAATTCCGTCAGCTCCCGCCAGTCCTTGACGGTCAATCTGCCTGTGCCCGCATGACCGATATAGCGGAGTCCATTCCCGCTGTCGTACAGCCCGAGCAGGATCGCATTGACCGTTCCGTCGCGGAACGTGAAGCCGCCTGCGACGGCATTCACATCCTGGATGATTTTGCGCTTGATCCAGCGCCGGTCTTTGCCGCCGGGCATATAGGTTCCGCGCACATCCTTGCACACAATGCCCTCCAGCTCATTGGCTTGTGCGGAGCGAAACAGCTGATCGGCATCATGGTAGCTGGGGACGAGTTGCACATTCGGATGAGGCAGCAGAATGTCCTGCAGAAGCCGCTGGCGCTCAAAGAGAGGCTTATCCATGATCCATTCTCCATTGCAGTACAGCAGATCGAACACCATATAGAGCACCGGCAGACGGGGAACCATCTGCCGGATGGACGATCCGCTCCGCAGGCTATCCCGCCGCATCACCTCATGAAAGGAAGGCTTGCCTTCCTTGAGCGCAATCACCTCGCCGTCCAGAATGCAGGATTTCGCCCGGCAGTAGGCGGCGGCATCGGCAAGCTCGGGATACTGGGCGGTACGGTAGTTGCCTTTGCGGTTAATCAGCTCGGTGGTGGCTCCGTCGAAATAGGACAGCATCCGGACGCCGTCCCATTTGATCTGGGCGATCCATTGCTCGCCCTCAGGGAGCTGATCGGAGAGCACGGGCTCGAACGGTACAATAGGCTGAAGTTTCATCTGCAGCGCACCATCTTAAGAGACTGTCTGCTTCGATTTGGGCGAGCGCCGCTTCGGCTTCGGCGCAATCACCGGGGCAGCTCCCGCGCCGGCAGCCGCCGCTCCAGCCGCTCCTCCCGCAGCAGTTCCCGCTTCGGTGGCCGGGCCTCCGCCAGCCCCGGCAGTCGCCGCACCCGCAGCCAGGCTTCCGCCAACCCCGGCAGTCGCCGCACCCGCAGCCAGACCTCCCCCAGCCGCAGCAGTTCCCGCACCCGCAGCCGGGCTTCCGCCAGCCGCGGAAGTCCCTGCCGCTGCTCTACCGGAGCCGACTGCCGCCGGGCCTGCGCCGGCAGACGCTCCAGCCGCCTTGCTGGCAGGTTTGGCGGCTTTCTTCCGCCCCGATCCCGTTCTGCGCGGCTTGGCTTCCGTCCCGGCCAGAGTTCCGGGATCGGACGGAATATGCTGTACGGCCTCGATACTCGCCTGCAGCGCGGCCATAAGGTCGATGACATTCGCCTCGGCCCGGGCCGGAGCTACGCGGATTTCCTCGCCGGCCACCTTGCCCGCGATTAGGTCCAGCATGCGCTGGCGGTAATCGTCGGTATATTTGCCGGGTTCAAACGGCGTGGACAGCTGGGAAATGAGCAGCTTCGCCATCTCCAGCTCCTTGTCGCTGACAGCCGCCGCTTCCGGCAGGCCGGGAACCTGGGTTACCGGGCGTATCTCATCCGGATAGAACATCGTCTCGATGGAGAGGCAGTTGTCCAGCACCCGGATCGCAGCGAGGCTGCTCTTGGAACGGACCGAAATTTTGGCGACCCCGATCTTGCCCGTCTGGCGCATTGCCTCCATCAGCAAGCCGTAAGCACCAGCGCCGGCCTGATCGGGCGAGAGATAGTATGTTTTTTGAAAATAAATCGGGTCGATCTCCTTCAAGTCCACGAAATCGAGTATTGCGATCGTCTTGGTGCTCTCTTCCGTCAGGGCGTCGAGCTCGTCCTTGTCGAAAATTACGAACTTTCCCTTCTCATATTCATAGCCCTTGCCGATTTCCTCCCAGGCCACCTCCCTGTCGCAGACCGGGCATTTCCGCACATAGGACAGAGGGCTGCCGCACTCCTTGTGAATGTAGCGGAGCGATACATCCTTATCCTCCGTTGCCGAGAACATTTTGACCGGAACATGCACGAGTCCGAAGCTGATTGCGCCTTTCCAGACGGTATGCATGGAATCACCACCTCTGTTATGTCAGTTTGGCTTAGTATGGGCGGACCCGAGCATTTTACACCTTGAAGAATTTATGAGATGACGCGTCCCGGCATAGAATCGGGGAACTCTGGATAAGCTAATGCCGCAGCGCCCGTCACCTTCGAAATAGGGGCAGGAAGAACGGAGGGCAGAGCCTCATGGAATCGTATGATATCAAGCGGGATGAGTGGGGATTTCCGGGCATACCGGGAGAGGTTGTTCAGTGGGAGGAGCTGACGGCGGCAGAGCGTGATGACGATGTGCTGCCAGGCACGGACATGCTGGACCCGGATCGTACGCTTGGAGCGCCGCCGGATGATTATGAACCCGATATGGAATAAAAAAAGCGGACCGGATTTTCAATTAAAATTGAGGAGGAAATGCGATGGACGTTCAGCGTGCGCAGGATATTTATGATTCCAAGGATATGATCGCCGTCCGTCTGGATGGCAAGCCCGTGTGGATCGAGCATGTGGATGCCGCGAATGGCATGGCGACAGTTCAGATCGGCTCGCGGCCGACGGATGTGCAGACGGTTGGAGTCGACAGATTGGTGGAAGAGAAGCATTAGCTGAGAAAGGGTTAACTTTGTAAAAAAAAGATATCCTAAAAACCTCTTCGGCGGGCAAGCGCCGGAAGAGGTTTTTTTTGCGCGGAATGAACATCCTACAATTTGCCTTTACTGATAAACTATTGAAATTGCCGTATTCCTAACCGATAACTAACTTAAAGGAAAAATAAATCAAGAAACTTCGGAAGGATACGAAATGAATAAATAATCCGTTATGGAAGCGCGGGATAAGTCCTACAAATATTATTTCGGATGGGATCGCTATGCCCAAGACTTTGTACTTAAGCGCAAGCCGTTGTCCGATGTTGATAATGATGAGACGTACATAAGCGCCGATGAAGACACCTATTATTTTGAAGAGGAGCAAGAAGATAAAGGCGAGAGACTTTCAACCTACTTGGTCTTCATGAATGGGTATATATGGGATGTGGAGTCGGATCAATTTGTATATTCAGAAAGAGACGGTGCTAACCGCACCTCCTATCTCCACCTATTCAAGAATGGCAAGGAAACGGTTCGCAAATTAAAAGGATGGTCATCTGACCCTTTGGATATTATTGACGGGTGGGTTTATTTCACGGTGGATGCTGAAGATTCAGATTCGGGAGGTCTGTTTGCCATACGTCCGGACGGATCCGGTTTCCGGCAGGTTGGGAATAAAGGTCTGAACAGCCAGAGCTATCTCGGGACAATCAAGTCCTATCTAGTCTTTCGGCACTTGAACCAACAAGGAATTCCCGATGGCAGCTTCACTTTTCTCAGGAAGCAGTAGCGTTTAGGCCAAGGTACACACGCATGAAGCCCTGTTCCGCTTACCGGCGAGCTGCAACGAGATTCCGAAACCTAGCTGAATGAAGCCCCGGGATTATCTCCCAGGGCTATTTGTTGTGCTGTATTGTCTCTCATCTTCACCGGAAATGCTGGTATAATCGTGAATAACTCCACAATAGACAAAAAGAAACGAAATGAGTGATAGGTGTGAAACCCATACTGCTTGGCATATGTTCGGCGCTGTTTTTTGCCGTTACGTTTGTGCTCAACCGCCGGATGGAGCTGTCCGGAGGAAGCTGGGCATGGAGCTCGTCTCTCCGTTACATCTTTACGCTGCCTTTTCTGCTGGCGCTAGTGGCCGGACGGGGAAGGCTGAGGCCGCTGCTCCGGGAGATGGCGGACCGGCCGCTCGCCTGGCTGCTGTGGGGAACGGTCGGCTTCGGCTTGTTCTACGCCCCGATTACATTCGCGGCTGCTTACGCGCCCGGCTGGCTGACCGCCGGAACATGGCAGATTACGATTATCTCCGGCTCTCTGCTTGCCCCTCTGTTTCTCACCAATGTCCAAGGTGCGAATGGATCGGAGCGTGTCAGGGGACGAATCCCGGTGCGCGGGCTTCTGCTGTCCCTGATCATTCTCGCAGGCGTCGCGCTGCTGCAGCTGGAGCATGCGCAGAAGCTGCCTGAGTCCCAGGTGCTGCTCGGCATCGTGCCCGTGCTGATTGCGTCGTTCGCATACCCGCTGGGCAACCGAAAGACGATGGAGCTATGCGGCGGCCGGCTTGATGTCTTCCAGCGGATACTCGGCATGACGCTGGCCAGCATGCCCTTCTGGCTGATTGTCGCCCTGATTGGCTGGCGTGACTCCGGCCTGCCTTCGGGCAGCCAGATGATCCAATCCCTACTAGTTGCACTCTCCTCGGGCATTGTCGCAACGGTGCTGTTCTTCCGGGCGACGGATTTGGTGCGGCACAGCATGACGGGCCTTGCGGCCGTCGAGGCGACGCAGTCCCTGGAGGTGCTGTTCGCTCTGATTGGGGAAATGCTGATTCTCTCCTCGCCGGCGCCGAGTCTAATCTCCTGGGCGGGAATCGCTGTCATTATTTGTGGAATGGTGCTGCACAGCCTGTTCGCCCACAAGGAGCCGGCCGGAGCCAAGTCTGCGCCGCGCGGCGAGCGGGAGGAGCTGCCGTCCGTCCAGTGACGGGCCGGATTGTGCTGCGCTGCCTCTCTGTTGCGGGAAAGTGACCGGACCGATATAATAAAAAGTATTCAAAATTTTGGGCGCAGTCTGTCGATTTGTCGCCTACCCTCTATAAAAGGAAGGTTGTTGCGGGTGGAGAATAATCCGGAAGCGGTGTTCACGTACCGTTCCCGCAGCCTCCGGGATACGGAGGCTTTGGCGGAATCGCTGGCGAATTCCGCCGGGGAGGGCTGGGTGATCGGTCTGGACGGCGATCTGGGCGCGGGCAAGACCGCGTTCTCGCAGAGCTTCGCCCGTCATTTGGGCGTACCGGGCATTGTGAGCAGCCCGACATTTACGATCATCAAAGAGTATGCGGGACGTCTTCCGCTGTATCATATGGATGTCTACCGTCTGTCTCTTCCAGAGGCGGACGAGCTGGGATTGGATGAATATTTCTACGGACAAGGCGTCTGCCTTGTCGAGTGGAGCAGCTTGATCGCGGAGCTGATGCCGGAGCGGCATCTGCATATTTTTCTGGAGACGGCCGGACCGGAAGAACGCGTAATTACAGTGGCCGGAACCGGAGAGCCTTATGCGGACATCTGCCGGGGTCTGATACAGAAGTGGGGTTAATCAGCATGGACAATGATAATAAAGGGCCGCGCAAGCGGCTTTTGGCGTTGGATACGGCGACGGCAACGCTGGGCGTGGCCGTAACCGAAGGCGGCAGTGCGGTGCATGAAATCAACGCGTCGGGCGAGCGCAACCATTCGGTGCATCTGCTCCCGATCATAGGCCGGGCGCTTGAGGCTTCGGGAGGCGCGGGCGCCCTGGACGGCATCGCCGTCGGTCTTGGTCCGGGTTCCTACACGGGAACCCGGATCGCCGTGACGGCCGCCAAGTCGCTGGCCTGGGCCTGGAAGCTTCCCGCCGTTGGCGTATCCACCCTCCAGGCGCTAGCCTGGGGCGGATGGAGCGCCGCCAAGCGGGAAGAAGCCGGCAGCAGCGCGGCCGGCACGGATGGGGCCCCAGCAAAGGGGCCCGACTGGATCGTGCCGCTGCTGGATGCGCGGCGCGGGCAGGTGTACACGGCCCTGTTCGAGGCCGTGCCCGGAGCGGCTCCGCGACGGCTCGAGGAAGACCGCATCCGCCTGATGGCGGATTTCACGGTCTTCCTGGCCGAGGCCGCGGAGCAGGCGGCGGCCCGGGGGGAGAAGCCGGGCCGGGTGCTCTTCGTCGGCGAGACGGCGGTTCACGCCCGCGCCGAGACGCTCGCGCCGCTTGAGGGGCGCGCCGAATGGAAGGCGGTTCCGTATGAGCTGGAGGGCCGATGGATCGGCTTCCTGGGCGAAGAACGGATCGCCAGGGGTGAGGCTGATGATATTCACGGGCTCATCCCGAACTATACGCAGCTGGCGGAAGCGGAAGCCAACCTGCTCCGAAGCGGCAAAGGAGGCGTGAAGTCGAAATGACGGAAGCGGAAGCGGCGAAAGAGCGGGAGGAAGACCCGATATTCAGGCTGATGAAGCTGGAGGATATCCCGTCGATTCTGGTGATCGAACGGGAAGCCTTTACGATGCCCTGGACGGAAGAAGCGTTCCGGAACGAGCTCACGCATAATCATTTTGCCAAGTATATGGTCATGGAGTATGAGGGGGCAATTATCGGCTATGCGGGCATGTGGGCCATCGTGGATGAGGCGCATGTTACCAATATTGCGCTTCTGGCTGCCTACCGGGGACGGAAATGGGGCGATCGCCTGCTGGACGAGCTGATGAAGACCGCCTCCTATCTCGGCATGAAGTCAATCACGCTGGAGGTCCGGGTGTCCAACGAGGTCGCCCAGAATCTGTATCGCAAAAAAGGCTTCAGCCCCGCAGGCGTACGCAAGGGCTACTATTCCGACAACCGCGAGGATGCGCTCATTATGTGGGCGGAGCTTCCGTCCTACCGGGACTACGGGATAAAGGAAGGAAGAGTGGGACTGGAATGAAGGATCAAGCGGGCGGAGACAAGCCTGTCTATATATTGGCTATCGAGACCAGCTGCGACGAGACATCGGCGGCGGTCGTCAAGAACGGCAGCGAAGTGCTGTCGAATATCATCTCGAGCCAGATCGAAACACATCGCGCTTTCGGCGGAGTTGTGCCGGAGGTTGCGTCGCGCAAGCATGTGGAGGTCATTACCCTTATTGTGGAGGAAGCGCTGGATAAGGCGGGAATTACTCCGGAGGAACTGGACGCCGTTGCCGTTACACAGGGACCGGGTCTTGTCGGCGCGCTTCTTGTCGGCGTTGTGGCGGCGAAGAGCCTGGCGCTGGCCTGGAACAAGCCCCTGATTGGCACGCATCATATTGCGGGGCATATTTATGCAGGCCGTCTGGTCGGCGAACTGAAATATCCATGCATGGCGCTTGTCGCCTCCGGCGGTCATACGGAGCTGGTCAGCCTGGAATCGGAGGGACGCTTCCGCATCATCGGACGCACGCGGGACGATGCTGTCGGGGAAGCCTATGATAAGGTGGCCCGGGCGCTCGGCTTTCCCTATCCGGGAGGGCCGCATGTGGACAGGCTGGCTCATGAGGCGGAGAAGGCGGAGGCGCTGCCGCGCGTATGGCTGGAGCCGGATTCCTTCGACTTCAGCCTGAGCGGCCTGAAATCGGCGGTGCTGAACCTGGTGAACCAGAGCCGGATGAAGGGGCTGGAGCCGGATGTGGCGGCGATTGCCCAGGGCTTTCAGGAGTCGGTTGTTGAAGTCCTTGTGGAAAAAGCGGTCCGCGCCGTCTCCGTGACAAGCGCCCGGCAGCTGCTGCTCTGCGGCGGTGTCGCCGCCAATCGCGGGCTGCGGGAGGCTCTGGCGGAACGCTGCCGGAAGGAAGGGATCGAGCTGATCATCCCGCCGTCCGTCTACTGCACTGACAATGCCGCCATGATCGGGGCGGCGGCCTACCCGAAATGGACCCATGACGGCGGTACGCCGCTTGATCTGGTGGCCGACCCTGGACTGTCGCTGGAGGAGTGGTCCGTCGGTTCAGGTTCGGGCAAGCCTCAGGGAACTGTTGACAGCCGTGAGGATCAGCGCGTATAATCATGAGCAACCATATGGATAAACGCGATGAACGGAAGCAGTAGGGAATATTCCGGGATCAAGAGAGCTGCGGGTTGGTGCGACGCAGCCGAAGGAGACCTGAACTCGTCCGGGAGCGGAGCGGCGGAAGACAGAAGATCAGCCCTTGTGCGCATGGAATATGCAGAAGGAATGAGCTTCACCCGGCAGTGCACGGCCGGAGGTGAATACGCCGATACGGATCGTCCCCGTGAACGGACGGCCGCATGAGAATCGCTGCATTTGCAGCTTCGATGCATGCGGCGCAAAGTTGGATCTGCCCTCCCGGGCCGCCTGACCGGCGACCGGAAGATGTGCGATCAACAAGAGTGGTACCGCGAAGGCACAGCCTGTCGTCTCTTGATGAGACGGCGGGCTTTTTTTATTGATATGAACATAACGAACAAACGCGATGAACGGGAGCAGTAGAGGGAAGAAGGTCTGTCAGAGAGCCGCGGAAATGGTGCAACGCGGCGGCCGTCCCCCTTGAATCTCGCCCGGAAGCGTGTCGGCGGAACCCGCGCAGCTTACAGCCGCGTCTCCCCATTCCCGGCAAGTGCGGCCGCACCCGGGACTGCGGAGGCGCGCGAGATGCGCACAGTACGCCGGCTTACGGCCCGTCCCCGTTACCGGACCTTTCCCATGCAGATTCAACCGCACAGCGCAGCGCGTAGCGGCGGTTTAACTGCAGCGGGAAAGATAAGCTGGACGCCCGGCTTCGCGTATTCGCGGAGCAGGCGTCAAGAAGAGTGGTACCGCGGAGGGGAAACCCGCCGTCTCTTTAACCCAAGAGACGGCGGGTTTTTTGTATCTCGCGGAAGTTCAGATGTACAACAATTATTAAAATCGGAGGAATGAATGATGAGAAGCCCAGTTGAAGCACAGCGCAGAACGATCCAAATTTTCGATACGACGCTTAGAGACGGCGAGCAGGCGCCGGGAGCGAGCCTGACCCCGGAGCAAAAAATCGTGCTCGCCGGAAACCTGGCGGATCTCGGCGTGGATGTGCTGGAGCCGGGATTTCCGGTATCCAGCCCCGGGGATTTCGCTGCGGTTCAGGCGATCTCCCGCCAAATTCGGAACGCTGAAATCTGCGGCTTCGCGAGAGCGGTCAGAGGCGATATCGACGCCGCGGTGAAGGCGACTATGGATGCGGAGAGACGGCGCATTCACCTGTTCATCTCCTCCTCGGATATCCATCTGCGCCACCAGCTGCGCAAGAGCCGCGCTGAGGTCGTCGCCACGGCGAGGGAAATGACGGCTTACGCCCGAAAGTTTTGCGACACAGTGGAATTCACCGCCATGGATGCGGCCCGCACCGGCATCGACGATCTGATCGAAATGATCGAGGCGGTCATTGAAGAGGGCGCTACGATCATCAATCTGCCTGACACGGTCGGCTATGCGCTGCCGCATGAATATGGCGAGATGTTCCGCCGGGTCCGGCAGGGCGCAAGAGGCGGCGACAAGGTTATCTACAGCGCCCACTGTCACAATGACCTGGGGCTGGCTGTGGCGAACAGCCTGGCTGCGATCGAGGGAGGAGCCTCGCAGATCGAGGTGACCGTTAACGGCGTCGGCGAGCGGACGGGGAACTGTGCGATGGAAGAGCTCGCCATGGCCCTGGAGACCCGGGGCGAAGCGCTGGGCGCGAAGACGAATCTTGTTCTCGGCAAGCTGTACGAGACCTCGCGTCTTGTGAGCGAGATGATGCATTTTCCGATCCCCTATAACAAACCGGTTGTCGGACGGAACGCGTTCCAGCACGAATCCGGCATTCACCAGGACGGCCTGCTGAAAGACCGGAGCACCTATGAAATTATGGACCCCGAGAAGCTCGGCATTCCACGCAGCATGATCATTCTCGGCAAGCATTCCGGACGGCATGCGCTGAAGGACCGGACGGCGAAGTACGGCATTTCACTTGACGCCGGCGAGCTGGAGACTCTGTACGAGGCGTTCAAGGAGACGGCCGACCGTCAAAAGACCGTGAGCGACGAGCAGCTGCTGCAAATGATCAGCCAGTCGACGGGACGGGTTACCGGCAGATACGAGCTCGGGGATGTGCAGGTTCTGGCCGGAAGCGCGCCTCGCCGGGTGGCGGCGGTGACAGTGCGCAATCTGGCGACAGGCGCTGAGAGCAGCCACACGAGCACCGGAGAGGGACCGCTCGAAGCGGTCATTGCGGCCATTTCCCAGGCAATAGACGAGCAGGTCACTTTCGCGGGGCTGGAGCTGCATTCGCTCGGAAAGGGAGAAGACGCCTACGGCGAGGCTGTTGTCGATGTGGAGTGGAACGGAGTCCGTCACAGAGGAACTGCCATCCATCAGGATATCGTTATGGCAGCGGGGATTGCCTTCATTGCGGCCTGCAACGCCGCACTGCTGACGCCTGTTCAATAAGCAGCACGCTTTCTTTGTCAACCTGTGGACAAGGTTATCCACATATTCCGGCAGTTTTGTGTAAAAACCGTGTAAAACCAGGAGATTCGCCTCTTTTTTTGAACACTGGTTAAGGGCATAAATAATCAACAGCAAAACTGTAGAAAATGTGGATAATGTGGATAAACCGGTGGATAAAAAGTACTTGACACCAATAAACTGCGATTTGAAGCCTAAAAAAGGACCCGAGGGTCCTTTTTTTAGTACAAGTTATACACGAAATCTGGGGACAATCTTGTGGATAAAGAATATCTGGCTTGTAAAAATTATTCTTCGGCAAGAATTTCCCATTCGCTGAAATAATCGGAAAGCGTCTGTTTTTTGACGTTAAGCTCTGCCTCATGAGTCTGAAGCGTCATATAATCCTGATATACCTCAGGCTTCGTCATTTCATGCTCGATTTCCGCGATTTCCGCTTCGAGCTGCGAGATCGCATTCTCCAGCTCGGCTATGCGCCGCTGGCGGTTGCGTTCTTCGCGTTTGGCCTGCTTGTCGGCCTCGTATGAAGAGACGCTGCCCTTATCGGCCGGCTGGCTGTCCTTGGCCGCTCCGGCGGTCGAAGGAGAAGGCAGGCTATTCTCTCCTTCGCTGGCGAGGTCCTCCAGCTCGCTTTTTTTGGCGATATAGTCGTCGTAATTCCCGAGATACTGATCGATTCCTTCCGGATGAAGCTCCAGCACGCGTTCCGCCATTTTATTGAGGAAATAGCGGTCATGGGAAATGAACAGCAGCGTGCCCTCGAAATCGATCAACGCCGATTCCAGCACCTCGCGGCTGATCAGATCGAGATGGTTGGTCGGTTCGTCGAGGATCAGCATGTTCGCTCCGAGCAGCATGAGCTTGGAGAGCGCAACCCGCGCTTTCTCGCCGCCGCTGAGCGCGGAGATCTTCTTCTGCACATCCTCGCCACTGAACAGGAAATTGCCGAGTATAGTCCGGATACGGGCCTCATCGAGCATCGGATATTCGCTCCAAAGCTCCTCGAGCACCGTGTTATGCGGATTCAGGCGGGTCTGCTCCTGGTCGTAATAACCCAGCTTGACCTTCGCGCCCCAGTTCACGGTTCCGGCGGACGGCTCCCGGCTGCCGGTCAGACACTGCAGAAGCGTCGACTTCCCGATTCCGTTCGGTCCGATCAGCGCAGCAGTCTCACCGCGCCGGAGCTCGAAGGAGGCGTTCCTGAACAGCGGCGGACTGTCGCCGAAGCGCACGGCTACATCCCGGACCTGCAGCACCTCGCGGCCGGAATGGAAGCTGGGCTCGAAGGAGAAGCTGGCCTTCTTCAGCTCGCCGAGCGGCCGTTCGATCCGCTCCATCTTATCCAGCATTTTGCGGCGGCTCTGCGCCCGCTTGGTAGTGGAGGCCCTTACGATATTCTTCTGAACGAAGTCTTCCAGACGGGCGATTTCGTCCTGCTGCTTCTCGTACTGCTTCAGCCTGCTCTCGTATTCGGCCTCTTTCAAGTCCACGTAGCGGCTGTAATTGCCCGTATAGCGGCGGGACTGATGCCGCTCGATTTCGACGATCGTCGTAACGAGCCGGTCCAGGAAATACCGGTCATGGGAGACGACCAGTATGCCGCCGGCATATCCCCGGAGGTAATCCTCAAGCCAGGTCAGCGTCTCGATGTCGAGATGGTTGGTCGGTTCGTCCAGCATGAGCAGATCGGGTGCCTGCAGGAGAATGCGGGCCAGCGCCAGCCGGGTCTTCTGCCCGCCGCTTAGCGTATTGATCGGCGTATCCGGCGGGAACTCGCCGAAGCCCATACCATGCAGAACGCTGCGAATCCGCGTGTTCATCTCATAGCCGCCGTGATCCTTGAACCAGTCCGAGCGCAGGGCGTAGCGCTCCAGCAGCTCGGCGTAGCCTTTCTCATCAGCCGCCGCCTGTGGATCAGCGATTCGATTCTCCATTTCCCGAAGCTCGGCTTCCGCCTGGAGCAGCGGCTCGAAGACGGCAAGCATCTCTTCCTGGATCGTCCGGTCCGACTGGAGGCCGCTGTTCTGGGCCAGATAGCCGACGGTCGTTTCTTTCGATTTATAGATTTGGCCGCCGTCATAGGACAGCTCTCCGGCCATAATTTTCAGCAGGGTCGATTTACCCGCGCCGTTGACGCCGACAAGCCCGACCCGTTCTTTTTCGTTCACCTGGAGATTGATGCCCTCCAGTACGGGCTGAATGCCGTACAGCTTGGTGATTCCTGTCGCTTGAAGAAGCATGATTAACGCAAACCTCCACCCTCTGGGACTCGCGGAGAAGCATTCTCCGCCTTATAAATGCACCATTGTTCCTAAATCTAGTGTACATGAAAAGACTTTTTTGCGCGAGGTCAAAGGGTTCACGGCGTCCCTTGGCGAATGTTCAACAAGAGTGGTACACTAGAAGATAATCTAGAGCATTACAACCCATGACAACAATCGCTTAGGGAGGCGGAAGAGTGACGGACTGGAATATGCGGCTCGCCGCTTCCAAACGTGAGCTGCGCGCCGCCATGGGCGCCGTAAGAGGAAGCTTGAGCAACTTGGATAGACAGGAACGCTCAGCCCTCGCCTGCCGCCATGCCTGGAGCTTCGTGGAGGCGGCCGGGGCGGAGACGGTAATGGCTTACGCGCCGATTCGCTCGGAGCTGGATGTACGTCCTTTGATCGAGAACTGCTGGCAAAGTGGCCGGAGCGTCATTCTGCCAAGGGTTCATTCGGATACCGGCATGCTGTCGCTGCATGTCGTAAGTTCCTGGCATGAGCTGATCCAAGGGACTTACGGCATTTCTGAACCGGCGGCGGATTCGCCTGAACTGGATGAGGATGTCAGACCGGCCGTTATTTTTGTACCGGGACTTGCCTTCGATTTGCGGGGCGGCAGGCTGGGCTACGGCCGTGGATACTACGATCGGCTCCTTGCGCACCGTATGGCAGGAAACGGCGGCGGAACCGGCGAAGCAAGCACGGTCTGGATCGGACTGGCTTACGCTGCGCAGCTTATTCCCGAGGTGCCGATGGAAGCCCATGATGCGTTCATGGATTTTCTGATCACCGAGGACGGAATTGTGGACTGCCGATTGAGGGAGAGGGACAGCGGCTAATGGAAATGACGCATTTTAACGAGCAGGGACGAGCCCGGATGGTCGATGTCAGCGGCAAGGAGATTACAAGCCGCATCGCAGCCGCCCGAAGCCAGGTGAAGATGGCGCCGGATACGCTGGCGGCGATTAAAGCGGGAACAATCGGCAAAGGCGATGTACTTGCGGTCGCCCAGGTCGCCGGCATCATGGCCGCGAAGAAGACCTCCGACTGGATTCCGATGTGCCACCCGCTGCCTCTGACAGGCATCGACATCGCTTTTACCGATAACAACAAAGATGAACTATATATAGAAGCCACAGTCAAGACAACAGGCCGGACAGGCGTGGAGATGGAGGCGCTGACCGCTGTGTCTGCCACAGCTCTGACGGTCTACGATATGTGCAAGGCTCTGCAGAAAGACATGGTTATAGGGCCGACGCTGCTTGTCTCGAAGAGCGGCGGCAAGAACGGTGACTACCGGCTTGGAGAAGACTGACGGCCATGCACGGGTCCCGTTCGGTACATATGAAGCGTAGAGAGGAAGGAGAACCAGCCTATGGCGTGGAAGACGGCAATCCTGACGGCCAGCGATAAAGGGGCCAGAGGCGAAAGGGAGGATACGAGCGCCCAGGTCATCCGCGAACTGGTGGAGGAGGAGCTTGGAGGAGAAATCATCGAGTACCGCATCGTTCCGGATGAAGAGGATGAGATCATTGCGGCGCTCATTGAGCTGACCGACTATTTTCAGGCGGATCTTGTGCTGACAACCGGCGGCACCGAGCTGGCGATCCGGGATGTGACGCCTGAGGCTACGCGGCGGGTGATTGAGCGTGAGGTTCCGGGACTGCCCGAAGCAATGCGCAGCACGGTCATGCAGAAGAATCGGGGAGCGATGCTGTTCCGCGGCATTTGCGGCATCCGCGGCCGGACGCTGATCGTCAACCTGCCGGGAACGCCGAAGGGCGTGCATGAGCATCTGGCCGCCGTTATGGACCAGCTGCCGGAGGCGCTGCTGATGGTGACTGGACAGTTCAAGCAGTAAGAGGCGATTCTCTATTCAACGTTCGGCTATTCGTCATGCCTGATCAATGGATATGTGATTTAGGTTATGTTATGATGGAGTTGCTTATGGTAGGACGGATGAACAAGGAGGAATCCAGATGTTTAGCACTATTGGAGCGCCCGGGATTATTTTGCTCGTTATCGTGGCGTTGTTGCTCTTTGGGCCGAACAAGCTGCCTGAGCTCGGACGGGCTGTAGGCAGAACTTTTCGGGAGTTCAAGGAAGGAACCCGCGATATCATAGCTGACTCCGAACCGGCCGCCAAGAGCGAGCCCGCTGCTCCAGCGGCGCCGCAGAATACGCCTGTCTCCCTGGAGAAGCGTCAGCCGGAATAAAGGTTCCGTACAACGCTTTAGGCAAGCTTGCCTGGCTGTACGAACCATGCATCACGAATGAGAAGGCGCCCATATAAGTCTCAGGACTTGGTAAGGGCGCTTTTTTTTGACAGAATATTTGCAGAGATTGTGCAGGGAGGGCTGGCTTTGGAGCCTATGGAAATGACGATTGTCGAGCATCTGACCGAGCTTCGCCGCCGAATCATCTACGTGCTGATCGTATTTGCCGCCGCTCTGGTTCTCGGGCTGTTCTGTGCGAAGCCTGTCTATGAATATCTTGTCCATGCCGAGACGGCGCAGGGCTTTGTGCTGCATGCTTTTGCCTTCTGGGACGGAATCGGCATGTATATGAAGATCGCTGTAGCCGTTGCGCTGACGGTATTGATCCCTTTTATCGCTTATCAAATCTGGGCGTTCGTAAGTCCCGGCCTTCGTCCTGCCGAGCGAAGCGCAGCCCTGCGGTATGTACCGTACGCGCTGCTTCTGTTCGTGGCTGGCCTGCTCTTCGCCTACTACATCGTGTTCCCGATGGCGCTGAACTTCACGGTTGCCGTAACCCGTGATCTGGGACTTGAGGAGACCTACGGGATCGCGCAGTATTTCAGCTTCATGTTCAATCTGGTGCTGCCGCTGGCGCTGCTGTTCGAGCTGCCGCTGCTTGTCATGTTCCTGACCAAGCTGCGCATTCTGAATCCGCTTCGGCTGCGGAAGGCGCGGCGCTATGCCTATTTCGCACTGGTCTTCATCGCGGTGGTGATCACGCCGCCCGACTTCATCTCGGACTTTCTTGTGACTGTGCCGCTGCTGGTGCTGTATGAGTTCAGCGTGTTTCTGTCATCTGTCGTCTACCGCAAGCAGCTCGCCGCCGATGCGGCGCTGGAAGCGCGGTACACTGCGGAGGGGCGCGCCTGAGAGGGGCGCCTGGCAGGGGCCGGAATTACACAGGCATATTTTGCCGGGCAGTGGATAGAATGAAAGAGAGTGTGGCCGGGACAACCCCCTTCCTGGCTGATTTTTTCCAAATTCGTCTAGAAAAAAGAGCAAAAGGACTTGAAATCCGCAGGCAAGTTCAGTAATATAAAAATTGTTGTTAGCACTATAGGGTATCGAGTGCTAACAGGCCGGGAATATGCCGAAGCCGTCAGGCCGGGCACCCGCTATGAACCGGAATGCACCGCATGACGGGAGGCATTCCTCGACCTCTGTGTCCAAGCCAAACCACATAATTTAAAAGGAGGCTATTTTTCATGATCAAACCTTTAGGTGAACGCGTACTGGTGGAGCCGATCGAGCAGGAGGAGACCACTTCTTTCGGCATCGTGCTTCCGGACTCTGCCAAGGAGAAGCCGCAGGAAGGCAAAGTTATTGCCGTAGGCAGCGGCGCTCTGAAAGACGGCGTTCGCGTTCCGCTCGAAGTGAAGGAAGGCGACCGCGTGATCTTCTCGAAGTATGCGGGAACTGAAATCAAGTACGAAGGCAAGGAATATTTGATTATGAAAGAAAGCGACATTCACGCGATTCTGGGTTAATCCGGATAGACGCTCATAAGCATTTCGTACCGATACTTATAATTCACAGGGAGGTTTTTTGATAATGGCAAAAGATATCAAGTTCAGTGAAGACGCCCGCCGTGCAATGCTTCGCGGTGTGGACGCTTTGGCTAATGCGGTTAAAGTGACTCTTGGACCGAAAGGCCGCAACGTGGTGCTGGAGAAGAAATTCGGCAGCCCGCTCATCACGAACGACGGTGTAACAATCGCCAAGGAAATCGAACTGGAAGACGCGTTTGAGAACATGGGCGCTCAGCTCGTTAAAGAAGTTGCGACCAAGACGAACGATGTTGCCGGCGACGGTACGACTACCGCAACCGTGCTTGCACAAGCCCTGATCCGCGAAGGTCTGAAGAACGTAACGGCCGGCGCCAGCCCAATCGGACTGCGCAAAGGTATCGACAAAGCCGTTAAAGCGGCTGTTGCCGAGCTTCAGAGCATCGCCAAGCCTGTTGAAGATTCCCAAGCCATCGCACAGGTTGCCGCTATCTCCGCAGCTGACGAAGAAGTGGGCAAACTGATCGCTGAAGCTATGGAAAAAGTGGGCAAAGACGGCGTTATCACCGTTGAAGAATCCCGCGGCTTCCTGACCGAGCTTGAAGTGGTTGAAGGCATGCAGTTCGACCGCGGTTACATCTCCCCGTACATGATTACCGACACGGACAAGATGGAAGCCGTTCTGGATAATCCGTACATCCTGATCACCGACAAGAAGATCAGCAGCACTCAGGAAATCCTGCCGCTGCTTGAGAAGATCGTACAGCAGGCTCGTCCGCTGCTGATCATCGCTGAAGACATCGAAGGCGAAGCTCAGGCTATGCTGATCGTGAACAAGCTGCGCGGAACGTTCAACGCTGTTGCCGTTAAGGCTCCTGGCTTCGGCGACCGCCGTGAAGCAATGCTGCAGGATATCGCAGCTCTGACAGGCGGCCAGGTGATCACCGAGAAGCTGGGTCTGGACCTGAAGAGCACGACAGTTGACCAGCTCGGCAACGCCCGTCAAGTGCGCGTAACGAAAGAGAACACGACGATTGTGGACGGAAGCGGCCAGAAGGAAGACATCCAGGCACGCGTCAGCCAAATCCGCGCTCAACTGGAAGAAACCACTTCCGAGTTCGACAAAGAGAAGCTGCAAGAGCGTCTTGCCAAGCTGGCCGGCGGCGTAGCCGTTGTGAAAGTCGGCGCCGCTACCGAAACCGAGCTGAAAGAACGCAAGCTGCGCATCGAAGACGCCCTGAACGCAACCCGCGCTGCGGTTGAAGAAGGCATCGTATCCGGCGGCGGTACCGCGCTGGTTAACGTATATAGCGCTGTAGCAGCTGTTGAAGCTGTAGGCGACGAGAAGACTGGCGTGAACATCGTGCTCCGCTCCCTGGAAGAGCCGATCCGCACGATCGCTGCGAACGCTGGCCAGGAAGGCTCCGTTATCGTGGAGCGCCTGAAGAAAGAAGCTATCGGCATCGGCTACAACGCCGCTACCGACGAGTGGGTGAACATGATCGAAGCCGGTATCGTCGACCCTGCGAAGGTAACACGCTCCGCGCTGCAGCATGCTGCATCCGTAGCCGGTCTGTTCCTGACCACGGAAGCCGTAATCGCCGACAAGCCTGAGCCTGAAAAAGGCGGCGCGCCTGACATGGGCGGCATGGGCGGAATGGGCGGCATGATGTAAGAAAGGCTGAAAAGCCTGTAACATCAAGGGTTTCCGTTAGCGGAGACACCATTTAATCATATCGAATAGAAGAGACCTCTCTGAAGTGAATTCGGAGAGGTCTCTTTTTGGGTGTGTCTATAATAGATATGTGATGAGATAGTACCAAAAAAACCTATATTTTCAAATGAGACATTTCGTATTCACTCGTAACAAAATTCATATCAGAGTCCCGGGAGACCAGTACCAAATTAGCTATAAAAGCAGTTGCGATAATGAGCGCATCAGGAGTTTTGATTTTCCGGCCCTTGGTTCTTTGCTCGCTTTGCACAGAAGCTGCCTTTCTCGCGACAGCGGAATCGACAGGGATCATGTGCCTGGAGGAGAATAACCGCTCCGCGATTAATAACTGACTGTGTTTGATACCGCTTAGTACCTCACATTCCGTAACTGTTGAGAAGAATATCCGACGTTTCTCCTTCTTGAGCTTGTCGTACTAAATTAATAGCCGCATGATCGTTGTCTAGAATGGCGATGACGATGTTCGAATCAAATAAGTACCCGGAGTGGCTGTGGGTCACTTTCCCCAACCCTCCCGAGATTCTTGAATGTGGTCTAATAATTCTTGAGCTTCACTAGGCTTTAGAATCCCTGCAACACTTAAAATATCATCGACTGAGTAATCATCAAAGTCCTCAATGGTTTCTGCCTCGAGATCGATAACCAGCTTTTTGGTGGTAATATTGTTTTCAGATAAAACTTCCTTAAGTCTTTTGCTATGTGAGGATGGAGTTTGCGTACCATGGACATGGAGAAACCTCCTTTATCACTTCGATCTTTACTTACAATTCATTATACCCGATAATGAAACCGTCGGATACGGATGCGGAAGCCTCTCTGAAGTTCAATGGGCTTTGGGGAAGGGGCTTTTCTTTTTTAAAGGAGATGAAAAACAAATGATCGATGCCAAGACTATATTGTTGGATCAACTTCTGGCTAATGCCAATGACCGTAGTTGGTATGCCTCATTCTATGAAACGGTTGACGGACTATCTGAAGCAGAAGCATTTTGGAAACCTGATGATTCAAGCCATAGTATTGCAGAGATTGTCCAGCATCTAATTTATTGGAATGAAACTTGGCAATTATATTATAAGGAAAATCAAGTTAATGCCGGTGCACGAACCACTAGTTAAAGATGAGGAATCTTTCTATGATTTAAAAGAAAAGTTGTTAAAAGTACTGCTTCACTGGCAAGAGCTTCTTGAAGAAGAGCAGCTGTTATCTGTTGTAAATGGATATCCTGTAAAGGCTGAATGGTGGGCAATTATTTCTAATGCGGCAACCCATAATGCATACCATATTGGACAACTAGCATATATTCGTAAAATGGAAAAATAGAAATTTCTTTTACTTAAGAGAGGAGAATCGCGATGACCTATTCACAAATGTCGCATAATTCAGGAAGTGTATCCGATATTCTCTATCTGGAAGGGCAGATTGCAGCCGTCAAGAAAGAGATCGAGCGGGCCAAGGCCGCGGGTCTCTCGAAAGAGTTGGATGAAGCGAATAACAAGCTGGCCGAGCTGGAAGCCGAACTGGATAAGCTTGAGGATTAAATAGGTCTCCCTTTCAATCAAGTAATAGATATAGACGCATAATCACCTCTTCTGAGCGTTTGCTCAGGAGAGTTTTTTTGTATAAGAACCCCCCAGTTCAACTTGCAGAGGGCCTTTTCTTGGTGCGCCCGGCATGGGCAATACTTCATGGCACTGTACGAGCTTCTACGTAAATTGCAAGCAAGCGATAGAACCGCCGTATAGAACGGTACTTTAGAACGAATGAGTGCTATGTCCATGTGGAGTTTGTCATATTTGAATTAGGTTTATTGTCATTATAATTAATCATATCCTTTACTTACATATATATCAAAAAACTCGAAGGAAGATAAATAATGAATAAGTTTGAAATAGAGACAGTCAGATCTCAAAAAAACGAACTCATTAATTACAGTTATATAGTGATTAATCGCTCTTCGAGAACATGTGCAATTATCGATCCCTCTTGGGATATGGAAGGAATCGATATCATCCTGAAGCGCCTGAACGTACAGCCTTCTACGGTTCTCCTTACCCATTCGCATGAGGATCATGTGAATTTGGTCCATGAATGTGTCAGACGATATAACACAGAGGTATATATGTCTTCCAGAGAAATCGAATATTACGGGTATCATTGCCCCAACTTGAACCGCGTAGAGAATATGCAGGAACTCCAAATTGGCAATGGCAAGGTAATTTGTATCGAAACTCCTGGACATAGTCACGGAAGTATGTGTTTTCTTGTTGATGATGAATTCATGTTTACCGGAGATACCTTATTCATCGAAGGGTGTGGAACTTGTACAACGGAAGGGGCTGACCCGAAGGAACTGTACTTGAGTTTGCAAAAAATCAAATCGCTTCTCCATGGTTCAGTTATGATATACCCGGGTCATTCGTTTGGCAAAGCGCCCGGATTTACATTTTCTTATCTCTTGAAAAATAATATATATCTTCAGCTGGATAATATGGAACTTTTTGTACAGTTTAGAATGCGCAAAAACCAACCAATGTCGTACACTTATTATTAAGTGTGTGATTGACAAGATGAGGTGCAGACTATTCATGAGATTACAAAATTATTTGAATCATATCGTTCCTTTTTCGTTTTATGTTCTGGTGTTGTTGAATGCATGTTTATTTGCATTGCATTTTGAGGATTTTTGGCAGTGCATCGTTATTGTGGGGGGCTCATTCGTTGTAAGCAAAGGTTTTCTGTGCCACATTAACAGAAGCTGGGAGTTTCGTTGCAACTCCAGGAGAATCTTCGGGTCCGCCTTATGGTTGCAGTTCGAGCATCTTCTGAAGAATCATTATGTGCTTGTGATTGAGGATGTGCATGCCCAGATTTTAGAGATCATTGGAGAGCGCTTCCATGATACCAGGACTGCGCTAGTGGCATACAGCTCTAATCAGTGGAATGTGTTAAATCGGGCGGGAGAAGGCGACGGAGACTGGATTTTCAGACAGCTGGAGCTGTTGCCTTCTCCGGATTACATAAAGGTTCATAATCTGAAATGCAATGCTCTCGTGGCTAAGCTAGATTGGCTTCCATGCCCAAATATATACTTGATAATTGATATGAACAATGCAGGATTTTCCATGCGAATCAAAAACCTATGGAATTTAAAAATTCTCTTGCGAAATTTTCGCCAACATAATGATTTTCTGCTGGAAGCTAAATCCATGACCCATGATTATTCATCTCCGTCCTCATGGCCAAATTGGATTAAGCAACTCATTACCAATGTTGTTGAACGTGAGAAAGCCAAAATAGCACTTGATCTTCATGATTCGATTCTTCAGGAACAAATCCACATATTTTATCAGGTCGAGCGTTTGATTAATGAGAAGGGAAGCCGCCGCCGCGATTGGCATACCGAGCTTTCCTGTCTGCACGACGACATTCGGAAAGTCATAGACGAAACCCGCGATCTTTGTCTGAATTGGAGACCTGCCCATCTGGAAGCGGGAAAGCTGCGTGAGGCTGTGGAGTTGATAGTCTCTAACACAGAGGTTCGGTCAGGTCTTGCAATTACGCTTCAATGGCAGTGTCAGGTTTATTTGACTGAGCAGCAGGAACGAACGTTGTATCGTGTCATTCAAGAATTGCTATCAAATGCGGTCAAACATTCATATGCTCAGTCAATTAAGTTGTGGCTATCTGCAGATAACTCGGCAATCCAGCTAGGGTACAGCGATGATGGAAGGGGATGGAATTGCGAACATGGAGACAACTCTTCCTGCATAGGGCTATCGGGTATAGAGGAGAGAGTGCGGTCAGTAGGAGGAGAGGTCCATATTCAATCCGGGATAGGGGAAGGTTTTCATGTTGTAGTCCGTACCCCGATGCAAGCGCCAACCGCATCATATCATATGTAAGAAGAGGGGGACATAATGCTGTGGAGTTGTTGTTGGTTGATGATCACCCGGCGTTAGCTGATGGAGTAAAGTCGATGTTGTCCAAGGAGAGTAACTGGCAAATAACCTCGGCTTACAGCAGCAAAGCGGCTCTGGATCTGTTAAAGCAAAAAAAGTTTGACCTGCTCTTAACCGATCTGAATATGCCTGAGTACAGCGGGTTAGAGCTGATCCAACTTTCAAAGGCTCTATATCCTGATCTTATCATGCTAATCTTTACCGCTTACGATTTACTGCCTATGTTTAATTCACTGGTTAAAGCGGGTGTCTCCGGTGTCTTGTGCAAAACGATGAGATCGGATCAATTAATCTCCTCTATTCATTTGGCTTTGCAGGGAGAGGCCATATTTCCGTTGCATTATTTTAATAATTTCAACGCGCTCCGATCGGATGAATTATATAAGAAAACAATTAGTGAAAGAGAGCTAAGCATCATTAAAGAAGTGGCGAAGGGTTTGAGCAATCGAGAGGTTTCCAGAAATCTGTTTATTTCACAGCGTTCCGTTGAACATCACCTTACGCAGCTGTTTCGTAAATTGGAGGTAACCTCGAGGGCGGAGGCAGTTGGAGAAGTGAGGCGGTTAGGATTGCTCCCCGGGGAATAACCGTGTTCTGGCGGCAAACGACTATACTTAAATTGAAGGCGGCGATCCTGTTCAGCTGAGAGGCATGAATGGATCGCCGCCTTATTTTAACAATCAATTGCAACATACAATGCCAACATTTCTCGGCGGTCGGATGTCCCTTGCAGTCTTATAATTCCTTTATCGGTTTAGAGATAAGCATCATCAAAGTGATAAGGAGAAGGAATCCGGCAGTCGTTGCGATGAGCACGTACATCGGTATTGACGCTGCGCTGACACCGCCGATCAAGTATCCGAACGGCATCGCAGACGATCCAAAGGTCATCAGCAGGGAGGTGATGCGACCGCGATATTCATCCTCCACATCTTTTTGAAAAATCACATTGGATATGATGCTGGCAAAGCCAAAGAATAAGCCTGTCACAACCGTCAATGAAATGTAGAACCATATCGCTTGATGAAGGCTCCAGGAATCCAATAGTTTTGGGAGTACCGGGATTAACATACCAAATAGAGAAATGGAAAAGAGCAGCAGTGAAAAGATAAAGCGTCTGTTCAACAATTCAACCTGCGGCAGCTTCGACATAATGGCGCCCCCTATCACAATGCCGAAGGCGAAGCTTACTCGAATATAGGACAGCTGGGCAACTGTTCCATGCAGAAGATGCTGCACAATGTACGGGAGATAAACTTCCAGAATGGGAGCCAGCAAGAAGTTCAACCCGATCAGGTAGATAAAGACAAGATAAAGCGCCCGTTTAGTCTTCAGATAGCTGAAACCTGCTTTTAGCTCGTTCATGAACTCGCCCGGCACTTTATGAGCTGTCGGTGAATAGCGTATTCCCGATTGAAGCAGTGCCGAGATCATGTAAGAGGCCGCATTAAGAATAAAGATTGCGACAATTCCGAGCCAGGCATAGAGAACAGCTCCGATCAGCGCTCCGACCACTTGTGAAGCGTTAACCGCAATGGAATCGAGAGAATTGGCCTTGGTCAGATTATCTTTGGAAACCAGATTCGGGAGTATGGAAGAGCACGCAGGATTAAACACTGAAGTACAAATTCCCACAAGACCTGTTCCTGTACATAGCAGCCAAAAAGGCAATATATCAAAGTAAAGGAGAACTCCCATCGTTCCTACGATAAGCATTCGGATGGCATCCATTGAGATTAGGACAGTCTTCCTGTTTATGCGGTCAATCCATACTCCCGCGATGGGTCCGATGATTACGGTAGCAATGAGGCTGGTCATCATTACAATTCCTGTCTTTGCCGTAGAACCGGTAGTCACCAGGATATACCAGCTCAATGAGAACAGATATACGGCATCCCCCAGCTGAGAGAGCAGCCTGCCTAAGAATAATAAGGCAAAGTTCCGGTTAATTAAGAATCCCGCTTGAGGAGTGGCGGGCGTCGTTTGAATATCAGGAAAATCGGACATCATGCATCTCCTTATTTTTTTAGGATTGGGTTGAATAAGAGCTTCCATTTTAGTTTCATGCTGTAAATTGCATTCTCCTTGAGTTGAATATTTCCGATTCTGATCTGCGGATCATCTACAATTATCCGGCACAAATCCGCATAGTGAGAGACGAGGACCATTGCAGTGCTTCTCTTGTAGATGGATTTGTAATAACGCAAGCCAAGGCTGAGACAATTGTTTCGCTCATTGGCCGCCATTCCCAGGTCGAATCGAGCATGCCTTTTCTGAAACGGCAACACTGAAATTCCGTTGAAGCGGGTCGTGAAGTCAAGATTGTTCTGCAGAACGAATATGGTATCAAACAGTGGATTGCGGCTGCTATCTTTTTTAAGATTTGGCAGACGGGTCAGCAGCCGGTTGAACGGATAAGATCTGTGCTGAAAAGCTTGCAGCGTTGAGGCGCGCACTTCGCCAAGGAAGTCCAGAAAATGCTTCTCGCGATGAGGGCGGTTTCTGAGAGCAAACATATTACCGAACTGTCCAACGACATTATCGAAGCCGGCAAATGACCGATCGACAATTGTTGATCCGACAATGATATCGTCCTGTCCGCTATGATACGCCAATACTATGTTCCAGAGTGCCAGAAGCAGCATATATAGAGTTACATTCTCTCTGGATGCCAGATCCTTGAGCTTCCGCGTAGTGTCCTCCGACAGCAGGCAGGCTATTTCGCTCACATCATACTTTAATGGATCCGGCCGATCATAATCCGACTGGATCTGGAGTACGGGCAGGTCCCCCTTAAAGAGTTCAAGCCAGAAGGCTTCGGATTCCAGCATCTGATCAGAGTTCACGTTGCGATCATTCCAGACTAGGAAATCCTTGTATTCCCATTCAGGGAGTTCCACGGCTTCCCCGTCCAGGAAGCGGGCCAGTTCCTCCACGATGGTCTTCATTGCATTGCCATCTGAAATGATGTAATGCATATCTACGAACAACAGGTGATGGTCCGGTTTCAATTCAATTTGTTCCACACGCAGAAGAGGCGCCTGCGACAGATCGAATGGACGGACGAAGGATTTCATTAATGCCGGCAATTGCATCTTTGACGCCTTCTTGCAGCTGATGGATAACGATGCCTCTTTCAGAATTTTCTGTACAAGGCTGCCTTGATGCGAATAGAAGATTGTCCGTAAAGCGGCATGCCGCCTAATTAAGTATTGAAACGCTTCTGTTGTTTGTTGTGTGGTTAAAGGCCGCTCTACATTAATGATGAAAGGCATGTTGTATACAATATCAAGTCCTTCCAGCTGCGAATGTTCAAATACCTCATGCTGGGTAGGAGTCAAAGGATAGAATTCCTGATCCTTCACTTTCGTAATGGCTTCCTGTCTGGATATTTGCTCCATCGAGCTTCCAACCTCAAGAGCAAATTGCTCAATTGTGGGATGCGCAAGCAATGATGTCAAATCAAGACGCGTGGAGAAGACCTCATGTACCCGATTTAGAATCCGCATGGCATAGATGGAATCTCCGCCCAGATCGAAGTAATTGTCTGTCACATTCATTTGACTATAACCCAGGCATTCTCCCCATACATTGGCTACCTTATGCTCCAACTCGGTATATTTCTGATCGGCGCGACCCGCCAAAACAACTTGAAACCCTGCCCTCTCGGCTACAGCGGGTTTTATTGGATTTGAGATGACCGACAGATCATATTGCGGAGCCAGCCAGCATCGTTTCTTCTCGAACGGATAGGTCGGAAGCTGCGCTTTGGCCCAACTCCCCGCCTGGTATAATGGCCCCCAGTCTACTTCTGCGCCTCTTAAAAAAGCCTCAGCCGCGATCTGTAGATCACTCCGATCCTGCCGGTTAGCTGCGGTAAAGGCCTTAAGGGCGTCCAAGGCTTCCCGTGCAAGGGAACGTGACTCCCCCGTCTCTGTTTGACCGGAGTTGGCGCTGTCAGAGGATGCAAATTCCTCAAGCTGCTGAAGCAGTTCCTCCTTGTTCGTGAAGAGAAAGGCGGCACGGTGCTTAAATGACAGCCGACCGGTATTTGCGGTTGCACAAATATCCCGTAATGAGAGGGAAGGATTATTCTCAACCAGAGCGGCATAAGCCTTTGAGAGTGCCAACAGCGCTGTGTCCGTCATTGCCGAAAGGGTGAGTATATGACAGAGATCGGGATCGGCGGGTTCCGCAAAGGCTTGATGCATGGGCGATTCTTCCAATACAACATGACAGTTAGTCCCGCTCATGCCAAAAGAACTGACACCGCATCTACGGGGGGCCGCGTCCGGAGTCTCCCAAGGGCTCAAATGGTCCACCACATAAACAGGAGATTCCTCAAACGATATATTCCGATTGGGACGCTCGAAGTGCAAAGAGGGAACAAGTTGCTTATGCTGTAGACAGAGGACAGCCTTGATGAGTCCGGCCAATCCCGACGCATGATCCAGATGACCGATATTGGATTTCAAAGATCCAATAGCACAAAATTGCTTCTGTTCCGTAAATGAACGAAACGCGCGTGTAATCCCTTCTACCTCTATCGGATCTCCCAAACGTGTACCTGTACCGTGCGCCTCGATATAAGTGACCGTTGCGGGATCGATATTAGCATTCTTCCAGGCCCGCTTTATTACCTGTTCTTGTGCCAGGACATTGGGTGCGGTAATGCCGATGGATGCTCCATCCTGATTGACCGCACTGCCCTTGATAACGGCATGAATGTTATCGCCGTCCTTAAGGGCGCGGTCAAGAGGTTTGAGCAATATGGCGGCTGATCCTTCTCCCAATCCGGTTCCGTCGGAGCTATCGTCGAAACTCTTGGCCCGACTGTCGGAAGATTCGATGCCGATTTTCTCCTTGCCTTTCAAGGGCATGAGCACGGATTTCACCCCACCGACCAGCGCCATTTCACAATCACCCTGCTTTAGTGACTGAATGGCCGTATGGATTGCTACAAGAGAAGAAGAACAGGCAGTATCAATGACTATGCTGGGACCCTTTAAATCGAGAAGATACGATATGCGGCTCGCAATTACAGAATTCAGATTGCCTGCCATTGCAGTGCCGTACGCCTCGGGCTCAAGCGAGACAATGTAACGCTTGTAATCAAAAAGGTCGATTGCGGCATATCCGAGGAAGACTCCAACCTGTTTACCGCGGGTTTGATTCCCGCTGTAGCCTGCTTCTTCCAGGCAGGTCCAGGCGGTTTGGAGAAACAGCCGCTGGTTAGGGTCCATTAGACTTGCTTCTCTGGGCGTCAGTTTAAATGGCGCATAATCAAATTCGTCCACGCTATCCAGGAAAGCGCCGCTATTATATTGCGGCTCCATACCGGACTTTTCTGTTGTAAGGGTACTAAAGTAGTCATCGGCATTAGATCGTCTTGTCTCCGGCAGTTCCCGGATGAGGTCACGTCCCTCGGTAAGGTTTTTCCAGAACGAATCAATGTCTTTAGATTGAGGGAACTCAGCCGCCATACCGATAATGGCCACGTCCATATTCAAATGCGGCTGCTGCTTCAGCATGGATAGCAGGTTTATGGCGCTTGACTTGTCAATTTTTCCTTTCTGGGTTTCTTCAAGGATGGTTTGATAGATTTCTTTCACATGGAATCATCCGTTCTTCCTAGAGTTTTAATAGATGGTCGAGGATACCTTCAAGATCGGTGTTCTCATTCAAGCCTTCGATAAGATCGGTCAGTTCGGCTCTCGCATTGGGCGAATCTTGATTGGAATCGGAAATGGTCAAATCATGCTCAAGATACTGTACCAGTTGATGAATGGTTGGATAAGCGAACAAATCGGTCATCGTGATGCGGCCCGGGAACACTTGCTGGATTCGGTTAAAGACCTGAACCAGCAAGATGGAATTCCCTCCGACCTCAAAAAAGTGGTCGTGGATACCGATATTGTCCATCTTCAGGACATCCTGCCAAATGCCAGCCACCACTTGTTCCATATGACTGCCCGGAGCTTCGTAAGTCGTCCCGGGTGATGACATTTTCTCTGGTCTAGGAAGTGACCTGCGATCAAGCTTGCCGTTAGAAGTTACTGGGAACTGTTTCAGATGTACAAAAAAGCCGGGAATCATATAAGGAGGCAATAATTTTTCCAGATGAGCCTTAAGCTCATGAGCCGTCAGTTCTGTTTCGGAAAGATAGTATGCGCATATGGCGGGATTGCCCGGTTGATCTTCCCGAACGAGAACAATGCATTCCTGTATAGCGGGATGTTGCAAGAGATGAAATTGAATTTCATCAAGCTCGATCCGGTAACCGCGTACTTTTACCTGGTGATCAATGCGCCCCAAATACTCTATATTTCCATCAGGGAGCCAGCGGGCCAGATCACCCGTCCGGTACATGAGGCTATTTGGAATGAACGGATTGGGAACAAACTTCTGGTTAGTGAGCTCTTCAAGGTTCAGATAGCCTCTGGCAAGCCCTATTCCGGATATATGAAGCTCGCCGGGGACTCCAACGGGCTGTGGCAAATCATTCGGACCAAGCACGTAGAGAGCCGTGTTCTGAATGGGTCTTCCTATCGGGATAGAATGCTGCTGAATGGATGGAATTACATCATAGTAAGATACATCCACTGTAGCTTCCGTAGGCCCGTACAGATTGGTCAATTGAGTTCCCAACCGTTGCCGTAGCAGAGTATGGAACCTCTCAGTCTGGGATATTGTCAATGCTTCTCCGCTGACAAATATCTGGCGCAACGATGTCAGACGTTCCGTCTCGTTTGTGCTTTCAAGGTATTCCAGGAACACGTGCAGCATGGATGGAACAAAGTGCATGACGGTAATGTCGTTCGTCACAACGGCATCAATGATTTGCTGAGGATTCTTTTCTCCTCCGGGAACCAGATAACAAATGCTGGCTCCTTCAAGCAGCGCCCAGAATATTTCCCACACGGAAACGTCGAAAGTATAAGGCGTCTTTTGTAAAATGACATCATCAGCTCCCAGCGGGTACTTTCTCTGCATCCATGCCAGCCGGTTCAGGACGGACTTATGCTCGATCATGACTCCTTTTGGATTGCCGGTTGATCCGGAAGTATAAATAATATATGCCAAATCATCCGGACCTCCGCCGGCAGCAAAATTCTCGGACGATTCTTTCAGCCAGGTTGGCTGATCGAGATTATGCTTAACCAAGTCATCGGGGATTAAATGAGCAAAACGTTCCTGAACGATGACAGAGGTGCAGCCCGAGTCTTGCAGAATAAACCGGATACGCTCTTGCGGATGTGAAGGGTCGATAGGAAGATAGGCTCCGCCCGCTTTTAGCACAGCCAAAATGACGACCGGCATGTCAATCGAACGTTCCATGATCAAAGGTACGATAGGGTTGGCAGTGACGAAATCCCTCCGGAGCGCATGGGCCAACTGGTTGGCGCGTTCATTGAGCTCCCGGTAAGTGAGAGTGGAAGCCTCAAAGCGCACGGCTGCTTTATCGGGCGTTCTTGCCGCTTGTTCTTCAATTGATTTGTGCAGCGTCGCAGCATCAGGAAACGGAGCCGAAGTTTGATTGAACGTATGTAGTACCAGCCGTTCTTCTTCCGGTAATATCATGTTGATATGACCTATAGGCCGATCCAAATTGTCAGGAATGGTGTCTAGAATTTGCTCCAAGTGGCCTGCCATTCGCAGTATCGTTTCTTTCTGGAACAGATCGAGCGCAAATTCCAGACGCAGCTCCAGCTCCGACTCCAGCTCTTCCATCTCCAGGGTAAGGTCAACCTTGGCGCTTGGATTCTGAAACGGAACAGCCCGAAGCTCCAGTTCCTCAGTCTCAATTGTCTTGAATGAGACGTTCTGGTGGACGATCATGACATCGAAGACCGGATTCCTTCCTGTGTCACGCGGGACATTCAGAAGCTCAACCAATTTCTCAAAAGGATATTCCTGATAGGTGAAAGCATCATGGGTACAATCTTTTAACTCTTCCAAAAACACCCGATAATTCTGAGCCATCTTGGGGCGGAGCCGAAGCGCCAGTGTGTTCACGAACATCCCGATATTAGAACTCCACTCCGACCGTTGCCGTCCAGCGACCGGTGTGCCAATTACAAGATCCTCTTGGTTGCTATATCGGGACAACAGAATTGCAAAGGCAGATAGCACAACTTGAAAGACCGTTGTATGCGTTTGCTTAGCAAGATCCCGGATTGAACGGGTGGCCGATTCATCCAGACGAAAGCTAATCTTATCTCCCCGGTAGGTCTTGGTTGTCGGACGGGCATGATCGGTGGGAAGCTGGAGCAAAGGCAGTTCCTCATCAAATACCGTTCTCCAGTATTCCTGGCTTTGGAGCTGCTTCTTCGAGGAATGTGAATAGAACCAATTCACGTAATCCCTATATTGCCATTTCAAATCGGGAATGGCCTGCCCGTTGTATAGCTTGATAAATTCTTTGATCAGCACGCCCATGGAAGTTCCGTCGGATATAATGTGATGCATGTCGAATAGTAGAAAGTGACGTTCCGCTCCGGCGGAGAGCAATTTGATTCTTAGCAAAGGACAGTCGGATAGATCGAACGGGCGAATAAAGCTCTGAATATGCTCTTCCAGCGCTGAATCTCCTAGGTTCTCATAAGCAATCTGTATCTTGGATTCCGGATGTACACTTTGAAGGATGCCGGCCTCTTCTATATGAAAGGATGTGCGAAGAGTTTCATGCCGTGCGATGATTGACTCCATGCTGTTCTGAAAGCGTTCCTTATCGAGATAGCCGCTTACTTCAATCACTTCCGGCATGTTGTAATGAGTGGCATTCGTGTTCATCTGTTGCAATACATATAGCCGCTCTTGCGCGGGCGAAGCCCGATAAGGGCCGGACTCTACTCCGCCTGCCAGGGGCGCCGTAGCCCCGATGTCAAGCGGCGCGGCGGAAGCCTGTGCTTGCGATTGTTCTACGAAAGCCGCAAATTCACCGATCTTGGGCATCCTAAGCAAGCTCGAAATGTCCAACTCCAGAGAGTAGCGATGATTTAATGTATTAATGATTTGCGAGGCAGCCAGCGAGTCGCCTCCAAGCACATACAGATCGTCTTCCAGATCCATAGATGAGCGACCAAGCACCTCGCCCATGACCTGGGCAATCTTGTATTGTGCATCCGTATAACGGTTCTCCGGATTTCCAGTGAGTTGAACGTTAGCGGATTTGTCTGCTCCAAGCAGATCGCCAATCCAGAAACGCTCTTTATTGAAGGAGTAGCATGGCAACGGGATGCGATAGGGCTGCAGATGCCGGCTACTATACCATTCCTCCCAATCCGGATTAGCTCCGCGAGCATAAAGATCGGCCAACTCTTCATAGGCGTCGCCGTCCCAGGCGAAGCGCTCTGTCTGCATAAGCAGATCGCGGGATTCCTTGGCAAGGCTCAAGGAGTCCTGTTCAGTGGATATACCATAATAGATTCCTTCGGCCAGCTTGCCTGATTGCAATGATGAGGCAATGGCTGTCTGAAGAGCTTGAAGAGCTTGAAGAGCTTCCTCATAGCTCGTAACAACCATCGCAATGCGATGATTGTAATGTCCTCTGCCGACACTGGCGGTGAAGCAGAGATCAGTCAAATGAATTTGAGGGTTCTTTGCCAGATGCTGATGATAATCCGACAGGGTGCGAATCAGAGAGGACTCCGAGCGGGAGGATAGAGTCAATAGATTCTTCATGCCGCTGGAATACCCGCATTCCTCGCTCTGGTCTGGCGCTTCCTCCAATACGAAATGGCAATTCGTTCCGCTTAGGCCAAAAGATGAAATGCCCGCTCTTCGAGGCGAGTCGTTGTCAGTCTCCCAAGCTGTCAAACGATCAAGAAGGTAGACCGGTGACTGCTCAAAGGAAATTTTATGGTTCGGCCGTTCAAGGTGCAAACTGGGAGGGAGCTCCTTATGGTATAGAGCCATGACAGTCTTGGTAAAGCTGGCTATTCCGGCGGCGTTATCCAGATGCCCAATATTGGTCTTGAGCGCCCCAACGGCGCAAAATTGAGATCTGTTCGTATATTTGGCGAACGCTCTCTGGATTCCATCAATCTCGATTGGATCTCCCAGGGAAGTTCCCGTTCCATGAGCTTCAATATAAGAAATGGTCTGTGGATCAATTCCCGCCTGTTCCCAGGCGCTTGCGATGACCTCGGCCTGAGCTATGGCGTTAGGAGCGGTAATACCAATGGACAGACCGTCCTGGTTAATCGCGCTGCCTTTTATAACCGAGTAGATATGGTCATGGTCCTGGAGAGCAAGGTGCAATGGCTTTAGGAGAATGGCAACAACCCCTTCTCCGCGACCTGTTCCGTCCGCCCGGTTGTCGAATGTGCGGGCTCGATATGTGGACGACTCGATACCAAGCTTCTGCTCCCTCTCTATGGGGAACAGATTGATTTTGACAGAACCGGCAATTGCCATATCGCAATCACCGCTCCGGATCCCCTGACAGGCCATATGGATAGATACAAGGGAGGAAGAACAGGCGGTATCGATATTGATGCTAGGACCCCGAAGGTCGAGCAGATACGAAATTCGGCTTGCAATAACAGGCGACAGATTTCCCGGAACAGCAGCAGGAATAGATGAAGAATCGGCAGCTGCAATCAATCGGGAATAATCGCAGTAGCCCTCCATCATCGAGTCTGAATTGTGTCCTATGTACACACCTGTCTTGCTCTTGGACAGAACACGCCCGCCATAACCCGCATCATCCAGCGCATGGGCAGCCGTCTCCAGGAAGAGCCGCTGACTTGGCGACATAAGCAAGGCTTCGCGCCTGGATATACCGAAGAATTCATGATCAAACTTGTCAATCTCATGAAGATAGGCGCCAGGTGAGAAAGAGGGGGACTTGCCATCCCCCATGTGAAGATAGGGAAGAAAGGGAAGAATATCCTTAATGCGCAAGTCAGGAAAAGGTCCGATCAAATCATGCCCGTTAGTTAAATGCTGCCAGAAAGAGTCTGCGTTCTCCGATTGGGGCATGCGCATGGACAGACCAATAATGGCAATGTCGAATGTATTAACCTCTTCATATTGAAAGGCACCTGGATCATACGGCTGAACCTTCATCAGGCTCGGCTCTAGAGCGGGAGCGTTGAGCCAATCCTCATGCATGCAATAAGTCCCCTCTCATTTGGTAGATTTCTCTCAGCTCATTTACCCACTCGGCCACCTCAGGCATTTGCCCCCATTGTTCCTGCAACTGTTCTGTGCGGAATAGCGTTTCGGAGGACGGAGCTTGTTTGGTATGAAGCACGGAGGTTAGCATATCAAGCGCTTGCCGTATATCTTCTCCTTCAGGCTGCCTTCCTTCGGATTCAAGCTGCATAAGTCTTGATTTGACGGCTTGATAGGGGCGAATGACGCCAACTTCATACAGAGAAGTATCGAATTCACGGTTCTTGATGCTTACGGCAATGGCAAGGGTCTTGCTGATAAGGCCGAAGGGGGTATATCGTCCAAGCTCTGTTCTCATGCTCTCCAGGCTATCGGTATTGTCATAGGCAAAGGAAGGTCTGGAGGTTACTTTTCTCGCCAGGTTGCGCAATACAGATTTGGGCCCGAGCTCCATGAACACTACTTGTTCCTCTTGCAACATGTGCGACATGTTGTCTGTCCAACGGACCGGTTCGGTAAGCTGTCGTACCAGATTGTGTACAATTGAATCAGCATCTCCGTGCGGCAGTCCTGTCACGTTGGAGAGGACAGGGAAGACTGGGGAATGCAGTGGGATATTGCTAATAACTTGCATAAACCGGTCAACGATCGATGACATCAAGGAGCAATGAAAGGCGGCGCTAACGTTCAGGCGTGTTGTTTTAACATTAGGGAACATGCCGGTGACCCGGTCGTTTAGCTGTTCAATGGCAATTCGATTGCCACTGACAGTGAATTGATCTGGAGCGTTAAAGCAACTGATCGTTGCTGTAAGTCCTGTTTGGTCACTGATGATACGGCATGCTTCTTCTATTGATGAAAGTTCGGCTTGCGAGATAGCCAGCATGGCGCCATCACCCAAGGTGTTGGCTTCATCCATCAGAAGCCCGCGTTGCCGGACCAGGTTGACCGCATCGGAGAAGGAAAAGACCTCCGCGACAGTAAGCGCCGAGAACTCTCCCAAGGAATGGCCGGCTGCAACAGAAGGAGTTAAGCCGAATTCTTGCCGGAAAACCCGGTAGGCCGCGACACTCATGGTCAGTATTGCCGGTTGAGCCTGGGCCGTATTTGTAAGTACGGCGTCGGGACCTTCGAGACACTGCTTCGGAAGGTCGTAACCGAGTACATCGCTTGCTTCTTCAAACGTCTGCCGTGCAACGGCATAATTATCTATCAGTCCCTTTCCCATTCCAACGTATTGCGAGCCTTGTCCTGGAAATAACAATGCGATTTTACTCATGATTCAACACCTCTTGGCCTATTTGTTGAGTTACCCATTGTAATGAATTCATATAGAGTTCCGCAAAACGTTTGCTTGTTTCCTGACTGACTTTTCTTGGGTTGAATTCCATTTGAAGCACCAAATTGGCTCCTTCGCTAACGGTAAGCATCAAATCAAAATGATGAGCCAGGGCATGCGTGGCCGAAGTCGGATGATGAACAAGAATGGCGGCAAGCTCTTGATCCGACCGGATCGGCACAATGCCTTCGAGGTCTTTGACCTGATAACCAACATAACGGTTCTCCATGTTCGTTACCGCCTGAAGCAGACCGGATGTGGAGCGTATTTCATGTAAGCCGAGCTCTACCGGGTAAATGAAGGAGCCTTGAAGAATCTGCAATCCATAGCTTTGATGCTCGCCTGCGATACGGACCAGTGACATTACGAATGCCGAGCGGAGCAGCGAATCCTTCGAGATGCCGACGCCCTTTTTGCCGAAATCCAAATCATTCATGGCTGCATTGTTCACAACCACATTAGTTCTCTTATATTCCTGCCAACCCGCAGACTGTGTACGGGAAGAATGGGGCCAGGGAACGGTCTTCCAGACCAACCTATTTTTCTCACCATTCTGGCGTGATTCAATCAGTTCGGCTAGCCGGGCAACGGTCGGGTTGTTAAATATATCCACCACTCGTATGAGGGAAGGATAAATAAATTCAATCTCCGCCTGCATTTTGATGACCAATAGAGAGGTGCCGCCGATGTCAAAAAAATTGCTGTGAATACTGATCGTCTCTATATTAAGCAGCCGCTGCCAGATTGCCTCGATGTGCTGCTCGGTCGGGTTCCGTGAAGATTGGACCACAGTGCTATCAACACCCTCTGGTTCAGGCAGGCTTTTGGCGTCCAGTTTGCCTTGGGGGGTCAGGGGAAGCCGGTCCAGCTGACAGTAGGAAGTCGGAACCATATAAGATGGCAGGTAAGAATTCAATGCATTCTTGAGGGAATGAATCGACACAGGCTGGTCGGCAACCACATAGGCGGCAAGCTCAGCCTGTCCATTGGGAAGATCGCGTTTGATAACGGCGCATTCCCGTACATAAGGAATCCGGAGAAGTGCCGACTCGACCTCCTGAAGCTCAATCCGGTATCCGCGGAGCTTGATCTGGTTGTCCGCACGGCCGAGGTAGAGCAATTCTCCATCCGGAAGCCAGCGGACAAGATCGCCTGACCGATAGAGCAAGCGTCCGGGGCGATAGGGGTTTTCAATGAAGGCTGCCCCGGTCAGGTCAGGACGGTTAAGATACCCATGACTGACTCCGGCTCCTCCTATATACAGTTCGCCGTTCACCCCCTCCGGTACAAGCTGCAATTCTTGATCCAGGACGTATAATTCGCTGTTAGGCACTGCTCTGCCAATCGGGATTGCCCCCTGACCGGCTATAAGCTTGTCGATCTGATATCCCGTAGCCAGAACGGTTGTTTCCGTAGGTCCGTATAGATTGAACAATCGCCCAGGTCCCAACGCCTCCAGAGCTTTTTGAACATGCGGGAGAGAAGCCCGTTCGCCTCCGAACATGATCGTCCGCAAATTCTTAAGTGCATCCAGCCGATACTCCACCATGGTATTAAAGAGCTGGGTCGTCATAAAGGCGGTAGTGACATCAAGGGACAGCAGGGAAGCGAACTCGGTAGGGTCCAGTATTTGCTCTTTTTTAGTAATCAGCAGGGACGCCCCGTTCAGCAGTGAACCAAACAAGTCGATAATCGAGCCGTCAAAGACCGTGTTGGATACCTGGATCAAACGGTCTTGCGAAGTGATCTCTACTCCGGCAAAGGGGATGCTGAATAGACGTGCGACATTTGCATGCGAGACTAAGGTTCCCTTGGGTTTGCCCGTTGTACCGGAAGTGTAGATCAGATAGGCGATGTCGGAAGGCGTATGAGTCCGTTCCGGATTCGCGGCTGGTGCATCATGCATTTTGCCTTGTTCGTTATCCATAATTATCAGTTGGGTACATTGTTTCAGTAAGTCGTGAATAGACGACCCAAATGGCACAAGACGAGCTTGACTGAGAATGACCCCGATTGAGGCATCCGATACAATATGATGTATCCGTTCCGCTGGAGCTTCAGAATCGAGAGGAACAAAGGCTGCCCCCACTTTTAATACGGCAAGCACTGCGATCACATAATCCATGCTGCGCTCGCACAATATGCCAACATACGACCCCCGCGTAACTCCATATTCCAGAAGCTGGGAAGCCAGGCGATTTGAACGCCTATTCAAAGCCCCGTAGGTCAGAAGATCCCCGCTTGAACTGTCGATCAACGCGATCGAGTCGGGAGCATGGCCGGCCCGCAGCTCAAATAATTTATCGAGAGTGCTGTCTGGATAAGCAGCTGCAGACTCAACAGCCCTGTCAAGCAGCCGGCATTCTTCTTGCTTGGTAAGCATATTAAGCCGCCCCAGCTTCTCGGTGGGGTTCTGAGTTATGGAGGATAATATGGCAAAGTAATGGCTCATCATCCGGTTGATGGTTTCCGGCCTGAACAACTCCGTTGAGTACTCAACATCGAATCTGAGACCGTCCGCCGATTCATAGGCTTCAAAGGTTAAGTCGAATTTGGCATGTCCGTTATGAACAGGCTGCGGAACAAGGCATACCGGACCTAACTTGATCTCTTCCAGACCGGCAGGTTGAAGCGAGAACATTACATCAAATAACGGATTTCGTCCCTGGTCATATCCGAGTCCAAGCTTATTGACCAGTTCGTCAAATGGATATCGTTGATGCTCGAAGGAACTAAGGACTTGCTGCCGTACTTCCTGCAAGAAGCTGAGAAATGTCATTTTGTACTGTGGCTGGCAGCGTATCGCAATGGTATTCACGAACATGCCGATCATGCTCTCAATCTCAGCAAGCGGGCGTCCGGCTGTAACGGAACCAATTACCAGATCTTCTTTACCGCTCCAACGAGAAAGAGTAACCATTAGAGAAGCCAGGAGAATTATGTACAGGGAAGAGTGATGCTCATAGGCTAAATCCTTCAGCTCCCGAACTCTCTCCTGGGATAATCGGAAGGGGAGAGAAGCGCCTGATCTCAGCTGTAAATTACTGCGGGGGCTGTCTGTTGGTAGATCCAATACAGGAATGCTTCCGCCGAAGGATTCAAGCCAATAAATCTCGCTCTCTGAATATGAGTCCTCTTGCCGAAGACGTGCTTGCCATTCGCTGAAATCGCGATACTGTCTTGAAGGAGTGGGCAATGTCTCCCCCTGATACAGCAGGGATAGCTCCTGGATAAACACCGCCATCGAGGTTCCATCGGTAACTATATGATGAAAGTCAATCAAGAACAGCATTGTACCGTCAGCAATTGCGGCAAGCTCCGCTCGTAGCAGAGGGGCTCTAGTCAAATCGAATGGACGGATAAATTGCCGGATTGCTTGCCGGGCATCTTGAACGTCCCTATTTACGACGAGCTGAAAGCCGGGATTGGATTCAATGCGTTGGACAGTATTTCCGTTCACCAAATGGAAGGAGGTGCGCAGGCTTTCGTGACGATGAATTAATTCGAGAAGCGCCTTCTCGAGACGGTCAGGATCGATTGCGCCTTCTACTTTCATGGCAAAAGGCAAATTGTATCGGGTATCTTCCGTAAGCTGCTGCAAAATGTATAAGCGACGCTGCGCCGGGGACATTGAATAGAAATCCTTGCTCTCCGCCGATATGAATGGCAAGATCTCGTTGTAGGGCAATGTGTCCAGCATATTAGCCAAGTCGCTCATAACGGGATTCAAGAATATGTCACGAATCGTGATGCTCTTCTTCATTTCTCTTTGAATCCGTGCACTAAGCATTGCAGCCTTAAGCGATTGCCCTCCTATTTTGAAGAAGTGATCCGATAGAGAGACCGGTTCGTGACCCAGAACTTCCTGAACAAGACGAACCAGAATTCCCTCGGTTTCTGTGACTGGCTGTTCAATCACTCTTTCACGTTCTCTTGTGTGCAGCAGCTCATCCAATTCAGACTGGATGCTGTCAAAATCCCCATTTCGATACCTTTCAGCCATTTTGTAACGCTGGACTTTTCCGCTGGTTGTCTTCTCAATATGCCGAACGGGCAGAACGGATTTAACGTCAAGACTCATTTTTTGATTAATATGCTGTTTAATATGCTGACTTAGCTCAGCGAAGGACTCGACAGATTTTTTGTAATGGACAAACAGAATGATTTCTTCCTTCTGGCTGACTTCGGAGAACACGCCCACGGCGGCAACTTGAGTGATCTTTTCGAAAATGTCTTCCGCATGCCGCTCAATATCATGGGGATAAATGTTCTGTCCATTCACGAATATGATGTCTTTCGCCCGGCCGGTGATGATTAGCTCACCTTCATAAAAGGCTCCGATATCTCCTGTCTTTACCCAGTCTTCGCCTGCAAGCGCTGCTTTGGTTGCTTCCGGATTGTTATAGTAGCCTTGTGTGACATTGCGGCCTTTTATGTGAATATGGCCGATATGCCCGTCAAGAAGCGGCTCGTTGTTCTCATTGCAAATTCGAACGGAAACATCACGAGCAGGCTTTCCGGTGCCCACTAATCCAATTCCGGATGTTTCTGCTGCTGCAAGACAAACCTGATCCCCGATGTTCAGATGTTTCCGGTCAATCAGAAAATGTCGTACCGGCCGGCCGGGAGGAGGTAAAGTGACTGCCAACGAGGCCTCTGCGAGCCCGTAAACCGGAAATATGCAGTTCGCGGAGAGTCCATGTGTGCGGAGTTTCGATGTAAATTCGACGATTAGCGGATAAGAAATGGGTTCGGCTCCGTTAACGATGACACGTATGGAGGATAGATCCCAATCAATTCCTGCTCCCGTTTTGTAGAAATTAAGAAAGTACCGGTAGCCAAAGTTTGGTGAAACAGTAACGGTTGTACGATATTTGCTTGCCTTTTTGAGCCAAAGGAGAGGATGGCGGATAAACAGAGACGTTGGCATCAAATGCTGATTGATTTGAGCTCTGACAGCTGTTAGATGACTGCCTATCAATCCCATATCATGTGTCAGCGGCAGCCATGAGATCAGAGAATCTTTGTCTGTTATTGAGATGCCTTCTATTATGGCGGCTGTGTTGGAAATCAAATTGGCGTGCGTCAGTACAACTCCTTTCGGATCGCCTGTTGAGCCGGAAGAGAATTGGATAAAAGCGATTTGCTCCGGATTACAAGGCTGGATAACTCCCGGTTCGTACGTCACTGTGTTCAATGAGTCCAGCGAATAGAAGTGCGGCTCCATCTCCTCCAGAAGCTTGACCATTCCATGGTCACCCAAATATTTAGTTAACGATGCAATGGCCCAATCTTCACCAATCAGCGACGGAGAGGATAGCTTGTTCCAAATCTGCACGATTTTATATCGGTGCTCGTCATTGTTCCCGATGCTAATCGGCACGGGGATGAATCCGCCAAGCAGCGAAGCCCAGTACATCGTGACAAAGGAACGGTTGTTCTCAATCTGAAACACCAACTCTTGGCCGGCATGAAGTCCCTTTCCTTGCAATTTTCCAAGTAAATCCAAAGCTTGACGATAAATTTCGGCATAGGTGACAAAAGTCTCGCCTTGGTCCCCCTCTATAAAGTTGACCCCTGTTGAATGCTGTTTCATTGCGCCTTTCAGTACGTCGAGCAAGGTAACAGCGGACTCCATTTATAGTTCCCCCCTCTTTAATAATTCCACGATATTCCATATTGTAAATTAGGGAGCAGTTTGATAGTAACGTAATGATTTTTGCAGTTACCGTATATTTAATTGCGGTGACCACAATCTTTATTGTGTACACCGCATTTTTTTATTAAAGAATTCGGTTCACGAATAATCGGGGATTTCGCCGGGAACCATGCATTTTTCCACTCATACTCAAGGTTCGATCAACTTTGCGGGGAACCGCATTGATCCCCCAAGGCATTGTGATATACCGCAATGTCTTGGGGGATCAATGCATTTTTCTGGAAAAATATTGTTGAATATCCAGAGAGCCTTTTGTTATATTACCCATGAAAAATCCGGATACCGGATAGTATCGAAATATGAGAAATTCCAGCGTCTCAGCAGAAGGAGTGTTGCCATGATCAACAGACCGGAGAGATCAAGACTAAGAATTTACAATGCGATCCAGGCACTGACCGCCAGTAAAAATCCCGAGGACATTACGTTATCGGACATCGCCCGGGTCTCCGGCTTAAGCTGGCCTACGATCCGGCGGCATGTAGGGGGCCGGGAAGCTGTAAAGAGCATTGCCCGAGACGGCTTCCGGTTTATGGAGTCCGAAGTGCCGGATACCAGGACACGGATTCTGCAAGCAGCATCCAATGTGTTCTCGAAGCATGGGTACTCCGGCACCTCACTTGAGCATATAGCGGCCGAAGTCGGGATGACCAAGGGGGCGGTGTATTCCAATTTCAAGAACAAAAGCGAACTGTACCTCACCTTATTGGAGCAGAACATTCATGCCCGGGTACTGGAACTGCCAGATTCGATTTGGAAGCATCTGAAGGAGACAACACCTGAAGAAAGCGTAGTGCTTTTTTTCCAATCTCAGGTTGTACACAGGCTTGGAGATCAGGAGGGCAACCGTCTTTTTTTTGACTTTGTCTCCAACGCCCGCGATCCGTCTGTACAGAATCAATTATCGACCCTGTACCGAGGCGGATATAAGCAGATCCAGAAGCTGATTGAGAATTTGCAGCATGAGCAGATCATAAGCAGGGAATACAATGCCTTTGAGTTGTCTGTTTTTTTCGTTGCAATTCTTGACGGATTAATGATTTCCTGGTTGGTTGATCCGGAAGGGATTGATATGGATAACCTGGCACAAGCGTTTGCCCGTATAGTCTGGAATGGTTTGCAGAGATATAACAAGGAGGAGTAAATTGCCGATGAATGCTTGCATTCGATTCTCGATGAAGAATGTTGGGGTTATTTTTCTTATCATGTTGGCTGTTCTGGCCGGGGGGATCTATTCTACTCAATCAATGAGACTGGAACAACTACCGAATGTCGATATTCCGTATTTATACGTGACAATCCCTTATCCCGGAGCTACGCCCCAGCGATCGCTCGATGATATTGGGAAGCCTCTGGAATCGGCTATGCAGGATCTCCCTAACCTAAAGAATGTGTACACGTTTGCCGGCTCCAATTATCTAGCCCTGACACTTGAATTCGAGATGGGTCAGTCTATGGACGAAGCCATAAAGAATGTCAACGGCGTCATTGCCTCGACCACCCTTCCGGGAGAGGCTCAGAAGGCCATTATTGACAAAGCGGGTCCCGGCGCCACCCCTATTTACTCATTTGCCGTCTCTGCCAACCAGGACCCGGCAGTCATTAAGCAATATGTTCAAAGCTCGATCGAGCCTTCCCTGTCGGCAATCCATGGCATCGACCAGATTGAGATTAACGGATCCGCTGACAAGAAGATTTCCGTTCGGGTGGATGAATCGAAACTGCAACAAGAGCATTTAAATTTGGACACGGTCAAGCAAATGCTTCTCGCAAATAATCTCTCGATCCCGGCCGGTCAGATGAATGATCAGGATCAAACATTAAATGTTGAGGCGGGCTCCCAAATCGGGAGTTTAACGGAGCTGGAGCAGCTGCCGCTATTAGCCTCCGGGCCGGCGGACGCGGGTTCCGCCAAGCCATATCACACTGTAAAGCTGAAGGATATCGCGGCCATATCCTATTCCGCAGGCAATAATGAAACGATGGCGCGTCTTAACGGCAAGCAGGCCATAATCATTAACATCAAGAGTCAGCCGGGTTCCAACACCGTCGAGATTGCCAAGCAAGTGAATAGAAGTCTTACATCTCTGTCTCTTCCGGCAGGCTACAAAATAGAAAAGCTGCGGGACAATTCCGTCCTGATCAAGAAATCAGTGGAAGGCATGCTCCGGGAGGTGCTGCTGGGTACCTTGTTTGCCGTCATTGTCACCTTTGTATTCCTGCGCAATATTAGAGCCACATTGGTCGCTATTCTCTCTATACCGATCTCTGTATTGGCCACGATGATCATGATTAACGCATTGGGCTTCACGTTTAATATCATGACGCTGGCGGGCGTTGCTGTCGCTGTCGGCCGAGTCGTCGATGATTCTATAGTGGTAATCGAGAACATCTACCGCCGTCTGAACATCGAGACCATGCGCACTTGGGATTTGATTGTAACAGCGACAACCGAGGTAGGGCAAGCCGTCACATCCTCCACTATTACCACTATCGCAGTATTTGGCCCTCTGTCGTTCGTGCCGGGGATTGTCGGCAAGTTCTTTGCTCCTTTTGGTGTCACTGTCATTATCGCACTGGCCTTCTCACTTATTGTATCCGTGACGGTTGTTCCGCTGTTGGCGCGCCTATTTCTGCTCAAGACCAAACCGCTGTCTCACGCGAAGGAAACTGGGCTTCAGCGTGTGTACAGAGGGGTGCTAACCTGGTCACTGAGCCATAAGCTGGCTATTCTGCTTATTTCGGTCGCACTATTCGGAAGCTCGGTTATTCTCGTTCCGAATATTCCGATGAACTTTCTGCCTAACGAGAAGACGGTATCTTACGGTCTGGACATCACATTACCTGCGGGAAACTCTCTGGACAAATCGAATGAAGTCGCCAAAGAAGTGGAGAACGATTTAAAGGCAATGCCAATTGTTCAAAGCTATCAGACGAACGTGGGAAGCGAGTCTGTGAACATATCCATTGAGCTGGATACGGATGCTTCCAAGAACGACATCAAGTCTTTTGAAGATGATGTCCGGCAGAAGACATCAGCGCTTGGAGAAGGGATTCAGACGGCACTCACGCAAGAAGGACTGACATCGGGGTCGGGAAATCTGGCTCTTGTAGTCAAGGGCTCTGATGCAAAAACATTGCAAGGTGCCTCCGAGCAAATACTGGGCGCTATAAAGAATGTTCCTCATTTAGCGGATGTGGCTTCCAACTTACAGGCTACGCGCCATGAGTTGTCCATTCAGGTAGACCCCGATAAGGCTGCCGAACAAGGACTTAATCCGGCTTTGGTAGCTGCAAAGGTTAGATCCCAGCTTGATGGAGATACGATAGGCAAGATCACGCTGGATGGGCAGCCGACTGATCTGTTATTAGGCCTTAATAACAAGGATTACAGCCAGATCAACAGGATTGGATCGCTTCCCGTAACGAATATTGTGAACCAGCAGGTTGCAATTGGGGATGTTGCCAGGATCGAGCAGGTTTCTGTTGTCAGCACGATTCAAAGACAAAACCAGGTCGAATTTGTGATGATAACCGGGCATATGACTTCAGAGGATACAGCGGCTATTCAGAATGAAGTAAAGTCCAGAATAGAGGCGCTCAAGCTGCCCGGGAACGTCAGCTACTCATTTGAAGGCGATTCGAAAGAAATGAATGAAGGGTTCCAGAACATGGCGATCGCGATGGCCATAGCCATTCTGTTAGTTTATTCCGTTATGATGGTTACCTTTGGAGAAATGCTCGCTCCGTTAGCCATTTTATTCTCGCTCCCGTTTATTTTTACCGGAGGAATATTTGGTTTGTTTATAACGAATGAGGCTCTGGGTATGCCGGCGTTGGTAGGCTTTTTGATGCTGATAGGTATTGTTGTCACCAATGCGATTGTCTATCTGGATCGGGTTATTCATAATCGCAAGAATGGAATCGAACCGTTCGAAGCCCTTCTTGAAGCGGGAACAACAAGAATTCGCCCGATTCTGATGACCGCTATCGCGACACTGGGGGCTCTCATTCCGCTTGCTGTTTCAACGGACGGGGGGCTGGTGTCAAAATCTTTGGCTATCGTTGTTATTTCAGGCTTGACCACGTCCACGCTCTTGACGCTGGTTGTCGTTCCCGTCGCTTATTTGTCCTTGGATCGTCTCCGCAGCCGGCTGTTGAAGAATCACCCTGTTCAGCAGCAAGGTATTGAAGCAGTTCCCAAATTGCAGTAACGAATTATTAGCGGCATTATCAAAATCAGGATGAACATATGAGCCGCGCTTGATATCTTCCAAGATAACAAGCGCGGCTATTTGTTGAGAGTAACCTTTTATGAAGCACACTCCTTAGCAATCTCACATGATCTGATCGCACTGCATGAAATCAGGAAGCACAGCCTAACAATTCCTCCAAGTCGCGTCCTCAGTATTATCAATATTCGACAAAAAACGAAATTTCTCTAAAATTCCATGTCATTTTCCAAATTTCGACAACGTTTTCAAGTCTATGATGTTAAAATAAGGAAGTATATTGTCGGTGATTAGTCCGAGGGTGGTGATGCTGGATTGCATGATCTTATATTTGTAGTTCTGGGAGTATTTGATGCCTTCGCGATGTTAGTCCTCATCCTCAAGCTGTACATGCTTCCAGTGAGAGAATATTTGGGTAAAATCCTGATTTTCGCAGCGTTTATCGCTGTTTTCTCATATGTTATGAGGATTGTCCTGAAAGAGCCTAATTATGATCTGCCTTTGCAGTACCTGCTGTTTATTTTGTTCCTTAGAGTAGGCCTGAAAATCAAGACTCATCTGGCTTCCTTTATAGCTGGAGCCGGTATATGTGCCTATGCTGTACTGCAGATGGGTATTTATTATTTCTACGATTGGACTCACTTGATGAATGCGTACATGTTGAAGGAGAACAACGGAAGCGTCTATTTGCTGCAAATTTCAACTATTGTGATTGCTCTCGTTATTTCCTGGGCGCTCATGAAATTCAACACAGGATTTTCGTTCATTATTTTACCTCCCCATGACTTCTTGACCAAAGAAAACTATTTCACCATCAGAAATCTGCTCGTCCTACTCGGCAGTTTGGCATCACTGATAACCAATTCTGTAACCGTCCTATTTCTGTACGATGCCAATCCTTTGTGGCTGTTATTGACCTCTGCCATCACTTTAGGTTTATCATTTTATTTTTCGGGTTGGAGTGACCGGGATGATATTAGAAGAGCTGTCGAAGCGTATCGCAATAAGGATAAAAAAGCTTGATCCGGAGGGTCCTGGCTCGGTTGAGGTGCTAAGCTACGGGATTGGGTTAAAGTTGAACCTGTATTTCGGGATTATCTCCACAATTGTATTCGGGCTCTTGTTTAGCGATATTCTCCATTCGATTCTTGCGCTGGCTTCGTTTATGGTTCTTCGGAAGTTTTCCGGCGGTTTTCATTTGCCTATTACCGTATGCTCAATTGTTACAGGACTTGGAGCCGCACTTATTCCGCTGTTTACTTTGAGCCATGTAGCTATTCTGCTTTTGACAGGATTGTCTTTCCTGATCGCTTTACGGTATGCGCCGAATAATTATGAAGAGATTTACAATGTTAAGTTTGACGCTTGGTCGAAGTGGATTTCTCTCCTCATTATTTCTTCTAATTTATATCTTAATTCTTCCATACTGGCACTTTCATTTATGATTCAATGTCTGCTTCTGCTTCCGATATACCCCAGGAAAGGAGGTGAACAACAATGAAAAAAGCACTGGCACGCTTTATGGCTGAAAAAATCGTGAAGTCTGCAACAAAGTCTTCCAGAAGCCGCAAGTCCATCGCAGGATCTCTTCCAGTTCCAAGCGAATTGAAAAAAGGCGAATAGCAGCATGAAGGAACCACGCAAAATAGTCGGGGTACAGGTATCTCAGCCTGCCGACGGTATTTCGCAGTTTTACTTTAAGGAAGACGACATCATGAGCATCGAAATGTGGAAGCCGAAAAAAAATTACAGTGTTCCGATTTTCCATACGAGAACCGGCACCTTCACGGTGCTGACGACGCTGGAGGAATGCAGTATTGCTTTTTCGGCTTTCCTCTCCCTGGATACGTGGAATCTGGTCAATTTGCGAAAAGGTGAAAGACTGGAGACCGGGACATTCGGGGGGCGCTTGTATTTTCAGGGTTCTTCGCAGTATACCGGGGTTAACCTCAAAAGTATTGGCATGTGGGAGGAACTTGCGGCCAAGGCCAGGGAGGCCGAGGAGGACGACCGGGATATTTTTGTGAACCGGATCGACGAATTCGGCAAGCTGGAAGAGGGACAATTTATCCGCGCCAGTGAAGTCTTCTATGTGGATACCTGGGAGCCCAAGCGGAATTATCATGTCCCCCGGTTCTATACGAAGGACGGCAGTTATTCGGCCGGATTGACCTTCCAGAGCTGCAGGGAAGCGATGCCCCATCTGTTCCCGGCGTATAATGGCAGTCTCATTAACCTGGACCTGATCGAACGAATTGAGGAGAAAATATACGGCGATATTGTATATTTCAAAGACAGTTCCCACAAGACGGGGATCGCCCGCAGCAAGGCCAAATACTTAAAAAGCATTCTTCCCTGATAACCCTCTTCTCCCAAGTGAGATGAGGGTTATTATATTTGGGCAAATTTGTCAAGAAAAATCTGACCTAGGATAGCACTGAAATTTCCGATCTATTTCGACAAATTACTTTAAAGCAGTAGGTTACACTATAGAACAAGCTATTTTACTGTCTTAGGGGAACGGAGAGATCGAATGCTTAGCCTGACGGTCACGGAGGATGAAAATGGGGCGGGAATCCAGCCGGTGTCAGTCGATGACATTTTGTTTTTGCAGACCAATATGAAAGCTCTCGTGGAGGTCCACACCAGGGAAGGGAAATATTATACCGTAGGGCCGCTGCGGTTCTGGGAAAGCGCGTTTGCGCAGGGGGGCTTTCAGTTTGTCCGTCTGGACAGAGGGGTGCTGGCCAACCTGGAGCAGATTAAATGCATTAATACGACGTTGAAGTTCGCGTACTTCGATTATCCGGTAACCAACCGGACCAAATACTGCATGATGTCCGATGGAAGATATAAAGCCATTATGGAGGAGCTTCCTGCCGATATTCCGCGGATTGAAACCATATTGGATTAAATAAAAAGGGACCGCTGATGGATTAAATCCTCAGCGGTCCCTTTAATTGAAGCCTGTTCAATCGCTATTAGTGAGTAGCATCCCAAATGGCTTCGTTCAGCAGATAGAGGGCATTGATATAATCCTCGGTTGTAGACTGCGGATCGATAAACACGGCTTGCGCATCCGCAGCGCTGGCTGCGACCACAGTGTTGTCAATGGTGCCAGCCACGGCAATGCTGCCTTGAAGTGCTGTGCGTACATCCGGAACGGTCAGGATAATGTACTTGGTTACAATGGAAGAGCCGCGTTTCAGCTCAAGCGAAACCTTGTACTGCACAGGACTGCTTGTACCATTGAAATGCTGGAGCTTCACAGCACCGTCTGTGTAATCCAGATACACATCGGAGCTTACCGTTCCGACCGGCTGAATGCCCAGAACGTTAAGCGTAATATCTGCCGGAACCTGTACTCCAGGACTGTTCAGATAGACGTTCTGGTAGACGGCTTGGGTTACCGGCACCGTAAAGTCAGTGTAGACCGTATTGGCGACAGTCACCAGCTCATTGTAAGCCGCTTCGCTGATGTAATCGACATTAGTGGATACGCTGCTTTGACCGAAGGCATCCTTCCGGTAAAGACTGAGAGTACCGCCTTCGCTCTTGAGATTCAGATTCGTGAACGTTACCGTGTCGGACTCTGCGGTTGCAGGAGCGGAAATTAACCCGTTGGCATTCCCTGTGCTCAGAACAACTTGCTCACCAGGAGCAAGACCGCTAACCTTAACGACGTCAGTTGCATCGGAGTTGTTCTCCACATGAACGGCACTTGGATCAATAGGTTCTATTCCACCTGGATTGGTAACGACAGGCAGCGAGTTAACCAATGTGTTGGTGTCATTGAAGGACAGGTTGCCGGCCGAGATCGTCAGATCAAATACATGCCAGTTCAGTTCTGGACTGCTTCCGGCCGGGATGTTGTAGGTCTTGACCGGTGTTACGCTCGCACCGCTGTAGACTTCTACCTTTGCACCGGAAGCCGTAAGGGTATAGGCGCTATTCGGTCCGTTGCCGCTAAAGTTATGGACGTAGAACTGATAGGTGCCGTCAAGCTGCTTGCGGATCGTAGTGGTCTCTGGGCCGTAGGAATCCACGTCATCATGGTCCAGATCGGCGTAGAGCTCGCCCTGATAGCTGTATTTCTTGTCGGCGTACCAGGTATGGAACGTCCGTCCGTCCGGAGTAGGTCCGAACAAGTGGGAGTCCTCGTCATTAGGGTTTTCGTTCCAGGTCAGCACGATCCGGATTTCATCGGCTTTCGGAATGCGGATTGCCGTGGCATCCTGTCCGAAGTTCTTGTAGTCGCTTAAGGATACGCCGACTACATATGTTGTAATGAAGCCGTCTTTAACCAGTTCGCCGGTGTAGATGCCGGGTGCAAGATTGGCAAAGTAATGACCGTACACATCCGTAACCACGGTTGCGGCGATTTCGCCTGTAGTGGTTCCGAGGCCTCTGCGGAAGTTGATTGTCATATCCGCAACAGGTTTGTTGTCCACATCGGTGATGGTGCCTTCAAAGCCGTAGACGGTATCGGTGACCGAACCGCCGGAGCCGCCGACTGGAACGCCAACCGATACGGTTACATTCGGAGCCGTAATGACTTGACCAGGCGTCTGGGCGATCGTTGAGCCCGATGTATTGACGTATGCCGTTCCGATGGTGCCCTGGCCGATGACATGAGCGATTGCGTTCAGGACCAGAGTCTGTACGCTTGTTCCGGCGGCCAGATCAATGATCGTATTGCCGGCTGTTGGGGCAACCTGCAGATTCTGCACGGAGCCGGAGGTCAGGCTGACGTGGATAGATGTTGCAAAGATATCTACCGTGTTGAAATTCCCCGCCAATTCAACTTGAGCGCCTACCGGAATCAGATCGGAGAGGCTGACATTGCCGAAGCCGCTGCCGCTGCCCGATTCCTGCAGAAGGGCGCCGGATTGAAGCGTAATCTGCTGTACCGAGGTGGATCCTTCGGTAACGATGCGGATGCTTCCGTCTTTCTTGTTCACGATGACAGTTACGAGAACGGAATCGTCAACGTGAATACTGTTCTTGCCGCCGCCGTTAATGACGGCTGTACCCTTAACGGTGACGTTCTTCAGCGTGATATCACCTTTGCCGACATTCTCGCCGATAATCAGATTACCGTTGATGACGGTGTTGCGAAGGGTGATATCCGGAGCATTCAGATACACGGAGCCGTTAACGGTAACAGTGCCGGTCTCCGGTCCGTACGTGCCCGCCTTATCATACACGACGGACTGGCTGCTTGCGCGAAGCTTCAGCGCCCGGTCGAGAACAACGACAGCTTCGGCGCGTGTAGCGGTCTGCTGCGGTCTGAATTTGCCGCCAGATCCCTGCATGAGACCGGCCTCAGCGACAGCTGTGATGGAATCCTTGCTCCAGGCATGGCTGGCGACAAGATCCGTGAAGCCCGTATTCGAAGCCGAAGCGTTCAGCTTCAGCAGAGATGCTACGATGACAGCCAGCTCTTCACGGGTAATGGATTTGTTCGGTTTGAAGGTCTGGTCGCTATATCCTTTTATGTAGGCCGCAGCGGATGCTTTGGAAATTTCGTTATAGTACCAGGCGCCGTTCTTGACATCCTTGAATGAGATGGAGGCGATTTCATTAAATCCGAACGAATGGTTAACGAGAGCCGTAAATTCTGCGCGGGTAATCTGGTTATCCGGCTTGAGCGAACCATCCTGGTAGCCGGAGATCAGTCCTTGCGACTTCCACTGCTCCAGTACATCTGCTGCCCAATGCCCGGCCGTATCAGTTGCACCTGTGGCCGGCTTCGATGTGTCGGCGGCAAATGCCTGACCGAACGAGGCCAGAACCAGGCACAAGGTCAAGACCAGCATCATGCTCCTCTTCATTGCGCTACTTCTTTTTCTCAATTGTATACACCCCACCAGTTTTTGATTTCTGTCTTAAAAAGGTGACAGTGAACCCTCTTTTCCTCCCTTCTTAGTAGAGTTACATCTACTTGTATATCGGCAATTATATGAGACTAATGAACTATTTGATAGGATTTTCGTATCATTTCATCTGAAAATGAGTCTTTTTACACAGAATTTACATATTAGCGAAATAGGGATGACAATCAGAGTTTCGGTTAAATATGAAGTATGAATCAGGAGGGGTAGAAATGGAGAATCATCACAGCCTGGAGCTGGCAACTTTCGCGGGCGGCTGCTTCTGGTGCATGGTCAAGCCGTTTGACGAATTGCCAGGCATCGCTTCGATAGTCTCGGGCTATACGGGCGGACATACGGAGAACCCTACATATGACAGCGTCGGAACCGAGACGACCGGCCATTATGAAGCGGTTCAGATTACCTTTGATCCTGAAGTGTTTCCTTACGAGCGTCTGCTGGAGCTCTATTGGCGGCAGATCGATCCGACGGATGCGGGCGGGCAGTTTCTGGACAGAGGCTCATCTTACAAAACAGCGATTTTCGTTCACAATGAAGGGCAGAGGAAACTTGCAGAGGCGTCGAAACGGGAGCAGCAGGCCAGCAGGAGGTTTAAGGGGAAAATCGTCACGGAGATTTTGCCCGCAGGCCGCTTTTATCCGGCGGAAGATGAGCATCAGGCCTATTACAAGACGCATCCCTTCAAATATAAGCAGTATTATCAAGGGTCAGGACGGAATGATTATGCCCGAAAGCATTGGAACGGAGAGCGGGAGCGGCAGCTGTTGCGTTCTCGATTAACCGAGCAGCAGTACAAGGTTACCCAACTGATGGAGCAGGAGCCTCCCTATCAGAATGAGTACTGGGATAATAAGAGGGAGGGGATCTATGTGGATGTGGTGGACGGGACGCCGCTGTTCAGCTCGAAGGATCAGTTCCCATCGCCGTCAGGCTGGCCTGCTTTCTCGAAGCCGCTGGAAGAGGGATTCATTACAAGAGAAGGGGGGCGAAGCGAGGGGAAGCCGGTGACCTTGCTGCGAAGCAGATTGAGCGGCGCTTATCTCGGCAGGCTGTTGTTCAACGGCCCGGAGCCGGAGAAGCTTCACTACAGTGTGAACTCCGCGGCTCTCCGCTTCATCCCGAAGGAGGATCTGGCCGGAAGCAAGGAAGAGCGGTACGCCTCTTTCGGAGAGGACTAGCCTAAAGCCAAAGTGTGATATACCGCATAATCTAAAAGAGAGCCCCCTATAGCCGGCTGCACAGAAGGAAGATCTGGGCGGCTGCAGCCAAGGGGGCTCGCCATATTATTACTTGTTAATGCGATTACTATAGACTCTTCGATTACTGCTTCACGATATCCTGAACGGCTTTGTCGAGCTTATCCAGCAGCTGGTCGCGGTTGATTTGTCCGCCCAGGTATTCCTGCATGGCAGCGCCGAAGCCTTGAGTTACGCCATCCGGGAAACGGTCCCAGTTCCAGCTCAGAGCGGTGGAGGACTGACTCTGAACCGCTACGGCTACCTGGCCGATGTCTTCAGCTGTAGTTGTGATGTCGGATTCGGCCGGAATGAACTTGAACTCCTTCGCCAAATATTTCTTGCCTGCATCGGAGGATACCATCCAGTTCAGGAATGCCTTGGCTTCTTCCGGATGAGCCGACTTGCTGTTCACAACCCAGTTATTCGGTACGCCTACATAAATATGGCCTTCTTGATCGTTAATCGGCATCGGCAGCAGGCCGAGGTTGAGGTTCGGGTCAATCTTGTCGATGTCGCCCTGGGTCCAGTTGCCCTGCATCATCATCGCGGCTTTGCCGGCGGCGAAGTCAGCAACCTGTGTAGCGTAATCAGTCGTTACTTTGTTGTCTTGTGCGTTGTCAAAGATTACGTCAACAAGATCGAGCCATTGCTTGAAGACTTCATTGCCTTTGATCGTCTGCTTGCCGGCTTTCACATCCTCGATGAAGGCCGCCGGGTCCTGCTGGTTGGCGAAAGCGACGTTCACGAGGTGAATACCCATGGACCACCATTCATTTGTCGCTTCAAAAGGCGTGATGCCTGCGGCCTTCAGCTTCGCGACAGCATCCTTCAGCTGCGCCAGTGTCTTAGGCTCTTCTGTAATGCCGGCTTTGGTGAACAGATCCTTGTTGTAGATGAGGCCGTAGCCTTCAACGTTCATCGGCATGCCATAGAGTTTGCCGTCAACGGTCGTCGGGATCTTGGAGGATTCGATCAGCTTGCTCACCCAAGGCTGATCCGAGAGATCGGTTGCGCGATCCATGTATGGAACAAGTGCCGCGAAGCCGCCGTTGTTGAAGATTTCAGGCTCTGAGCCCGAAGCGATCTCGGCTTTGAGCAGCGCGCCGTAGTCTTCGCCGCCGCCGTGAGTTTCGACTTGCACCTTGACGCCAGTCTCTTTCTCGTATTCTTCAGCCAGGGCGTTAAGCTGTTCAGCGATTTCAACTTTGAATTGGAACACTTTAATCGTTACATCTTTCTTGGGAGCTGTGGATGCAGCCGGTGCGGCTGAGCCGGAGGTACCGCTGTCTGTGCTTTTCGCGGTGGAGTTGTTATTGCCCCCGCCTCCGCAACCTGCAATAATAAGGATGCAAACGATTGCGAGGAGGAAAGCGAACCGTCTTTTCTTCATAAATTAATGCCTCCCTTTGTTTTGTAAGTGTTTACATTTATATCGTAATGCAATGTTGCCCGGACCAAAACTTAATTTTTTGTCCGAAAAGGTGGATATTGTTGTCGCTGCCTGTTAACCCTTTACGGAACCTGCCGTAACGCCCTCGACAATGTATTTCTGCAAGCTCAGGAAGAACAGCAGTACCGGCACAATCGCCATCACCAGACCTGCAAGTGCCAGATCCCATTTCTTGGTGTACTGGCCGAAGAATTTCGTAACCGCGACCGGCAGCGTTGTTAAATCCTTGTTGCCGCCGATAATAAGGACGGGCAGCAGGTAGTCGTTCCAGATCCACAGTGTATTCAGAATAACCACGGTCACGATGATCGGCATCAGCAGCGGGAAGACGATCCGGAAGAAGACGCCGAAGGGGCCAGTTCCGTCAACGCGAGCCGCTTCTTCCAGCTCATAGGGCACAGTCTTGATGAAGCCGTGAAAGAGGAAGACGGACAGCGGCATCCCGAAGCCGAGATAGCAGGCTACAATGCCGTAGAGCTCGCCGCGCAGCTCCAGCATGCTGGTAACCCGCACCAGCTGAAGCATGAGCGACTGAAAGGGAATGATCATGGCCGATATGAGCAGCAGGAAGACGAAAGAGTTGAACTTCGTCGGCTTTCTGACGATCTGATAGGCCGCCATGGAGCTGAACACGACGATTAAGAGCACGCTCAGCACCGTTATCTGAAAAGAATTCCAGAAGGCCTGCGGGAAGTCGATCATTTTCCAGACATCGGAATAATTGCTGAAGTGGAACACCTGCGGGAACGAGGCCGCGTCGAGCAAAATCTCCTTCAGTGTCTTGACCGAGTTGGACAGCACCAGATAGAAGGGAGCCAGGAACAGCAGCGCGAGCAGGATAGCGACGATTTCCAGAGCAAAGGTTTTGGACTTGTACTGGCTGACATGCATCAGGCTGATACCTCCTTGCGTTTCGTAATCAGCACCTGAGTAATTGTAATCAGCGATACGGCAACGAAGAACAGCAGTGCTTTGGCGGTTCCGAGTCCGTACCGGTTGTTGATCAGGGCTTCTGCGTAGATGTTATAGGCCAGCGACTGCGTCGAAGTGCCTGGACCACCTTTGGTCAGCGACAGGTTGAGATCGAACATTTTGAACGCATTCGAGATGGTCAGGAACAGGCAGATGGTGATGGCCGGCATGATCAGTGGAACGTACACGCTTCTGAATAGCTGCGCCGGACGAGCACCGTCGATCTTGGCCGCCTCGACCAGATCCTTCGGAATCCCGGCCAGTGATGCGATATAGATAATCATCATGTAGCCTGCGGTCTGCCAGACGAATACGATGACCAGTCCCCAGAAGCCTGTGGACGGCGTTCCCAGCCAAGGAAGCTTGAAGAACGGGATGTGGGTGAGCTCGCCGATGGTGGCGAAGCCCTTGGTGAAAATAAACTGCCAAATATAGCCGAGCAGGATGCCGCCGATTACGTTCGGCATGAAGAAGACGGTACGCAGCACATTCTTGGTCTTGAGCGAAGCCATCAGCATGAAGGCAAGGATCAGGGCCAGCACGTTGGCGATAATAACGGATACAACCGTGAACCGCAGCGTGAAGTACAGCGAATTCCAGAAGCCATCGTCATGGAGAATCCGGCTCCAGTTCGCGGAGCCTGTCCACACCGCTTTGTCCAGGTCGAGACCGTTCCAATCGGTGGAGGAATAATAGAATCCCAGAATGAAAGGGGTTACCACTATGGTCAGAAAGAAAAGAAGACAAGGACCCAGAAATACGATCTGCTGGCCCCAACCCTTGCGTCTGCCCCGCTTTTTTCTTATGGCCTGCACTGCCGGCGGATTGATCCCGGTGCCGAGTTTGGATTCGTTTGCAATACCCAGCGCTTTTTTCATGGCGGTTCTCCTTTTTACGTAGTATCATTGCTTCACACCTTCATTATAGTAACCCTTGCTTATCGCCAACACTCATTATGATGACCATAAAAGTGGATTTTATTGCAGCGCTGTCCCGGTCGATTGCCATGAAATAAGGAGGAGCCTCATTGTTCAAACACAGCATCCGAACCCGGCTGATGGCCCTTGTGCTGCTGGCTGCGGTCATACCGGCCGGCGTCTCGGTTATCTTTTCTTATTTGTATACGAAGCAGTCGTTCACCGAGCAAGCGCTCAACCAGAACCGCAAGCTGCTGACACTCGGAGCGGCCAATCTGTCCAGTTATTTTCAAAAAATAAACCAGCTGGGCCTCAGCATCTACAGCGGAATCAATATCCAGAACTCGTTCTACACCTCCATACTGACCACCAAGAATCCGAACGGCGTCCCGGAAGGGACGATTCAGCCGGACAACCGGAATGTGGTGCTGACGCAGCTGTACAATCTGTTTCTGTCGGACCGGAATATATTCAAAATCCATCTGTACGTCCGGGCCAACAGCCAGTCCAACATGCTGCTGAACGGACAGTTCCGGCGGGAGACCAATCTCACCTATAAAGCGCCCGCCAATCCGAACGGCACGAACCGTCCTTTTATCGAGGTGACGCATATGGACCAGCAGTTCGGCATGAGGTCAGGATTTCCGAATTTCAAACCCGGACAGATGCCGGTATTCACCGCCCATGTCCCGATCTACAAAACGCCGAGCGACGAGGTTCTGGCCGATCTGTCCATCGATTTCAAGCTGGCCGATATCGAGGAGATTGCCCGGTCGATGTTCAGCCCCGGCACCGAGACGCTCTATGTGATCAATGAGCAGGGCCAGATTCTCTACGCTCCCGGCAGTGCTGCGGGCAATGAATGGATCGGGCGGACCGTGGGGGCGGGCTGGGTCAAGGAATTGAAGTCGGACAGCGGAAATTTCTCCTGGAGCGATAAGAACTTTAACGGAATCGTTATGTATAAGAAGGTGGATTCCACGCTCTTTAGGGGATCGGTGGTGAAGCTGACGCCCTATGAAACGCTGTACAGCGACGCGAGGACCATCAGCCGGATCAACACCGGAATCGGTGTGCTGTTTCTCATCATTTCGGGGATTGCGGCCGTTCTGATCTCCATTGGCTTCACCCGGCCGATCAAGAAGCTGATCTCCTATACCCAGAGGGTTCAGATCGGGCAGCTGGACGCTTCCGTCGATTCGATAAGCGAGGATGAATTCGGGCTATTGACGCGCAAAATAACGGAGATGACCCGGACGATCAACGATCTCATCCTGCAGGAGTACCGGCTGGAAATCGCGAATAAGACCAACCAGCTAAAGGTGCTTCAAGCCCAGGTTAATCCGCATTTTCTGTATAATGCGCTGCAATCGATTGCTTCCTTGTCACTGCGTTATAACGCGCCGAAAATCTACGATCTGATCTATTCTCTCGGCAGCATGATGCGGTACTCCATGACGACGAACGAAGGCCAGGTCACGCTTCAGGACGAAATCGAGCATGTGGAAAATTATTTCATCCTGCAGCAGGAGCGTTTCGGCGAAGAGAACCTGAGGATGGAGACCGATATTGAAGACAGGGTGCGGGTACTGCCGGTTCCCAAAATGATTCTTCAGCCGCTCGTCGAAAATATTTTCAAGCATGGCTTCCGGAGTGGAATTAAGAATGGCATGATCTGGCTGAAGGCGGGACTCGACGATGAGAACCAGCTGGCTATCACCATTCGCGACAATGGACAAGGCATATCCGAATCGCGGCTGGAGGAAGTGAGAAAAGGACTGGAACGAAATGAACCTGGAGACGAAGAAGGCATCGGACTGCGAAATGTGCTGTCGCGGCTGCGGCTCCAGATCAGCGAGGATGCCCGGCTATTTCTGATGGGAGGGCAAGAAGGCGCCGAAGTTATATTGATCATCCCCATGCCGGAATCAAGCGGTCGATAAGAGGAGTGAACCTGAAATGAAAGTCTTGATCGTCGACGACGAGAAGCATGTACGCGAGGCCATCCGGTATTTCGTCCCGTGGGAACAATACGGGGTTACCGGTATTTACGAAGCGACGAACGGGCAGGAAGCGATGGAGATTGTGCTGGAGCAGGAGCCGGCGGTCGTGTTCACAGACATGCGCATGCCGCTGATGGACGGCGCGGAGCTGCTGGAATGGCTGCACCGCTGCTCACCCTATACGAAGACGATCGTTATCAGCGGCTACCAGGATTTCAGCTATGTGAAGCCGGCTATCGTATACGGAGGCATCGATTACCTGCTGAAGCCGGTGAACCGTAAGGCGCTGGTCGCCGCAGCGGACCGGGCCTTCCAGAAATGGAACGAGGAGAAGCAGGAGCGCGAGCGCTCTTTTCACCAGAATATCCAGCTCAATGTTCTCCGTCCTCTGTACTGGGACAAGACGCTTTCGGATTTGATCAGCGGAACCGTAGCCTATCCCGATGTGGAAAATGCGCTCCGGAAGGAGCTTGGGCTGCCCCGGGGAGCCGAACGCTGCCGAATTGCCATCATCTCGCTGCAATCCTCGGGAGGGCTCCTGCTGCGGAAATTCAGAGGGGATGTTCAGCTCACCTCCTTCGTGCTGGCCAACGTCTGCAACGAAATTGTAAGCCGGAAGCAGGAGGGCTTCGCCTTCCGGTACTGGCATGACGGAGCCGATGTGGTCATTATGCTCTGGTCCGGTCTTGAGAACGCGGAGAAGATGCTGATGGATATTAATGAATCGGTATGCTCCGCCTATGGGATTTTGCTGGATATTGGCCTCAGCCCCGTACTTCCTTTTCCAGACCGGTTGAAGGACGCATTTACGGGGGCGAAGACGGCCCTTACGGAACGCAACCTGCTGCGAACAGGGAGCCGCATTCATACCGCAGCCCTGGCGGTGGACGTGCCGGAGGTGCCCGGAGCCGAAACCGGAGAGCTGCTGGAGAAGCTGCGCCTGTCTCTAATGTCCGGGGACCCGGAGCGGATACAGCGCAGTCTGGAGCAGTGGGCCGATTTCGGAGCAAGGTCGGGCGTGTTGACCTTAAGCGGTCTGCGCGCTTTGGAGGACAGTCTGAGGGATATGCTGGACAAATGGAAGAAGGAGTGGGCGGACAGCGGGGAAGCCGCGGCTGACAGCATGCCCGCGTTCCGTTCTCCGCTTGACGAGCATGGCGAGTTCTCCTTCCTTCACTGGAAGGAAGGTCTGAAGAAGGCCGTTCTCGGCCTGGTAACGGAAAGCCGCTTGTCCCGGGCCTCGGACAGCCGGATTGTGCTGGAGATCAGGGAGTACCTGGACCGTAACTTCCAGCTGGATATTACGCTTCAGCATATTGCGGACCGGTTCTTCCTCAGCCGGGAGAATGTATCGCGGAAGTTCAAGCAGGTAACAGGAGAGAATCTTTCCGATTACTTGACCTATTTGCGGATCGAGAAAGCGAAGGAATTGCTGCAGAATTCCGATTTACGGATGTCGAGAATCGCTGAGCTGGTCGGCTACGAGGATGAGAAATATTTCAGCCGGGTCTTCAAGAAGGCGACGGGGCAGACGCCGCGTGAATTCCGCAAGCGGGAGGAAGAGGAGCAGTAGCGGCTTCATGCATCGAACAGGATCGAACCGACAAACGGCTCCATGCTCCGGACTAACCTTCCGGGACATGGAGCCATCTTGTTTCGAGCATGCTTGGACTATGCTGAGCGCAGGGCCCTTCTATGCCCGCAGAATCTCTTCAATCTTCTGAAGCTCTTCCGCGCTGAGTTCCGGCGCGGCGAGCGAGCCTACCGCATCCTCGATCTGGCTCACCTTGCTGGCGCCAATCAGCGCCGAAGTGACGCGGCCGCCGCGAAGCACCCAGGAGAGCGCGAGCTGGGACATCTTCTGGCCGCGCGCTTCCGCAATCTCATTCAGGCGGCGAACCTTGCCGATTGTGTCATCCGTAATCTGCTTCTCGGACAGGAAGACGCTCGCGCCGGCCGCCCGGGAATCGGAGGTGATGCCGTTCAGGTAACGGTCGGTCAGGATGCCCTGCTGCAGCGGCGAGAAGACGATGCTTCCGATGCCTTCCTCGTCCAGCACATCCTGCAACCCGTCTTCGATCCAGCGGGACATCATGGAATAATTCGGCTGGTGAATGAGGCAAGGCGTGCCGAGTTCGCGGAGAATGCGGGCAGCCTTCCGCGTCTCCTCCGGCCGGTAATTGGAGATGCCGACGTACAGCGCCTTACCTTGGCGGACGAGGTGATCCAGCGCGCTCATTGTCTCTTCAAGCGGCGTATTCGGATCGGGACGGTGATGATAGAAAATATCGACATAATCCAGTCCCATCCGCTTCAGGCTCTGATCCAGGCTGGACACCAGGTATTTGCGGGAGCCCCACTCGCCGTAAGGGCCTGGCCACATATAATATCCGGCCTTGCTGGAGATGATCATCTCATCGCGGTAAGGCTGGAAGTCTTTCTTCAGGATCGAACCGAAAGTCTCTTCCGCCGATCCCGCAGGAGGTCCGTAGTTATTGGCAAGGTCGAAGTGGGTGATTCCCAGATCGAACGCTCTGCGCACCATCGCTCTGCCGTTCTCAAAGACATCGTTGCCGCCGAAATTATGCCACAGCCCGAGGGAAATCGCGGGCAGCTGCAGGCCGCTGCGTCCGCAGCGGTTATATTTCATGTTCTCGTATCGTTCCGTGTTTGCCGTATACATACCGGTCTGATCACCCCGTAAATGAATTGTATTGCAGCCCGGATCAGCCGGGTGCTTACGCTTCCATTGTAGTGGAAAAGAGAGGAACGGCGAATGTCAGCAAGGGAGGAATTTATGTCATAATGTCAGATTGGCATGCCGTTCCCGGTATTGCTTGGGTGAGCAGCCATGAGATTTCTTGAACATGCGCGAGAACAGCAGGGCATCCGCGTATCCGATGGACCGGGCGATCTCCCCTATGGTGCAGTCGGTCCGGGTAAGCAGCTCGCAGGCTTTAGCCATGCGGAAGCCGAGCAGATACTGGCTGGGCGGCATGCCGACGGCCTGCTTGAAGAGCGCCGACATATATTTGCGGTCAAGCTGGAGCATCTCCGAGATCTGCTCCATGCTGATGTCTTCGCAATAATGGGATTGAAGAAAATGCAGGGCTTTCTCCACATGCTGATTCCGCAGCCCCCGGTATGCCTGAACGCCGGATTCGCCCGGTACGGCACGCAGCAGATCGGCCAGAAATTGATACAGAACGGCCGTCAGCCGGAGGTCCAGAACACCTTCGTCCTTCGCGATTTCCGTCAGCTGTTCGTACAAGCCCTCCATCGCCTTGCCTTGAATGGGGAAGACCGGACATTCCGGTGTGAGCGAGGTCCGGCGCAGCAAATGATCTACCTTGGCTCCGGTGAAAGCGATCCAGGAGTACTCCCAAGGGTTATCTTCATCTGCGGCATAAGCGTTGACGATCCCGGGGTAGGTAAGAAAGGCCTGTCCCGGGATCAAGCTGTGAATCTGTCCTCCGGCTTCGATCCGGCCGGTGCCGCTGTGGATGAAATGAATTTTATAATAATCCCGGAGACCGGGGCCGAAGGAATGTCCGGGCTGGCACTGCTCACGTCCCCAGAACAGCAGATGCAGATCCGGATCAGCCCCGTAAGGCTGCTCTGTATTATAATGAAAGACCGCCATTTCCGAAGGCTCCTTTCTGATCCGTCAGGTGTACGGCGAACCGTCTCTTTCATTATAGAACAAGAACGCCCGGCGGTCTGCCGGGCAAAATAAAACCGGCACCCCATCAAAGAAGCCGGTCTGTAAACATATGGAAGGTAAATAAATGCCGTCTATCCAGGAAGAACCCTTAGGCTTCCATCTTCAGCATAACCAGTTCGTCTACCGGATTGCCATGCACCAAGTGCTCCTGAACGATACGCGGCACATCTTCAGTCGACAGATTGTAGTACCAAACGCCGTCCGGGTACACGATCAGGAACGGGCCGTTGCCGCAAAGACCGAGGCAGCTCGTTTTGTTGATCTTGACGGTCTTGTTGATTCCCTGCTCGACAAGTTCTTCCTTAAAAGCCTGCATAACATCTTCCACATCCTGATTGTTGCAGTGCTCGCTGCAACAGAACAACAGATGCTTTTTTAATACCTTAAGCCGCATGTTCATGGTTTTCCTCCCCTTGTTCGGTGTTGCTTTTATTCACATCTTTAGCATGAAGTATATTCCTTTTAAGGGCGTTTGTAAGGAGGATGAGACGAGTGTTCCAAAAGATGTAATAAATCGAAAATTAATTTACGATTGCTGTGATCTAATCTGACGTCAGTCTTACAAAGAGAGGATTTTGTGACAATTATTTATGAGATCTTTGAAGATTTCAGGTTTGAAAATTATAAATCGGGAATCCCGCGCCTTCCGGCGAGCCCTCAGTTTATACCTATTTCATTTGGTTAAGTAAGCTATAGGCAAGGCGAGAGTTCATTTGAAAATAGAATACTCAGGAGGTAATCGATATGAACAAGAGAATTGTAGGCGTCTTTACAAGCGAGCAGGAGGCTTCTTCAGCCATCACCGATTTAAAGAGTCGTGGTTTTCGGACAGAGGATATCTCCGTTATTGCAAGAAACAAAGATGATATAAATGCCATCAATGATGTAACGGGCACAAAAGCTGTGGAAGGGGCGGCTTCAGGAGCGGCGACGGGGGGTCTGCTCGGCGGTGTTACCGGATTGCTTGCAGGAATCGGCGCCCTGGTCATTCCGGGAATCGGACCGATTATTGCGGCCGGACCGATTGCGGCAACTCTGGCCGGAGCGGCGGTAGGCGCCGGAACGGGCGGTCTGGTTGGCGGCCTCATCGGTCTCGGCATTCCGGAGGACGAAGCGGAAACGTACGACCGTTATGTGGACGAAGGCCGGATATTGGTTATGGTCGATGCCGATACCACTCGGGAAATGGACGTTTACGATACGTTCCGCTCTCATGGCTCTCTGAACAGCCACTATTACGGCGCCCAAGATACGATAGACGGTGACCATGTGGACCCGGATAAGCTGGCGGGCCGTTCCGTATCCGATTCTGTGGATGCCGTCTTGAACGGCTCGGGTCTGGAAGGCCGGAATGACACCGGGCTTGATACGGCCAATTCCAATCCGGCGGGCGGAGCGGAGCATTTGAATTTGACGAGCCCGGCGGCGAAGCATAATTCACCGGATGCCGTGTCAGATGAGCCGGAGGAGGAACGCATGAAGCGTCTGCGGGAAGAGCAGCTGAGAGTCGCGAGGGACAAGAGGTAGCCGGTTAGGCGGGCGACGGAAGACGAGCCCATACCGGGCGAACGGGCAAACGGGCGAACGCCAAGTTTACGCGATTGTTGGACGGATAGGGAACTGCTCTATTGTAAAAAGCACTCTCCGGAGTTTACCTAACGGGTTCCGTTTTGAGGTGCAAATCATCGAATTGACATGCGAAATGACGCACAAACTGACAACAGTTTGGAGCGTCATTTTTCTTTATATATCAATGGTTTTATCGATTTTTGAGGAGAAATTGGCATATGAATTGACATGGTATTTTTCATGTTCATAAAATATTGGACATCGTTTTCCAGTTGCTCCACAACCACCAACCCCAGATGATACGCAGTCTATGGAGTAGTACAATGTTGCACGTACTGATTTTGAAAAACGGAAAACGTATGCTGATTTATCACTGATGATGACCCATCACTCTATAACTCGTTTTCTAGAGTGTTTTCAAGAGAGATTAGACTTGAAGAAGCCCACCATTTCATTGCTCACATTGATAAGTCCAAAAGTCGCCAAGATGCTTATAAGGAATATCAAGAGGGTAGAAAAGACCTAGCAGCATGGGGCATCAATAATGGCATTGATGGTTCTGTTAGCAGAATTGCGTATCTAAAATTAATAAAACAGTTAGAAAACCATAAATTTCATGATGAAGTTATTGAGAATGGCAAGACTTATCGGAAATGGGGAACGAACAAAAGCACCCATCCATTTGCATCACTTGTAACTGCGAGGGGAGTAAAGAAAAATTAACCCCTGCGAACCGGCTGGGTTTAACCGATAAGCAATACTTAATTGAAGATATTATTATTTCAAGTAAACATTGCCAAGTAAGAACATTTGTTCTATAATTTGATTGTAAATTTAGAATTATAGATAAAGGAGATGTTACTTTGGTAAATCGAATTTCAACACCGTTCAGTTATTCATCAGCAGTTATGGCAGGGGAGTATATTTTTTTAGGTTTGCATAGAGGTTTTGGTGAAACATTTACTCAACAGATTCATGACACATTTGAACACCTAAGAAAGACACTTATCCAATGCAATGCATCATTAAATGATATTGTGAAGGTTAACGTGTATCTCAAAGATATTAAAGATTTGCCCGAGATGGAAAAAGTGTTTTGTGACTATTTTGAAACAGATAAATTCCCAGCCAGAATGACCTCAACAACTGAGTTTTTCGATGCTGATTGCTTTATGATGATTGATGGGGTAGCCTACAATTCAAAAACAAAATAACAAAAAAATCCAAAAACACAGTCGGATTCACTGTGATTTTGGATTTTTCTAAGAGCTGCTGTTAGCACTGGCAGTCCCCTGGATGTTGGATTTCATTGGCTTGAATACGCATAAGAGTGACAGAACAAATGAAATTGCTCCTGCAATGATCAGAACCGTTAATGGAGGACCTAGATTTTTCCTTTACCGAAATATAAGAAAGTTAAGACGATCGACAATATTACGGTGAAGGAGCTGACCAACAAGGTCGGTGTTAACCGGGGGACGTTCTATATTCATTACCAGGATATCAATTCTCTCTGGGGTGAGATCGAAGAGGAAACTTTAGCTGAAATCCATAAATTGGGCAGTGTCATCAAAGACTATGAGCTTACTGATGCTGAAGATCTGCAGGAGCCTATCAAGGCAACGCTGGAAGTTCTTCATTATCTCAAAAGCAATGAAATTATATTCAAGCCCTTTTGGGGCAAGGATGTCTTTATTTACATTGAAATGGAAAGCTGTCATGAAGCAATACCTTTTTTCGAAAGCCATATTTGAAAATAAAGAATACAATGAGTATTTGCTGGAGTTTTATTGTCAGCGAATATCGGAGTGATTGTGTTTTGGGTTCAGTCCGGAATGAAAATATCCCCTGAGGAATTGGCTCTTCTGCTTAAAAAATGATTATCAAAGGTCCATTAAATGTGTGATTCATTTGAGGCCTTCATGCTGAACATTAAGGCGTAATGCGGCGGCTGGAACGCAAAAAAATCCAGCAAGACACCACCCGCTGCATACGGGATGGTCCTGCTGGATGCGGAAAAGCGTAAGTTTATAGTGAAGCAACCTGTCTTCCCGGCGAGACTTGAGGAATCTCCTTGCCCGGCAGGAAGTGTATGCTGCGGATATAGCGGATGGTACGGCTCTGGGCGCGCATGATGACGGAATGCGTCTCTGCGCGTTCCTTGCCGATGAAGCGGACACCGTTCAGGAAGTCGCTGCCGGTGACGCCGGTCGCGGCGAAGATCACATCGCCGTTGCCGACCATATCTTCCATGTACAGGACGCGGGCCGGGTTCTCGATGCCCATGCTCAGGCAGCGCTGCATCTCGAACGGGCCCTGCGGCAGCAGCTGGCCCTGCATTTCGCCGCCGAGGCATTTCAGCGCGGCGGCAGCCAGTACGCCCTCGGGCGCTCCGCCGGAGCCGAGGTAGAGGTCCACGCCGCTCTCAGGCAGAGCGGCTGCGATCGCCCCGGCGACATCGCCGTGGCTCAGCAGATTGATGCGGACGCCCATGCGGCGGAGGGTGCTGACCAGCCCTTTGTGGCGGTCCCGGTCCAGCACCATGACCGTCATCTCGGACAAGGACTTGCCGAGAATATGCGAGGCTTTGGTCAGCGTAATTTCGGGCGGGTCCGCAAGATTCAGCCTGCCGGCCAGGTCGGGACCGCAGGCCAGCTTCTCCATGTAGATGTCCGGAGCATGGAGAAGGCTGCCCTTGTCGGCGATGGCGATCACCGACTGGGCGTTCTGCAGGCCGCTGGCAACAACCTCGGTGCCTTCCAGAGGATCGACGGCGACGTCGACGGAAGGCCCTTGCTTGTTGCCGACCTTCTCGCCGATGTACAGCATGGGCGCGTCGTCCATTTCGCCTTCGCCGATCACAACCGTCCCGTCGATGGAGACGGAATCAAACATGGAGCGAATGGCCGTTGTCGCCGCATTGTCGGCAGCATCCTTGTCTCCCCGGCCGATCCAGCTGGCCGAAGCCAAAGCACCCAGTTCCGTAACCCGTACAATCTCCAGAGCCAGTTCACGTTCCATTGTTTATATTCCCTCCAGTCCATTTTTGACCAATCTATATACTTTAGACAAAACACCGGAATCGGCGTCGGCAGCATCACGTCACTTTGTGGGGTTGCTTTTGGTTTCCCGGGGCCCCCGCAAAGTACTCGGAATCAGCTTCGGCAGCATCTCGTCACTTTGTGGGGATAGAATGGTTTCCGGGGCCCCCCGCAAAGTACTCGGAATCAGCTTCGACAGCATCACTTCACTTTGTGGGGATGTATTAAATGTAGCCCATGATGATGCCGGCCGTTTCCTCAATCGCCTTATCGGTAATGTCGATCACCGGGCAGCCCAGCTTCTTGAACAGCGCTTCGGCGCAGCTGATCTCCTCCTCGATGCGGGGGAGGCTGGCGTATTGCGAATCGACCGGCAGGCCGAGCACCTTGAGCCGCTCCGAGCGGATCTTGAGCATATGCTCCGGGTCCATCGTCAGGCCGATCAGCCGCTGGGGCGGAAGCTTGAACAGCTGGCCCGGCGGGGTGATCTCCGGCACGATCGGATAGTTGACGACCCTGTTACCCCGGTGGGCCAGGAAAATGCTGAGCGGCGTCTTCGATGTGCGGGAAATGCCCATCAGGACAATGTCCGCCTTCAGCATGGCGCCGAGATCCCGGCCGTCATCGCAGGCGACGGTGAATTCGATGGCCTCGATCCGACGGAAGTAATTCTCGTCCAGCTGATGCAGCATGCCCGGCCGCTGGGTCGGGGCGTCGTCGAACGTATCGATGAACGCCTGCATCATCGGCCCCATAATATCCACGATCCGGAGGTCCAGGCGGACCGCCTCCTCGCGAATGGCCTCCCGCAACTCCGGCTGCACCAGGGTGTAGGCGACAAAGCCGTTATGCCGGGCAGCCTCCTCCATAACCTTTCGAAGCTCGTCTTCAGATCGGACATTGCCGTATCTTTTGATTGTGACACGCTGGTTCTCGAATTGATGCAGGACGGCTTGAACAACCGCTTCCGCCGTATCCCCCAAAGAATCCGAGCATATCGTTACGTAATGTGAAGGCTGGGCCATGCTCTTTCGATTCCTCCCGTTATCCTTTGGCTTCGATATCGAGGAGAAGTTTAACGATGGAAGTTTTGGTCAAGCGCCCTACAACGTCCAGCTTCCCGCCGGCTCCTTCTCCTTCGCAGGGAACAACCACCGGCAAACTGTCTACCTCGTGGAATATCATCTTGTGCGCGGCGTCAAGCACCGGGTCTTCAGGTCCAGTCGTAATGAGCTTGGGCTGGCGCGTCATCACCATGCTGACCGGCATGGCCGAGGCTCCGGGGTTGCCCAGCGTGACCTTGAGGAAATCCTTCCGGGAAGCGACCCCTGTCAGCTTGCCGTCCCCATCGCAAATGATGAGAGTGCCGACATCCTGGAGAAAGAGCGTCACGACTGCATCGTGAATCGATGTGGTCTCCCGGATAATGATTGGCACGCTTTGTATATCCTTAACCTTCGTTTCCTGAAGAAGATAGCCGCTGCCCAGACTGCGGGTCGACTTCCCGCCCGGAAAATATCCGACCTTCGGCTTGGCGTCAATATAACCCATCATGACGAGAAGCGACAGATCGGCACGGATGGTCGGCTTGCTCAGTCTCAGCGATTCGGCGATCATATCTCCGGTTATGGGCGCGTTCTTCTTAACAATTTCAATAATTTGCAGCTGCCGGGACGTCAGTTCGATCACAAATCCCTCCACATCCTTTAACAAGAAAGCGATCACCCTCGGAAAAAGGGCTGCCTGACACCGCCTCCCCTCTCCTTAATGAGTCATTTTGGAAGAATAATCCCTTTCGTTGAATATATAATACGCAATATTAATCATAAATGCAACATATAATACGTACTATTTATCAAAATAGCTCCTAATAGAACAAAAAAAGAGGAGGACTAATCCTCCTCAATCCTCCCCATTCAGCTTTCGGCGGTGTGGAAGGGGAACGATGACGGCTCGGCCAAGCAGCTGCTTCAAGGGTTCCGCATTGACCAGCATGGTTCCCAGAATGATGGTTGCGACGCCTGCGGCGGACATCAGCGCTACCTTCTCGCCGTAGAACAGCATGCCTGCGCCGACGGCAATCGGCGGAGAGATATACAGCCAAGTGGACGGGAAGACCGGGTCGGTCTTGGCAACGAGCCAGTAATAGAGGCTGTGGCCGATCATCGATCCGACGACTGTGAGGTAGAGCAGAGAGCCTATGGCATCCTTGGAGGCCAGAACGGCGGACGGCGGCGGGCTCTCGGTCAGAAGCGAGAGCAGCAGCATCGCGGCTCCGCCGTACATCATCTGCGCCGCGTTAAGCGCGATTGGATGCGCCTCCGGCAGCCGGGCCGTAACTGTCCGCGTATAGAGCGTCCCGGTGGCATAAGCACATTCGCCGATCAGTACGACGATGCAGCCGGCGAGCCAGAGCAGCGACATGTTCAGCTTCAGGCTCGGCAGGACAAGCAGCAGCACGCCTGCAAGTCCGACCAGACAGCCGATCAGCGACACATCGGACACGCGCTTCCGGTGCACCACCGATTGCAGCAGCAGGATCATGATCGGACCGGTTGCGGAGAGGACCGCGGCGAGTCCGGACGAGACATGCTGCTCGGCCCAGTAGAGGGAGGCGAAGGTGCCGAAGGTCAGCAGCAAGCCGGTAAGGGCCGGCTCTTTTCGAAGCAGCAGCTTGAAGGAGGCTTTCCGCTTAATTGCCATCCATGCGAGAATCGCCGAGCCGGCGACGAGAAATCTTAGCCCTGCCGAGAAGAAGGGAGGCAATCCGGCGTCAACGCCGATTTTGATCGCCAGGAAGGTGGTGCCGAAGATGAGGCACACGAGGCTGTACGCAATCAGAATCATGTTCAGGGCTCCTTTGGTTTCCGTCAGTTTCTCTCATCATATCGGGGGGAGCGCAGAACAGATGTAAATAGATAGAACAGTTGGAGAGGGAAATCAGGTACAATGGAACCACGAATCAACGGAGCGGGGAGGAAAAGGCAGTGAAGAACAAAGAATTAGGGGGCGGTTCGCAGCCGCTCTTCCGGCAGGTGTACGAGCACATGGCAGGCCGGATCGACCGGGGGGAGTGGCGGGAGCATGACCGGCTGCCTTCCGTCCGGCTGCTGGCGGAGGAGCTTCAGGTGCATCGGCTGACCGTGTTCAAGGCTTACGGGGCGCTGAAGGAAGAAGGCCGGGTATATGTGCGGGATAAGTCCGGTTATTATGTAGCGCCGGATCAGCACTGCCGGGAGAATAGCGGAGCATCCGGCGGTGGACAGCGGGAGCACAGGGGGACATCTGGCGGCGGACAGCGCGGAATTGCTTCGAGCCCGGAAGCGGCTCTCACAGGCAGCCGCATCCAAAATCCGCTGTCGGACATCCAGCGCAGACCGGTCAAATACCAGTTCTCCCAGGCGCTGATCGATCCCAATCTGCTGCCGAATCTATATTTATCCGATTATGTAAAAGAGGTGTTCGACCGGTATCCGAAGGTTATGGGAACGTACTCCGGAGCTCAGGGAGATGAAGAGCTGCGAGCCTTCTTAAGCGGTCACTTTCGCTTCAGCCGGCTGCTTCAGGCCGAACCGGAGGAAGTGCTGATCACCTCGGGCGCGCAGCAGGCGATCAATTTGATCGCTACCATCCTGTTAGGTCCCATGGACTGCGTGCTGGTGGAGCGGCCGACCTACGGAGTGGCACTGGATATTTTCCGGCACAGGGGAGCCCGGCTGCTGCCTGTCGATATTCAGCCGGGGGGCTATGATCTGGAGCTTCTGGAGGAACTGATGGAACGCTACCGCCCACGGCTGTTCTACATGAACCCGACACATCACAACCCGACGGGCTACACGGTTCCGGTCTGGCAGCGGAAGAGGCTGGCCGAGCTTGCCGAGCGCTACCGCTGCCTGATCGTCGAGGATGATCCGTTCCGGGATATGTATTTTCACACGGAGCCGCCTCCTCCCGTGTTCTCATATGATACGGAAGGCTGGGTCATTTACCTCGGCAGCTTCAGCAAATATATCGCTCCTGGCCTGCGTATTTGCGCTGTAATCTGCCGCTATCCCTTCATGAAGCAGATGATTACGGCGAAGTCGATTGCCGATAACGGGACGCCGCTGCTGAATCAGAAGATCTTTCTGCATTATTTCACTTCCCCGCGCCTGCAGGGCCATCTGGCCAAGCTGCGGATTGCGCTTCAGGTGCATAAGGAAATAGCAGAGCGGGAGCTTGCGCCGACAGGATGGCGGTGGACTGCGCCGCAGGGAGGGCTCAACTTGTGGGTGAAGCTGCCGGAGCAGTTCCCGGCCGATGTCCTGTTCCAGCGCTGTCTGGAACAGTCGATCGCATTCGTGCCGGGAACGATCTGCGACCCGAAGCGTGAAATGCACTCCTGGATACGTTTGAGTTATTCTTTCACCCCCGAGGATGTTCTGAGCGAGGGAATGCGGAAGCTGGTCGGGATCGCGCAGAGCCTGTAGCGGCACGGTTTCTTCATTGGCATAATCTTTCACTCGCATAATCTTTCACCAGGATAATTTTAGGGACTATGTAAATAAAGACCAGGGATGCCGACGCCGCAGGATTGATGGCGGCAGAGTGTCCCTGGTCTTCGTGATTTCTGGTCTTCATGATTTCAGGTCTTCGTGATTTCAGGACACCCACCCAAAAGCGTATGCGGCCTGCGCAACTGCAAAGGTCACCGCAATCGCGATGCCGAGCGGGATGACGGCTGAGAGGACGGCCCATTTCAAGCTTTTCGTTTCTTTGTAGATGTTGACAAGCGTCGTGCCGCATGGGTAATGCAGCAGGGAGAAGAGCATCATGTTCAGCGCGGTCAGCCACGTCCAGCCTTGCTGGAGAAAAATATCCTTGATGTTCTCCAGGCTGTCGACATCGACCATCGCACCGGATGCCAGATAGCCCATCATCAGAATCGGCAGCACAATTTCGTTCGCCGGCAGTCCCAGAATGAAGGCCATAATGATGTACCCGTCCAGCCCGAGGAGTTGGGCAAATGGATCGAAGAAGGCTGCCATGTGGCTCAGGACGCTGTCGCCGCCGACATAAATATTCCCTAAAATCCAGGTGGCCATTCCGGCCGGCGCCGCAATTACGATGGCACGCGTCAGCACGTTCAGGGATTTCTCTTTGGAGGAGATGAGTATCGTTCTCCACATCTGGGGCTTCCGGTATGGAGGCAGCTCCAGCGTGTAATGCGTGGGAACGCCGCGAAGCGCCGTCTTCGACAGTACCCAGGATACGCTTAACGTAACGGCAATGCCGAATACCACAAGCGTCATTAGAATTCCCGCAGTGGCCAGCGAGCCCAGCGCACCCGTTCCCGCCGCTCCCGCCATGAACAGGGAGGATAGAAGAATCAGCGTCGGCCAACGGCCGTTGCAGGGCACGAAGTTATTTGTGAGAATAGCCAGCATCCGCTCCCGGGGCGATTCGATGATTCGCGTGGACAGGATGGCGGCGGCATTGCAGCCGAAGCCCATCGACATGGTCAGCGCCTGCTTGCCGTGTCCTCCGGACTTCTTGAACAGGCGGTCCATATTGAACGCGACGCGCGGAAGATAGCCGAAGTTCTCCAGCAGCGCGAAGACGGGGAAGAAGATGGCCATCGGCGGCAGCATGACGCTGATTACCCAGGATGTTCCCCGGTACAGTCCGAGTACAAGCACGCCGTGCAGCCAGTCGGGTGCGTGAATCGCCTGGAATCCGGCGGTGATGTATCCCTCGAAGTAGCCGAACATCGAAGCCAGCCAGCCGGAAGGGTAATTCGCCCCGGCTATCGTGATCCAGAACACGGCGCCGAGAATGGCCAGCATAATCGGGAATCCCCATATTTTGGAGGTAACGATACGATCCAGCTTATGGGTGTCGTTTAGCTTGCCGGGCTCCCGGTAGTTGACGGCTTCTCGGCAGATGCTTGCGGAGACTTGATAGATGCCGCTGACGATATCATCCCGAATGCCGCTGCCGCTCAGCCGCCCTGCGGAAGCAATGAGGGCGTCCAGCCCTTCTCCTCTCTTAATGGCAGACGGTTGCTCCATGACCGGACACCTCCTTTGCCAAGGATGTTCGGGTTCCCGCAAGGGCCCGGTGAAGGGAGCTGAGCAGGCTCTCATCGCCATCCAGCAGCCGCAGCGCAATCCAGCGGGCCGGATAGTCCGGGCCCAAAGCCTGCTCCACCAGCGGAACAAGCTCGGCGATGCCGCGTTCGATCTCTGCACTGTATGGAATGCGCAGCGGCTCTGTGCCAGCCGGGAGGGCGGCGGTGCGCCCGATTTCTTCCAGCAGTTCATTGATTCCTGTCTTGTTTCTGGCCGATACGGCGAGCACCGGAACGCCCAGATGCCGGGATATCGCCTTAAGATCGATGGCAATGCCGAGCCTCTCTGCCTCATCGATCAGATTGATGCATACGACCGCCCGGCCGGTAATCTCCAGCACCTGCAGTGCAAGGTTCAGATTCCGTTCGAGCGAGGTCGCGTCAAGCACAACCAGCGTCACATCCGGCTGCTCGAAGATGATGTAATCGCGGGCCGCCTCTTCGTCGGCGGAATTGGAATAGAGAGAATAAGTCCCGGGCAGATCGACTGCGATGTATTCATCCCCGTTGAACCTGAAGGTTCCTTCCGCGGCGGCGACCGTCTTGCCGGCCCAATTGCCGGTATGCTGCCGCATTCCCGTCAGAAGGTTGAACAGCGTACTTTTGCCCGTGTTCGGATTTCCGGCAAAGGCTACCGTGTAACGTTTCATTTCGCATCTCCTCCAATCGGTTCTCCGTAGATGAGCGAGCTTTCCTCCCGCCGAAGCGCGATCGTCGTATTGCTTACACGATAAGCGGTGGGATCTCCCAGCGGACTTCGGCGCAGCACTTCCACCGTATTGCCGGGGACAAAACCGAGATCGAGCAGCCTCCGTCTCATGACGCCCTGCACGCTCATACCGCTGATCCGCAGAAGGCTTCCTCTGGTGGCTTCCGATAACGGGATACCGGTCCTGGTCATCATGATCATCCTTTCTTTGTGGAGAAAATATAACTGTTGCACCTTTCCATGATATTAGTATATGTGAAATATTTTGTCCTATCAACAAAAATGTTGAACTAGGGAAACAAAAATTCACAAAAAATTCCCCGCGCAGTGACAACGGGGTATGCACAACGGCCGGAAGGTCCGTCTGGATCTATGCCGAGAAATGCTGGCGCAGCGCGATGCTCACAGCTAATACCACCGGAATGACGATCTGAAACAGGATGTCGACCTTCAGTGAAGGTCCAAGGCCAATGGCGATATGTTGGGTGAAGTTCCGCTCCAGGAATGACGACGCGTAGATAAGCGCCCCCCAAATAAAGATCCACCATTTCACGGACACCCGGGTCAGATTGGCCATAATCTCGACAGCACAGTAGAAAAAGAGCAGAATCTTGATCATCAGCCCGACAAAAATCATGATGGCGACCAGAATGTCGAGCCGTTCGATAAACTTCAACTCGGCCAGTGTCCGGACGCTTTCGAGCACGGGAAGAATAGAATTGGCGGCCAGGCTTGGACCGAGCACGGTCACATTGAGCGCATTCATGAAGACCAGAAACAGGCTGACTCCGGCATAAGCCCAAAGGGTGTTTCGGACGGGAACCCCGTTCCCGTTCCACAGCGGCCACACCATCAGAAAGACGATCATTTGCCCGAAAGGGAACGAGATGAGATCCGGCAGCGCAGCTCGCATAATCGGGAGCAGCCCGTCTTCGGCCACAGGTGTAAGCCACCTGATATCGGCTCTTTGTAGAGCGAAGAACAAGAAGATCAACAGTAAATAGCAGAACATCAAATTGGGCAGCAGGATCTCCGGAAGGCGGAAGATGATCTCTGCGCCTTTCCAGGTGGCATAGCACGCAATCAGTATGAAGATCAGCATGGTGATGAACAGGGGCGTTGTCCGCAGCAGCGTCATTGCGGTCATCTCGCCGATATCACGGACATTGCGCATGGATTCATAGGCAAAATAGCAGGAGTACAAGGTTCCGATCACGCAGCCGGCAATCCGGCCGAAGCCGTATCGCAGTATGCCGGTCAATTTACTCTCAGGCAGGCGTTTTTGCAAATACAAGAAGAGCAGCAGAAGTACCAGTCCGGCGGCAGCTCCAACTGCCACCGCCAGCCAGGAGTTCTGCTTCGCCTTGGCACCGAGATGGAACAAGGGGACGCTGCCAATTTCAAACATAATGATCATGAACGAGATTTGCAGGCCGCTAATCGGCTTGTTTGGCTGTGACAAGACACTAACCTCCTAGCCATTTGATAAATGCTCTGCCGACAGGCTGGAGCACGTTGATATAGGGGGAAGATACACTAAAATGGGGAACCATCGCCAGACCGGATAAATTAACGTACAGAGCCCAGCCGAGCAGGCATCCTAGCGCCACCCGGTGCAGGATGCTTGCCTTTGGTCCAAGCACTCTCCACCCCCAGATATATACGGCAATGTACAGCGCTACAACTACTGACGCTCTCATGGCATCACCTTCGCTCACATAACGTTACTTTCTATTTTTCTTCCAGAGATTTATAGGATTTGCTTCCAAGTCCGATTCGTTCAATTTTGATCTTGACATGCGGACGAATTTCAATGTTACGGAATACGGTGTCCCAGTTGTTCTCCTTCTTGATCTTCTTCCAGCGTTTCGGATCATGGCGGTGGATATTAAGGGCGAAGCCGGTTACATCAGCACCTGTTTTCTGGATGGATACCCAGGAATCCTTGACAACATCGAGAATATTCGCCTCAATAGAGCGTTCCATCTGCGCTATGGAGGATTGCTTGGTCAAATCCAGATTGCTGCCGATCTCGCTCAAAGTGCCGCTGCCATTGATATCGATATCCATGACATAATGATCGTTCTTCCAGACCGGACGAACGGTAGTGGCGGAATGCCGCAGGACAATGGAGGCATCGTCCTTGTCGCTTCTTCCGGGAATGGATGAGAACGACAAGTTTGTCATTTTGATTTTGTTCGTCATGAATGACAACCCGAAAGCTTCTCTCTGCGACAGCCATCCGACAAAACGATCCTTCTTGAGCACTGCCAACCGGCCGAGGTCGATTCGGGAAGGCATATCGGTCTGCGCGGTGTCGTCGGTCTTGTCCATCACTTTGCTGCCGGTCAGCTTTAGTTCGGGAATTGTACCGCTCTCCGACTCGGATGACAGCTGCATGGCCAGCTCGAATACCCGCGTTCCCGGGTAGAAAGAATTCAGACTGGCCTCCTGCTCGATCATGAGCTGGATGCCGGCTCCCTGGCTTTTGCTGAATTGCATCAGTTGGCTGAGAAGCCGGCCCGCCTCGCCTTCGGCAACGAACATATAGACCGTCTCGCGGGCTTCGGGTCTTCGCAGAAACAGATCGATTAGCTGACTGATTCCCCGCTTGGCCAGATCCTCGCTGATTACCGTAATCCGGGAAAGGGAAAAGAACATCTGCCGCGTACTGGTCAGGTTGGAGCGCTCAATAGCCTCCATGATTGTGCTGCCTCTTACCGTAAACGTCAGGAAGGGCGGCGAACTCGTGCTGCTTGAACCTCCTCCGCCCATGCCGCTGGCTCCGGAGGAAGGGTTGATAACCTGAAAGGTAGCTTTCCATTGATTGTCCTCCCAGTCGTAGGCGGAAGCCGAGACGATGCCCAGCTCGCTGAGCTCCCGGTCATCCCAGCAGCCGCTGACGGTCAGTGACATCAGGGCGAGAACCAGCAGGAGGCTTACGGCTTTATGGCTTTTACGTATGCCCCGGCTCATGTCTTCACCCCTTTCTTTGCGGTATCTGTACCTTTAATCCGGGTCCACAGCAGGATTCCTAGCGGCAGCAGGATATTGAAGAGCAAGAAGACCACCATTCGGCCTTGCTGGTTATAGGCATCGATTTTTCCCGGATCTGACCAGGTATACAGACATTCCACGATGGCAATGAGCGATAGCGCCACGTTGTAGGGCCTGTCATTCTGAACACGGAAAGTCTGCTTGAAGCACTGGACGGTGACGAACGTGAAAATGGCGAGCTTCATGTAGACATTCATGATCCAGAAAGAGGTGAACAGAATATCCAGATTCTCGATATACCGGCCGACCTGAATGATGCTGACTGTTGAGAAGATCGGGTAATTCACGCTTTTGATGTATTGGGGTCCCAGCACGAGCAAGGTCGCCAATATATCCACTAACAAAATTGCCGAAACGATGCACGAACCGATCAGAGCGATTCGCGAGGCTTTGTTCGGATGTCTCAGATAAGGCGATAGAAAGAGCAGGATGCCTACCTCCGACATCCATCCCGCTGGTGTCAGTGTGGCGAGCGCCAGGGATGCCGCCGAATGATCGAGCACAGGCAGCAGCCGGGGCAAACTGAAATGTGGGATTAATCCCCCTAGATAAAGCGGCACGATAATCGCAATAAGCAGCGTCGCTATGCTGTTGATCCTCGCTATCGCCACAATTCCCCGGTCGGTCATGTACAAGGCAACCAGCATAATAATGACCGCTAGTACGGCATCCGGCGTGTTGGGCAGAACATTATCCCTGATGAAATTCACATACTCCCGCAGAATGGCCGCCATCGTGTCCATATAGTATTGAAGCAGCAGGATGCCGATTATGAAGGCAAATACGGGCGAGGTAATGCCTTTAATCCAGTCCAGAAAAGGTTCGCCGTTGCTGCTTTTGACAACGGAGCCGATAAGCCAGGCGATGGCCAGACCCAGGAGAGCGGTCAATATGACCGCAATCGGAGAATCCTGCTCAAGATACTTCCCGATGATGAGGGGGAGCACGATGAGAGCGGTAGGGAGAATGGTGCTGACGACAAGCAGAGTAGCTTGAACCGTGCCGATTTTTTCTTTCAAGAACGGTCGCCTCCCTGCTGGTCGGAGCTGTCTTTGGATTTCTGGGATTTATCCGGCAATTGACTTTGTCTGCGGTCTGCCTGGCTTCCGTAGAGGCTCGGGCGTGTACTCATGTTCCACAGCGGCACACGAATAAAAATATCCTTCAAATAACTTAGTTTCATCGGCGCCATTGGAGACAGATAGGGGACACCGAACGACTGCAGAGACGCCATATGGATCAGGAGCACCATCATGAAGGACATGATGCCGAAGAGGCCGACGGTTCCGGCAATCAGCATCAGGAGGAAGCGGATGAGCCGGATCGAGTTGGCGATTGCCAGCGACGGGATGACGAAGTTCGAGATCGCTGTGAACGAAACGACAATGACCATGGCAGCGGATACGAGTCCCGCTTGAACGGCGGCCTGACCCAGCACGAGTGCACCCACGATGGAGATCGCGGGACCGATTGCCCGCGGCATGCGGACCCCGGCCTCGCGGAGAACATCGAAGGTAACCTCCATCATCAGCGCTTCAATCAGAGCCGGGAACGGCACACCTTCACGCTGTGCCGCCAGGCTGACCAGCAGCGTGGTCGGGACCATCTCCTGATGGAAGGTGGTAATGGCGATATAGAGCGCGGGCAGCAGCAGGGATACGAAAAAAGCGGTGAACCGGATCAGCCGCAGAAACGAGGAAATATCATACCGCTGATAGTAGTCCTCGCTGGACTGGAAGAAGCTGAAGAAAGTGGACGGAGCCAGCAGGGCGAACGGAGTTCCGTCAATGATGATGCCGACCTGGCCTTCCAGAATGCCGCCGGCCAAGGAATCAGGCCGTTCCGTGTTCTGGAGGGTCGGAAAGGGCGTCAGTCCGCCGTCCTGAATCAGCTCCTCGATATAGTTGCTCTCCAGAATGCCGTCCGTATCGATGGCGTCCAGTCTTCTTCGGACTTCGGCAAGAACCTGCTCGCTTGCGACACCTTCCAGATAGACAAGAGCGATGCCGGTGCGGGTGCGTCTGCCAATCTTGTATTCTTCAATCCGCAGATCGGGGGATTTCAGTCTCCGCCGCAGCATGGAAGTGCCGGTGCGCAGATTTTCGGTGAAGCCTTCCTTGGGGCCGCGAATGACGCCCTGCGAAGTCGGCTCGTTGATGCTTCTCGTCTCCCAGCCGGTAGTACTTGCAGCCAGTGCGATGTTGTGGCCGTCAATCAAAATGATGGTGTTGCCTTCAAACAGCATGCCGAGCAGACTCTCCACCGTCTTGCAATCATGGACCCCGCCAGCGGGAAGAATCTGTTCCTTGATGAGCGCAAAAGCCTTATCCGGCTCATGGCGCTTGCCTTCCAGATCCTTGTTGTCTGTCAGCGGCTGAATAACAGTCTGGGTGACCAGCTCTGCGTTCACCAGGCCGTCCACGTAGATGAAGGCCAGGGAAGGAGAGTCCGATGACGGATTGGAATACGAACGGAACACAATATCCGAACTGCCGCCGACACGCTTTTTGATCTCCGCCATATTGGCATTCATGGCAGCTTCCAGAGGCGGGGGGGCTGCCACGGTGTTCTGTGGTTTCTTTGCGGGTTTGGGATTGAACAAAGATTTCAGATTCAAGGCTACTCCCTCCACGAGACAGCTTTCGGCTATGATGCTGTATTATTCCCGGCAGGCGATTCCTTATTCTGTCTAGGCGGGAGGTATTCGCCAAATCGGCGTTTTGGGGGCAGCGAGGCCGGAAACATTGGAGGGAGTGAAGGCATTGGAGGCATTGGAGGCGGTGAAAATAGAGACAAAAAGAGCGCGTACCTCTGCGGCGGCAGGATATGCGCTCTTTGGTTCAACCTTATGGAAACATCCTGAATTTATTATTGAGAGCTGACGACAAGCGCGTTGCTGATCAAGCGGCCGGGCGTTGTCAGATACTGTCCGCCCGCATACAGCCCGCTCGATGCTCCGCCGTCGAGATTCATGGCCTGATAAGCGCCGGCCTGTTTCATAATCTCGGCCAGCTGCGGAATCGTCGCGCCCGGAACGGTCACGAGCAGCAGCTTGTGGTCCTTCGTCAGGCCAAGCGCGCTTCGCGAACCGCCGCCGGTCAGAATTTTGGGATCGCGGAAGCCCTCTGCGGCTACGTTCAGCGAGACCTTGCCGTCTACGAGCAGGCGCGGGCCTGCCTGAAGGCCGCCTTCGAATTCGCCCGCCTGGAACCGGGCGAGGAAGTCCTGTCCGGGAACAAGCGCGGCCAGTCCGTTGTGGTCATAGGCGAACACGGCCCGGCGGTCGGCGGGGCTGTTCTTCAGCAGCTTGCCGCCCGAGGCGATGTAGCCATAGGGCGCTTTGAAGCTGCTGGACGTATAGGCGTCGAAGAAGGTGCCGTTAATAGCGGCTGCTGCGCTGCTTCGCTTCGCAATGCTTCGCAGCTCTTCCGTCCGGCCCACATTGTTCCCGGCGAGAACGACGCTCAGCGAGACGGAGGGATGAAGCAGCGGCACCGTGACGGTCTGGATGCTGAAGGATCTTCCCGCTGCCTTCACGGATTTGCGGGCGGTTACTACCGCCTTCGTTCCGCCTGAAGGCAGGCTTCCGGATTGCACGGGCAGCCTGGAGGCTGTACCCTGGGCGTCGGTCAGGGTTACAGCTCCGGCTGCATTGTCCCATTCCGCCTTCAGTCCGAACACCTGAATCAGTATACCCAGGGGAACGTACACCGTCCCGTTCTCCCTGTAAGGCGCCTGCGAGAGCTTGGTCTTGACTCCGCCAAGACTTGCCTCCTTGACGCCAAGTGTCAGGTTAAGTGTTACTCCATCTTTCACTAGCGTTATCTGTTTGAGGGATTCGTCGAATACGGCGGAGCCGCCGGCATAGCCGTTCAGAAATCGGAGCGGGACATATGCGCTGCCGGTCTTGGCCATAAGGACGGCGTTCTTCGCCGGAGCCGCGGCATGGGCCGGCGTGGCGGGCTGTGCCAGGCACAGGGCAAGGATCAGGGCAAGGCTGGCAAGGAAGGTCGGCTTGCTTTTGCGGGTGAAAGAACAAATCATGTACAGTGGTTCTCCTTTTCGGCTGCGGCCGTCCGGGCATGAGGAACAGGCCGGTATATGTATGGGGGAGGAGACCGGGTCTTCAGACCCCCTTATTTATCATCGGCAGAAGTGAGAAAAGTCTTAATTGACTCTCCCCTTGGAGGAGCCTTTACGAAAGACGATTTCCATCTGCGGATGCTCGAAGGCCAGCAGGTCGGGCTGGCTTATTACATCGCGGCTGCGGCGGAACCCTTCGCCGCTGCTGAATAAGGGCCTTCGGCAAGCGGCAAAAGGTCCGGTCTTCATCAAGACGGGACCTTTTTGGCATGGAAGAATACGCGAATATTCGGGGGCGCCGCTATGCAGCTGAATCTGCTTCGAAGCCAAGGCTTCATTTTTGCGGGAGTATTCTGATGATTTCATTCGCCGGACCGCTGCAATCCTTGCCCGGACGATTCTTTGGCAAGAGCTAAGCTTACAGCCTTTTGCGGGCGAGTATACCGGCCAGGACGTCCGGCACATCCGTAATAATGCCGTCTACACCGGCGCTGATCAGCTCTTCCATGCGCTTCGGATCATTTACCGTCCAGGGATGGTAGACGATTCCCGCTGCCGCGGCTTCGGACACGAACTCCGGCAGCACAGCCGGATGGTAAGAATGAAGCGCCTGGGCGCCCAGGGTCAGCGCGTAATCCCAGGGACGATAGAGGCCTTCCATATACAGAATGCCGGTCTCGATGTCCGGAGCAAGCTCCTTGAAATGGACCAGCGAGTAATGATTGAAGCTGGAGATGATTACCCGGTCGCTCATGTCGTATTGGCGAACGGCGTCAATGACCTTCTGCTCCATTCCGGGGTAGAAGAAGACTCCGTTCTTCAGCTCGATATTGAGAACCGTATCCCGGTCCGCGAGCAGCTCCAGCAGCTCCTCCAGGAGCGGGATTTTCTCACCGGCGAAATTTCCGTCCTGAAACCAGGACCCCGCGTCGAGCGCACGTACTTCCTTAAGCGTCTTGTCTTTGATATAACCCTTGCCGTTCGTCGTCCGGTTGACCGACTCATCATGAATCAGCACCAGATGCCCGTCCTTCGTCAGCTGGACATCGGTCTCGATACCCGTCGCACCGAGCTCAAGGGCCCGCCGGAAGGCTGCCATCGTATTCTCCGGACATGCCGCCGACGCGCCCCGGTGCGCGAAGTTGATCACTTTGGTCACTGTCATTTCCTCCGTAATTTTCGAATTGGACTACCCGATTTTCTTCAGACCTGCCCTGAAATCCCACTATATCATAGAGGGCGATTGATTTCGGGGAATAAGCCGAACGTAAAAAAAGTGGACAGGCTCTCTATCTGGCCGCTCAATCCTCAACAGTTCTTACCGAATCCCGCTCGACAATCGAGTGATGGACGATGTTCGCCTGTTCCGGGATTTCGCCGGTCTCGATCATCTCAAGGATCAGTTCGAAAGCGAGGCTGCCCATCTCGACAAGCGGCTGCCGTACCGTGGTTAGCGGAGGCACCGCCATCCTGGACAGCTCCAGTCCGTCGAATCCGATAACCGAAATATCGTCCGGCACCCGAATTCCGTGCTTGTATGCAGCGGACAGAGCCCCAAGTGCCATTTCGTCGCTGGCCGCAAAGATGGCGGTCATATCCCGGGCCGACTCCAGAAGCGCTTCAAATCCCTTATATCCGCTCTCGTATCTGAAATCGCCGTATATGATGCGGCGCTCGTCAACCGGAATATGATGCTTGCGAAGCGCACCCAAATACCCTTCCAGCCTGGGCACGCCCGCCAGTTGGTCCTCTTGTCGCCCGCCGATCATAGCGATATTCCGGTGTCCTTTGCCGATCAGATATTCTACAGCCTCGAAGGCCGCCGTATAATTGTCGATTCTTACAAAAGGAATATTCGCATAGGAGCTTTCGGATGACACCAGAACGACGGGAACCCTCATGCCTGCCATGATCTCAACATATTCCGTTTTCAGCGCGCTGCTGCAAAAAATAACGCCGTCCACCTGCTTTTCCTGCAGGAGCTCCAGCACCTTCAGTGTACGATTGCCGTCACCCCCGGTGTTGCAGATCATAATACTGTAATCGTGGATATGGGCATACTCTTCAATCCCCTGCAGTATTCCCGAGGAAAAAAAGCTGGACACCCGGGGAAACAGCACCCCGATCGTTCTTGTCCGTTTGTTGATCAGCCCCCGTGCGACGGCGTTGGGCCGGTATCCGGTCTCCCGGATGACCTGCATAACCTTTTCTCTGGTGTTCTCCGAATAGCCCCCCAGATTGTTAAGTACACGGGAGACGGTTGCGATGGAGACATTCGCTCTTTTTGCGACATCCTTTATCGTGGGATTCATTAGGATTCCTCCGGAATTCATCCGTTCAGTTAGGCGAATTCAGCTCGCCCCATCCAGTGTATCACCAACCTGGAAATGGCGTAAACGACGGATCATGCAGCATTTGATTTTCCGGGCAGATTCGTCCTTGACCCATCCAAAAAGGCCGGGATCTCAAAGTTGAGACCCTGGCCTTCATAGTGCAGCTTATTTCTTCATTCCCGCCGAAGCGAGCAGCTCCTTGAGCTCATCCGGGTTAAAGCCTTTCACCGCGCGGCCTCCCGCGACCGTAACCGGAATGCCCATGAAGCCGAGGCTTTCCACTTCCTGCTGATAGGCTTCGCTTGCCAGAATATCCCGGACCTCGAACGGAACGCCCTCATTCTTCAGCATCTGCTTCACCCGGCTGCAGTCGCCGCAGCCTTCCGTCGAATAGACGATGACCGGCGCGCTCATTGGGCGACAGCCTCGGTGATGTTTGCTTTCGTGATTTTCCAATGGGAGGTATTCCAGGTCACATTCTGGTCGTCCAGCAGGAAAATCTGCGGCGACTCATGCTTGATGCCGAATTCCTCGGCGATCTTGTTGGACACAGGGCGGTCCTCAATGACCAGGACAACGGCTGCGTCCGTCTCGTTCTCTTTCAGGTAGCTCTGGAATTCCTCATAGGCCTTGGCGCTGATCGGGCAGGTTGTGCTGTGCTTGAACAGCAGCTTTTTGCCGGAGCGCGAAATATATTGCTTCAATTCCTCCTCGGAATGAAGTTGCTGAATGGACATAAAATTCACCTTCCTTAATATAGCTGCTAATGATTTGTAATTTTGATTGTAGCATAGTTAAAAATTAAATCAAATCAAAATCGCTTTATGTACAAAAGGACCGCTTCCAGCCGTAAGCCGGAAACGGTCCTTTTGTCAGCCGTCTTGAAGACCGGAGATAAAATCCTGTCTGTGCAGGGAGTTCCGCCGTTCCTTCAATCAAGGGCGAATGTTACTGCTGGTAGCCCCGGCCGATGGAGCCGATGTGTGATCCCGTGTTCGAGCCAATAGGTGAATGGCCCAAGGACGGGGAGCCGAAGGAAGAACCGATTGGGGAGCTGCCAATCGAAGAAGAACCGATCGAAGAAGAACCGATCGAAGAAGATCCGATGGAAGAGGAGCCAATCGGAGAGCCGCCGAAGGAAGGAGCTCCGAAGGAATGGGAGCCGATACCCGGGTTGTTGAACAGCGGCTGGCTATAGGACGTACCGATAGACGATGCAGCGGATTGCTCTAGCTGGCGACAGATTGAGGATACCTGCTGCAGCTGCTGAATGGCAGTCTGATGGCCGTTCAGTGCCGTCTGGATAGTCTGAGCTGCTCTGTGCTCGCGTTCGGCAATTTCGTTCAGCTGATTGGCGTTCTGCTGTTCCTGCTGAAGAAGCTGCTGATACATTTGGCTGGCCTGCTGGGTTTGGCTGATCATCTGCTGAATAAGCTGTTCGCATTGGTTGATTTGATTCGAAATATTTGTGTTCAATTGATTTCCTCCTAATGGAATTAATGGTGAACCGCAGTTAGTATGGTTGTATGCAGGAGAGTCTATTCATGCAGTCTTGCGGAGCTTCAAGAAGGCTTCGGAAGGCGGATAAAATCTATGGCGGGAGCCATATCACCTGTGCTAGAGTATAGTCAGCAGTGCTGAGGCGCTGAAGATGAGATGAGCTTAGCTGAGAAAGGAAGAGATGAGATGAGTCTGGAAGAGAGCAAGCTGGATTTAAGCCGAATTGTATTTATCGGAAGAACGTATGAGGAGTACCTGGCCATGTTCGGATTAACCGAAAAGGAACTGGCCGGCCGCGACATCCTGGATTGTCCGGGCGGTGCCTGCGCGTTTACCGCAGGAGCGAGCCGTGCCGGAGCACGGGCCGTGTCCTCCGATATCGCGTATGAATTCCCGGCCCGGGTTCTGGAGCAGAAGGGACGGGAAGATATCGTCCATACACTGGAGAAAATGGAATCGGCCTGCGCGGGCTTCCGCTGGGACTATTTCCGGTCGGTAGACGAACTTGCGGAGCATCGCCATCGGGCCTTGAGGGAATGCACGGAGGATATGGAGCTTCATCCGGAACGCTATGTTCCGGCCGTTCTGCCGAAGCTGCCCTTTGAAGACGGCCGGTTCGACCTGACCTTGTCCGGCCATTTCCTGTTCATTTACGGCGATCGTCTTGACTATGAATTTCACCTTTCCTGCCTTCGCGAGCTGCTGCGGGTCACCCGGAGAGAGCTTCGCATCTTTCCGCTTACCGGATTGGCCGGACAACGGTACGAAAGGCTCGACGAGCTGATCCTTGCC